>LNFH01000268.1 GCA_001464235.1 Rhizobiales bacterium Ga0077556 | reverse complement strand
ATCCGCCTCGTGGAATCGGGCCCTGCCGGCGGCGCCATCCTCGCCGCCCACATCGCCGCCGAGCGCGGCGAGGACAAGGTGCTATCCTTCGACATGGGCGGCACCACCGCCAAGATCTGCCTGATCCACGACGCGACGCCCTACAAGGCCCGCACCTTCGAGGTGGACCGCCAGTCGCGCTTCATGAAGGGGTCGGGCCTGCCGGTCCGCATTCCCGTGATCGAGATGGTGGAGATCGGCGCCGGTGGCGGCTCGATCGCCCGCGTCGACACGCTGAAGCGGATCACGGTCGGCCCCGATTCCGCCGCCTCCGTACCGGGACCCGCCTGCTATGGCCGCGGCGGCGCGCTGCCGACCGTGACCGACGCCGACGTGGCCCTGGGCAAGATCGAGCCGGCGCGCTTCGCCGGCGGCGCCATCACCCTCTATCCCGACAAGTCGAACGCGGCGCTCGACGCGAGCGTCGGCAAGCCCCTGTCCCTGTCGACCGCCATGGCTGCCCACGGCGTCGCCGAGATCGTCGACGAGAACATGGCGAACGCCGCCCGCGTCCATTCGGTGGAGCGCGGCGTCGTGGTTTCCGACCATACGATGGTGGCCTTCGGCGGCGCCGCGCCGCTCCACGCCGCGCGTCTCGCTGAAAAGCTCGGCATCGCTCGCGTGGTGGTGCCGGCCGATGCGGGCGTCGGCTCGGCGGTCGGCTTCCTGCGGGCGCCGGCAGCCTACGAACTGGTCCATTCCAAGTTCATGCGCCTCGACAAGTTCGACCTCGGCGAGGCGAACCGGCTGCTCGCGGCGATGAGCGCCGAGGCGACGGGGCTCGCCAGCGCCGCCGCAGGCGACCGCAAGCTCACCGAAACCCGCACCGCCTTCATGCGCTATGCGGGGCAGGGGCACGAGATCGCCGTTGCATTGCCCAACCGCCCTCTGGCGGAAGCGGACATCCCGGCCATGCGCGAGAGCTTCGAGACCGGCTACCGCCAGCTCTTCGCCCGCCACATCCCCGGGGCGGCCATCGAAATTCTCTCCTGGTCGCTGCTGGTCACCACCGACACGGCGCGTCCGCCACGGCTAGCCACGCCCGCGGCCGTCGCCGGGCCCGAGCCCATCGGCATGCGGCCCGTCTTCGATGCCAAGGCCGGCCGGACGGTCGAGGTGCCGATGTACGACCGCCTCGCCATGGCGCCCGGCGCCCGCATCGCGGGGCCGGCCATCGTCGTGGAAGCCGGCACCTCGACCTACGTGACCGCCGCCTTCGACGCCGAGATCGACGGCGGCCTCGGCCTCGTCCTCACCGCCCGCAAGTCCACCGCGAAGGGACAGTGACCGTCATGAGCAAGCTTTCCGACATCGAACTGCAGGTCATGTGGAACCGCCTCATCGCGGTGGTCGAGGAACAGGCGCAGGTGCTGCTGCGCACCGCCTTCTCGCCCATCGTGCGCGAGGCGGGCGACCTCTCCGCCGGCGTCTTCGACCGCGAGGGCAACATGCTGGCCCAGGCGGTGACCGGCACGCCCGGCCACGTCAATTCCATGGCCGAGAGCGTCAAGCACTTCGTCCGCGTCTTCCCGGTGAAGACGATGAAGAAGGGCGACATCTACATCACCAACGATCCGTGGATGGGCACCGGCCATCTCAACGACTTCGTGCTGACGACGCCGGCCTTCCACAAGGGCAAGCTGGTCGGCCTGTTCTCCTGCACCAGCCACCTCATGGACATCGGCGGCATCGGCTTCGGGCCCGACGGCACCGACGTGTTCATGGAGGGTCTCTACATCCCGCTCTTGAAGCTCGCCGACCAGGGCCAGCTCAACGAGACGCTGATGGCGATGATCCGCGCCAACACGCGCCTGCCGATCGACACCGAGGGCGACGTCTATTCGCTCGCCGCCTGCAACGACGTCGGCTGCGAGCGCCTGTCGGAGATGATGGAGGAGTTCGGCCTCGACGACCTCGACGTGCTCTCCGAGCACATCCTCACCCGCTCGAAGGCGGCTGTGCTCGAGGCCATCGCGGCCCTGCCGAAGGGCAAGTGGTCCAACACCATGACGGTGGACGGCTACGACGAGCCGGTGACGCTCGCCTGCACGGTGGAGGTGACCCCGACGGGCATCCATGTCGACTACACGGGCACGGGCGAGGCCTCGAAGCGGGGCATCAATGTGCCGCTCGCCTACACGACGGCCTACACGGTGTTCGGGCTCGCCTGCATCGTCGGCAAGGACATCCCGAACAATGCCGGCTCGCTCGCCCCGCTGACCGTGTCGGCGCCGGAGAACTCCATCGTCAACGCGCTGAAGCCGAAGCCGGTCGCCTCGCGCCACATCATCGGCCAGATGCTGCCCGACGTGGTCTTCGGCGCGCTGCGGCAGGCGGTGCCCGACCGGGTTCCGGCGGAGGGCACGTCCTGCCTGTGGAACCTCAACGTGCGCGGCCAGACCGACGAGGCGGGCCTGGGCAACTACGGGTTCATGATGGCGGTCACCTCCAACGGCGGAACCGGCGCCCGGCCGATGAAGGACGGGCTGTCGGCGACGGCCTATCCCTCGGGCGTCAAGGGCACTCCGGTGGAGATCGCCGAGTCGATCACGCCGCTGATTTTCTGGCGCAAAGAGTTCCGCGAGGATTCCGGCGGGGCAGGGACCATGCGTGGCGGCCTCGGCCAGGTCATCGAGGTCGGCAGCCGCATCGGCAAGCCCTTCGACCTCCTCGCCGCCTATGACCGCATCGACCATCCGCCGCGCGGCCGCGACGGCGGCAAGGACGGCGCTGCCGGCGCGGTTTCGCTGAAGTCGGGCAAGGTGCTGAAGGGCAAGGGGTTCCAGCTCATTCCGCCGGACGACCGCCTCGTCGTGATGACGCCGGGCGGCGGCGGCATCGGCGATCCGGCCAAGCGCGACCGTGCCGCCGTCGAGAAGGACGTGAGCGCAGGGCTGGTGAGCGCGGCGGGCGCGAAGGTCTATCGCGGCTGACGTTCCCGGCCGCCGGTCCTAGAGGCTGGCGGCCGACCGGGCGGCCTGGTCGTAGAGGCCGGAGAGGGCGCGCATCT
Organism: Rhizobiales bacterium Ga0077556; assembly: GCA_001464235.1. Lineage (GTDB taxonomy): Bacteria > Pseudomonadota > Alphaproteobacteria > Rhizobiales > Phreatobacteraceae > Phreatobacter. The sequence goes on along the minus strand of LNFH01000268.1, from coordinate 2,374 downwards.
CGGTGGCGATCCGGCTGAGCACTTCCGGGTCGGTGCCGAAGGCCTTGACGCTCTGGATCAGCAGGGCCTCGCGCACCTCGTGGTAGCGCATGACGGCCTCGGCGCCCTTCTTGGTGACGGAGACGGCCTTCTCCTTGCCGATCTTCTCGCCCTTCACCAGGCCCGCCTTCTCCAGCTTCTTCACCGCATAGGTGACGAGGTGCATGTCCTCGACGTTGAGGACGAGGGCGATGTCGGCGAGCCGCTTCGGCCGGCCCCGGTGGTAGACCGTGTGAAGGATCATGTTCTCCAGCGCCGACAGGCCGGGAGCACCGCCGGCCGCCGCACAGCGTACGGTCCAGCGGTGGAAGGCATGGCTGACCATCATCATGCCGAATTCGAATTCGGACAGGGCCGGCAGTTCGCCCGAGGCCAGGTGGGCGGACGACACGATGGGGCCGAGCTTGGACGGAGGCGTCATCGACAGACCTCGAGGCTGTGCATTCAGCACGGCCTGACAGATTGCCGCGACTCTTCGTCGAAATCAAACAGAGAAAACGACGACAAAACGTCAACATGATGTTGACACAAAGCCGGTGGTGCGGGATCGTCCCTCAACGATCGCCGGTAAGCGGCGGCATGGCAGGCGTTCCCGATGCGCGTGTTCCAGGCTCGCGCTGCACGGATTTCGGCCTTGTCAATACGGCCGAACAGCGGTCCAATCCCCATAAGGGCGCCAAGCCCGGTCGTCGCCAACGACGGCACGTCCAGAGACAGGAACCAGGAGCACCGCCAATGTTCGATCGCCGTCAATTCGTCGCCGGCCTCGCCGGAACGACCATTCTCGCCGCCCCGACCGTGGCGCGCGCCCAGGCTGCCAACTGGGACCTCTCGACCGTCTGGCCGGACGGCAACTTCCACACCATCAACGCCAAGAAATTCGCCGAAGAGGTGAAGGCCGCGACCGGCGGCGCCGTCAACATCACGGTGAAGGCCGGCGGCCAGCTCGGCTTCAAGGGCCCGGAGCACCTGCGGGCGGTGCGTGACGGTCTCGTTCCGATCGCCGACGTGCTGAACATCCAGCAGATCGGCGACGAGCCGATCCTCGGCGCCGAGGGCATTCCCTTCCTCGTCGGCTCGGTGGACGAGCTGCGCATCTACCACAAGCACATCCGCCCGGTGTTCGAGCGCGTGGTGCAGAACAACAACCAGAAGAACCTCTACATCGTCCCGTGGCCGACGCAGTACCTGCACCTCAAGGTGAAGGCGGACACGCTCGCCGGCCTCGCCGGCCAGAAGGTTCGCTGCCCGGATCGCGGCGCGCAGGACATGGTCAACGCCCTCGGCCTGACCGGTGTCGTCATTCCCTGGGGCGAGACCATTCCGGCCCTCGCCTCCGGCGCCGTCCAGGGCGTCTCGACCTCGTCGACGGCAAGTTCTGGGAGTTCCTGAAGTACATCTATCCGACCAACCACGTCTGGTCGTGCCAGATGGTCAACGTCAACATGGACGCCTGGAACAGGCTGCCGGCGAACCACCGTGCCTCCATCGAGGCCGTTGCCAAGAAGCTGGAGCCGGAGTTCTGGGCGACCTCGGTGAAGGCCGACACGGACAGCCTCGCCCGCCTGAAGCAGGGCGGCATGGAAGTCGTCGACATCCCGGCGCCGATGATGGCCGAAATGCGCCGCCGCACGGCCAACATGGTGCAGGACTACATCAAGCGCGTCCCCGCCGCGAAGGGCCCGATCGAGGCCTACCTCGCTGAAGTGAAGCGCTCCTGAGCGGAACAGCCCGATGGTACCCCACACCGATCTCAATGCCGGGGCGCCGTCGGGCATCCGGTGGTTCCTCTCCGGCATCGACCGGCTCGGCCGTCTCGACGGCTGGGTCGGCGCCCTCTGCCTCCTGGCGCTGACCTGCCTCATGCTGGCCGAGGTCATCGCCCGGGCCGCGTCGAACTTCCTGGGCATCGGCCCGGGCGTCGTCCCCAACGCCTGGGAGTATTCCTCCTACCTCATGGCGGCGGCCTTCACCTTCGGTGCCGCCATGACGCTGCGCGGCGGGGGGCACATCCGGGTGACGCTCGGCCTCTCCAATTCCGGTCCGGTCCTGAAGAAGCTGTTGGAAACCGTCTCGTCGGCGGTCGCCTGCGTCGCGACCAGCTACCTGACGGTGGCCATGGTCATCTTCACCTGGAACTCCTACTCCCGCGGGCAGGTGTCCATCTCGTCCGGCACGATCGTCTGGCCACCGATGGCGCTCGTCACCTTCGGCATGGCGCTGCTCGCTCTGCAGTTTCTGGCGCGCACCATTCGCGCGGCGCTGGACCTGCCCCTCGAAGATCCCTCGATGCGGGCCTCGAACCCCGTCGAATAACGGCCTCGCGTCGTCCCGA
>LNFH01000267.1 GCA_001464235.1 Rhizobiales bacterium Ga0077556 | reverse complement strand
AGCCGTCTTAATCCAAAGAAGAAGGGCGCGGAAATCCCCGCGCCCCCCTTTATGAGGAATTTTTGGCCTATTACCGCAGGAACTGGAGGACCTGCTGGTCGCCCTGGGAGGCAAACGACAGGGCAGAGGTGGCAAGCTGGGCGCGCGTGTTGAGCGCCAGCAGGTTCGCACCTTCCTCGTTCTGGTCGGCGAGGGTGAGGTTGTCCGCACCGCCGCGCAGCGTGTTGATCATCGACTTCGTGAAGTCCTGGCGGTTCTGCACCACCGAGAGGTTCGAACCGAAGGCCGAGGACTGCGACCGGAGCGAACCGAGCGCCGTGGAGAGGTCGTTCAGCACGGCATCCAGATCGGCGTCGGAGTCGGCGACGGAGGTCGCCTGCGTATCGATACCGAGGTTGGTCGCGTTGATCGCCTCGGCGTCCTTCGACTGGATGGTGATCGAGGAGGATCCCGTCTCGTTGAAGGTGATGGCGAGAGCATCGCCGCGCAGCAGGTTGATGCCGTTGAAGGAGGCATCTTCCGACGTGCGGTCGAGCTGCTGGCGCAGGTCGTTGAACTGCGCGATCAGATCGGCGCGAACCGTGTTGCCGCCGATGGTGCCGCCGGTGCCGGTGGTGGCGACGGCGGTGTCGGTGACGGTCAGCTCCGAGGTGGACAGGTTCTCGATGCGCAGCTTGCCGTTGTCGTTCGAGGCGCGAACCTTGGACGTCAGCGACGAGTTGCCGTTGACCGCGGCGACGACGTCGTCGACCGAGGCGTTGGCGGAAACGGCAACCGTGACCGCGGTGGTGCCGACGGCGCCGCCCGTGAACACGATGTCGCCGGTGCCGGAGGTGGCGGTGAAGGAGTAGCTCTCACCCTTGTAGGACTTGTCCTGGCGGGCCTGGCGGATCGTCGACTGCAGCGACTCGACCGTCTTGGTGATCGACTTCAGGCCGTTGTCGGCGGCTTCCAGGGTCTTGATGCCGTTGGACATGGAGTCCAGCAGGGCGCCGAGATCGTTGGAACGCGAGTTCAGCGAGGCGGCGGTGAAGAAGTTGGTCGGGTTGTCGAGGGCGGAGTTGACCTTCT
>LNFH01000266.1 GCA_001464235.1 Rhizobiales bacterium Ga0077556 | reverse complement strand
TCGGCCGACGACTGATGCTTCCCCCCGCCTTCCGCTCCTCGGGCGACCTTCTGGCCGACCGCCGCTACGACTACGCCATGGCGGCGAAGGCGGACGGCGATCTGGCCGCCGCCGCCGACCTCCTCGCGCAGGCCCTCGAGATCGCGCCGGGCTGGGCTGCCGGCTGGTTCGCCCTCGGCGAGGTGGAGGCGGGGCGCGGCGCCGCCGAACCTGCGGCGCAGGCTTTCCGGCGGGCCCTCGCCATCGATCCCGCCGACACGCTCGGCGCGCGGCTGATGCTCGCCCGGCTTGGGATGGACGATCCCGGCCAGGCGATGAGCCCCGCCTATGTCACGGCCCTCTACGAGGACTATGCGCCGCGCTTCGAGGAGGCGTTGCGCCGCCGCCTCTCCTATCGCGGGCCCGAAATCCTGCTCGACGCTGTGACACGCGCCTGCGCGGCGGAAAACCGTCCGCTGCGCTTCGGGACCATGCTGGACCTCGGCTGCGGCACAGGCCTCGCCGGAGAGGTTTTTGCGCCGGTCGCCGGCGCCATCGACGGTGTCGACCTGTCGGCGCGCATGGCGGACCAGGCGCGGCGCCGGCAGGCCTATCGCAGCGTCGCGGTCGGCGACCTCGGCGCATTCCTTTGTGGGCGCGAGGCGGGCGTGGCCGATCTCGTCGCCGCCGCCGACGTCTTCATCTACTGCGCCGACATCGCGGCGATCCTGCGGGAGGCCGGGCGCGTCCTGTCGCCCGGCGGCCTCTGTACCTTCACCGTCGAGACCCATGGCGGGGAGGGCGTCGTGCTGGGCGCCGCCCTGCGCTACGCCCATGGCGACGCAACGGTGCGGGCGGCACTCGCCGCGGGCGGGCTCCGGCCGCTGCTGGTCGAACCGGCGGCGATCCGGCAGGAGGCCGGCGAGCCGGTTCCGGGGCTCTGCGTGGTGGGGGCGAAGGGATGAGGCGTTGACCCCGACGCGATTGCCGGTCACAGCCTGTCGCCCATGAACTATCGCCACGCCTTTCATGCCGGAAACCCGGCCGACGTCGTCAAGCACGCGGTGCTGGCCTTCATCCTCGCGCACATGATGCAGAAGGAGCCGGCGATCCGCGTGGTGGATACCCATGCCGGCATCGGCCGCTACGACCTCACCTCCGACCCGGCGGAGCGGACGGGCGAATGGGTGGAGGGCATCGGCCGCCTGTGGGGCAAGGAGCTGCCCGAGCCGCTGGCGGCTTTCCTCGACCCCTATCTCGACGTCGTCGCGCGGCTCAATCCCGACGGGCGGCTCACCCACTATCCCGGCAGCCCGGAGATCGCGCGGCTGATGACCCGGCCGACCGACGGTCTCACCTTCTGCGAGCTGCACCCGGAGGATTCACAGACGCTCGCGGCGCTCTACGGGCGGGAGAAGCGGGCGAAGGTCATCGAGATCGACGGCTGGCTGGCGCCCAAGGCCTTCCTGCCGCCGAAGGAGACCCGCGGGCTCATCCTGATCGATCCGCCCTTCGAGCGGCGCGGCGACTACGACCGGCTGGCCGAGGCGCTGGCCCAGGGCGTGCGCCGGTTCGCCACCGGCGTCTTCGTGCTCTGGTACCCGGTGAAGGACCCGGTCGAGGTGAAGCGCTTCCACCGGATGATCGCCGAGCTCGCGATTCCGAAATGCCTCACCATCGAGGCGACCTGGCGCGTCGTGGACGGACAGCGGCTGTCGGGCGCCGGTCTCGTGACCGTCAACGCGCCCTTCACGCTCGCGCCTCAGATCCGCGCGGCCGGTCAGTTGTTGTGGAACGCCCTGAACGTTCCCGCGGGCCGGCTTCTCGTGTCCGGCGACGCGTCCTGATCTCAGCTTACGGGTCGGTGCGCAGATTCATCTGCTTGGCGGTGTCGACGACGAAGAGCGCGAGAGCCGCGCCGACGCCGAGACCGATGAGAATGATGGCCAGGTCTGCAATGCCGATGTCGATCATCATGACATACCCCTAAGGCTCAGGTGACGGTCGTCATCCGCTGCACCGGCCGTCTGGGGCGTGCGGCTGACGATCGAGGGGTATGGTTCCGTGATTTGTGCGTCGCAGCAATACTGTCGCGGCTATGCTGCAATGCAATAACAAGATGACTCTGCGGAACTCCCTAGCGCCTGCCGTCGCCCCCGGCGGCCAATGCCCGGAGCGCCGACTTGAAGTTTGGGTGCAAGAGCTTAACGAAGAGTTCACCCTTCAGCTTCATGTTGCTGACCCTTTTGCACTCGCCATAGAAGCTCCGCCCCATCGGCGACAGGCCGCTCTCCTCGAAGGGCACCTCCGGCGGCGGCGCCACGCCCATCAGCTCGGCCGCATAGGTGATGACGTCCTGGGGCGGCGAGGGCTCGTCGTCGGTGACGTTGACGATGCCGTCATAGCCGCGGGCGAAGCTCGCCAGCACCGCCTGGGCGATGTCGTCCACGTGGATCCGGTTGAAGACCTGGCCCGGCTTGATGATTCGCCGGGCCGTGCCGCGGGCGAGGTTGACGAGTGCGTTCTGTCCCGGCCCGTAGATGCCGGAGAGGCGCAGGATGGCGATCGGCACGCCGTGCGCCGCGCCATAGGCCTGCCAGGCACGCTCGGCCTCCAGCCTCTCGAAGCTGCGCGGGCTCGCGGGCCGGGGCTCGGTGGTCTCGTCGACCCACCCCCCGGCATGGTCGCCATACACGCCGACGGTGGAGAGATAGGCGACGGATTTCGGCCGATGGGCGGCCAGCGCACCCGAACAGGCCTTCAGCACGGGATCGCCGGAGGCGTCGGGCGGCGCCGAGACGAGGATGTGGTCGGCCGTGGCGATGGCGTCGGCGAGGGCCTCCGGCATGGCGGAGCCGTCGAAGGGCAGCACGCTGACCTGCCGCCCCTCCACGGGTGCGGCGGAGAGGGCGGCGGCGCGCTCGGGCGACCGCACGGTGGCGGTGATGCGGGTAATGCCGGGCGGGACGGCCCTGACGACCGCGCGCGAGGAGTAGCCGAGACCGAAGATGAGGAGATGCGTCATGGATGCTTGCCGTTGATGTCCGGGCGAAGCTTACGGGCTCTGCGGCCATTCGGCGAGCACGTCCGGATCGGTTTCCCCGCCGGGAGGGGAGAGGGCAAGGCGGCCGGGGTCGAGCCGCCCGAGCGCCCAGACCGCCGCGCCGCGCACGACCGGCGCGGGATCGGTGAGGAGATCCGCGGCAACCGGCGCCAAGGCGGGATCGCCGCTGTTGCCGATGGCGACCAGCACGTTGCGCACGAAGCGGTCGCGGCCGATGCGCTTCACCGGGCTCTTCGTGAACAAGGCGCGGAAAGCGGCGTCGTCGAGCCGGGCGAGGTCGGCGAGGGCGGGCCGCTTCAGGTGCTCGCGCGCCGCCAGCTTCATGTTGCGGCCCGTCTCGGCGAACTTGTTCCACGGACAGACGGCGAGGCAGTCGTCGCAGCCATAGATGCGGTTGCCCATGGCCGCGCGGAGCTCCCGCGGGATCGGGCCCTTGTGCTCGATGGTGAGGTAGCTGATGCAGCGCCGCGCATCGAGGGCGTAGGGGCGGGGAAAGGCGTCGGTGGGGCAGGCCGACAGGCAGGCGGTGCAGGAGCCGCAATGGTCGCGCTCCGGCGCGTCGGGGGCGATCTCCAGCGTCGTCATGACCGCTCCGAGGAAGAGCCACGAGCCGAAGTCGCGGGAAACGAGATTGGTGTGCTTGCCCTGCCAGCCGAGGCCGGCGGCGGCCGCCAGCGGCTTTTCCATGAGGGGCGCAGTGTCGACGAAGACCTTGAGCTCGCAGCCCGTCTCGTCCACCAGCCAGCGGGCGAAGGCCTTCAGGCGGGCCTTGATGACCTCGTGATAGTCGTCGCCGCGGGCATAGACCGATATGAGGCCGCTGCCCTTGTCCTTCAGGCCGTCGAGCGGGTTCTCGTCCGGCCCGTAGTTGACGCCGAGCATGATCAGCGAGCGCCCGTCCGGCCACATGGCGTTGGGATGGGAGCGGCGCTCCAGCGTCTCCGCCATCCAGTCCATGGAGCCGTGGCGCCCGGCCGCAACCGCCTCTGCCAGGCGCGGGCCGGCTTCGGCAATGGCGTCAGGCCAGGTGAAGCCGACGGCGTCGAAGCCCTCGGCGCGGGCCTGTGCCGCGATGGCCTGCCGCAGGGCGGCGGGATCGCTCAGAAGTCGAGATCGGCGTAGCTCGCGCTCGGCTGCATGCCGACCACGCGGTCGTTCAGCAACGTGCGGAACGACGGGCGGGACTTCACCCGCGCGTACCAGTCCCTCGCCGCCGCGTCGTCGTTCCACGGAACCTCGCCCAGATAGTCCACCACCGAGAGATGCGCGGCGGCCGCCAGATCGGCGTAACTCATGGTGGGGCCGGCGAGCCAGTCGTTGCGCGCGGCGAGCCAGCCCACATAGGCCAGATGATAGCGGATATTGGCGCGCGCCGCGCGCAGCGCCGTCGTGTTGGGCGCGCCGCCGCCGTATTCGGCCGGAATGAAGCGCTTGTCGATCTTCTCCTCGACCAGCGGCCCCGAGACCTCCTCGAAGAACTTGCCGTGGAACCAGCGCATCAGCCGGCGCACCTCGATGCGGTGGGCGATGCTCTCCGGCATGAGGCGGCGGCCGGCGGGAAGCGTGTCGGTGTCGTCGAGCCAGCCGGCGACGCCGTCGGGCCCGGGAATGGCGACCCCGTCGGCCAGTTCCAGCACGGGTGTGGTGCCTTCGGGATTGATCCTGAGGAAATCGGTGCGCCGCTCCCAGGGCCTCTCCTCGACCAGGTCCGCCTCGAAACCCCGTTCGGTGAGCACGAGGCGCACGAAGCGGGAATGCGGGCAGAAGTAGCGATGATGGAGGATCAGTCCCATGCGCTCCAGACCTGAAGGGCCCGCAATCGAGGGCCCCGATATGGTTTTTCGATGACAATGCGGGAGGCGGGTGCATAGCGCCATGAGGGCGGCGAAACAACCGGCGGATTCGGCGGAGAGCCTTCACGATCCGTCATGGTTGATGGAGCGTGAACGCCGCCTCCCGCTCCGGGCCTCAGCATTTTCACGGAGGCGCATGCTTAACCGGACATGAAGACAGTCGCGCCTATCACACGACGAGAGGCCGGCGTTCCGGCCGTTTCGAGGCGACCGGGGTCATCATGGACATCGTCAATCTGGCCAAGGCGCTGGTCCTCGGCGTGGTGGAAGGGGCGACCGAGTTCATTCCGGTCTCCTCCACCGGACATCTCATCCTGATCGGCCATTTCCTCGGCTTCCAGTCGACCGGCAAGACCTTCGAGGTGCTGATCCAGCTCGGCGCCATCCTCGCGATCCTGCTGGTCTATTTCTCCCGCCTGCTCGGCGTCGTGCTGTGCCTGCCGACCGATGCCTGGGCGCGGCGCTTCGTCGTCTCCGTCATCGTCGCCTTCCTTCCGGCCGCGGCGCTCGGCGCAGTGCTGCACAGCCGCATCAAGGCGCTGTTCGAGCGGCCGGACCTCGTCTGCGTCGCCCTCATCCTCGGCGGCATCGTGCTGCTGGTCGTCGACCGGCTGAAGCTCGAGGCGAAGGAGGACAACGCCTTCCGCTTCTCGCCCTGGCTGGCCTTCAAGATCGGCCTGTGCCAGTGCGCCGCGCTCTTTCCCGGCGTCTCGCGCTCGGGTGCGACCATCGTCGGCGCGCTGCTCATGGGCACGACCAAACGCGCCGCGGCCGAATTCTCGTTCTTCCTCGCCATGCCGACCATGGCGGGAGCCTTCGCCTACGATCTCTACAAGAACTACCGGGTGCTGGACTTTTCCGACGTCACGACGATCGGCGTCGGCTTCGTCGCCGCCTTCATCTCCGGGCTCTTCGTCGTGCGCTTCCTGCTCGACTACGTCAGCCGCCACGGCTTCACGCTCTTCGCGGTGTGGCGGATCGTCGTCGGCTCGGCGGGCCTCGTCGGGCTCTACCTGATGCGCTGAGGCCGGTCAGGCGACCGGCGCGGTGAACTGGCCCTGCCGGCGGAACCGCCACAGATAGGTCGGCACCACGGCCTCCACCGACTGGGCGTGGATGCCGAGACCGTCCAGCGTCCGGCCCTCCGCCTTGGCCGCCGCGCCGACGACGTTGTCGTGGCGCAGGAGTTCGACCTGGTCCTCGGTCAAAAGCGGCTTCGGCAGCAGCTGGAGGAACTTGGCCTGCAGCGTCGCGAGGCCGAAGGAGAGCGGCACGAGCAGCCGCTTGCGCTGGGTCGTGGCCAGCACGAATTCCATGAGGTCGCGGAAGCTCTTCACCGCGGGACCGCCGAGCTCGTAGACCGCGCCGGGCGTCGTACGCCCGTCCACGGCGGCCATCACCGCCTCGGCGACGTCGCCGACGAAGACCGGCTGGAACTTCGTCTCGCCGCCGCCGACGAGGGGGAGGACCGGCGACATCTGGGCCATGCCGGCGAAGCGGTTGAAGAAGTCGTCCTCGGGGCCGAACACGATGGAGGGCCTGAGAATCACCGCGTCCGGCACCTCCTGCAGCACGGCGGCCTCGCCGGCGGCCTTGGTGCGGGCGTAGATCGACTCGCTCTCGGCATCGGCGCCGATGGCGGAGATGTGGATCAGGCGGGCGCCGGCCTCGGCCGCGGCGCGTGCCACGGTCGCGGCGCCGCGCGCCTGGACGGAATCGAACTTCTGCCGGCCGGTCTCGTAGAGGATGCCGACGCAGTTGATGACGATCTCGGCGCCGGCCACCGCCTGGCGCACCGAATCCGGATAGCGCAGATTCGCCTGGACGGCGTGGATCTGGCCGACCATGCCGAGCGGCTGCAGGTGGCCGGCGAGATCGGGGCGGCGGACGGCGACGCGGATGCGGAAGCCACGCTTGGCGAGGGCGCGGACGATGTGCCGCCCGACGAATCCCGAGCCGCCGAAGACGGTGACGAGCCGGTCGTAGGTCTGCATCGCGATAGCCTCTCGCAGTCACGGGGAACGGGCCGTGATTAGTGCATTTCAAAGGTGAGGTACAGGGGCGGTGGCGCGGGCCGGGGGCGCGATCGGCTCATCCCCACCAGGCGATGATGCCGGCCGCCGCAGCCCAGACGGCGGCATAGCGCAGGGTGCGGGCGAGCCCGGTGATCAGGGCCGTCGGCAGGGCGGGATAGCGGGCCATGCCGGCGACCAGGGTGACGGGATCGCCGATCACCGGCATCCAGCACAGGAGCAGCGTCGCCCAGCCCCAGCGGGTGAAGAGCCGGGTGGCGCGGGCGAAGCTCTCCGGCGGCAGGCGGAAGCGCCGCATCCAGGCGTGGCCGCGCTCGCTATCGGCGCCGCGGGCGATCTGCGTGCCGATCCACCAGCTGGTCATGCCGCCAGCCGTGTTGGCCAAAGCCGCCACGAGGAACAGCGCCCAGGGATTGGCGGTGCCCGCCGCCAGCAGCGCGACGAAGACGGCCTCCGACCCTCCGGGCAGGAGGGTGGCGGCGGAAAAGGCGGCGATCGCCATGGTGGTCAGCGTGGCGAGGTCGGCGACCACGGGGCGCTCCGGGTTAACCCTCGCCTCATGCCATGGCAGGGCGAGCTTGCACAGTGGGCCGGCGGGCCGTTTAATACGGGTCCGAAACGAGTTCCTCCCGCGTCTCCCGGTTGCGTTCCCCATGGCCGTCGCGTTGCGCCCGTCCCAGGCGATGAAGCTGATGCACGACGTGTCGCTGGCCCTGGTGCGCGACGGCGAGCCCGACCTGTCGTCGCGCCAGCTCGCCATCCTGCTGACCATCTATCTCGAGCCGCCGCCGCACCACGTGCGCGATCTCGCCAGGAAGCTCGGCGTCACCAAGCCGGTCATCACCCGGGCCCTCGACAGCATGGGCAAGCTGGAGCTCGTCTCACGCCGCCGCGACGAGAACGATCGCCGCGACGTGGTGATCCAGCGCACGGTGAAGGGCGCGCTCGCCGTCGAGAGGCTGGGAGACCTCGTCGCCCGCCAGGCAGGCCTCCTGCCACCCTGAGCCGTTAACCGCCACCGTGATAGCATTCCACCCATGACCTTCGCCCTGCCGCCCGGCCTCGACCGCCGCCTGACCCCCGCCCGCGCCGACCTCGCCGCCGCCCACCTGAAGGGCCAGGTGGAGAGCGCCCGCTTCGTCGAGGGGCGACCCATGCGCGTCGAGCTCCCGCTGGTCCCGCTCGCGCCCTCCCGGCTGATGAACGCGGCGCGCGACAGCGAACTGCTGCTCGGCGAGGAGGTCATGGTCTATGACGAGGACGGCGGCTTCGCCTATGTGCAGTCTGACCGCGACGGCTATGTCGGCTATGCCATCGCGGGTGCCTTCCGGCCGCGGCGGGGACCCGCCACGCACCGGGTCAAGGTGGCGCGCACCCATCTCTATCCCGGCCCCAGCATCAAGCTGCCGCCGAACTGGGTGACCCATCGCAACAGCCTCCTGACCATCGAGCGCGAGACCAGCGAATTCGCCGTCACCGACACCGGCGCGCACGTCATCGCCGCCCATCTCGCCCCCATCGGCGAGGTCGAGAAGGATTTCGTCGCGGTGGCGGAGACCTATCTCGGCACGCCCTACCTCTGGGCCGGCAGAACCACGTTCGGCATCGACTGCTCGGGCCTGGTGCAGACGGCGTTCGAGGCCTGCGGCACACCCGTGCCGCGCGATACCGACATGCAGGAGAAGGCTATCGGAACGCCGGTCCCGTTCGCCGGCGACGTGGCGGCGCTTGCCCGCGGCGACCTCGTGTTCTGGAAGGGCCATGTCGGCATCGTGTCGGGACCCGACGAACTGCTCCACGCCAACGGCCACCACATGATGGTGGTGAAAGAGCCGCTGAGCGGGGCCATCGCCCGCATCCGCGACAAGTCCTACGGCGAGGTCACCAGCGTCAGGCGGCCCTGACCGTCAGCCGCAGACCGGCTTGTCGCAATCGCGCACGGCGGCGACGATCCGCTCCATCGTCGGACGTCCCGGCCAGCCGATGACGGCGGTGCCGGCGACCAGCCAGGAGGGCGTCGCGGCGAGATTGCTGGCATTGGCGAGGCGCACCGCCCGCGCCACGACCTGGCCTGTTTCCGGGCGGTCGGCCATCTCCTCCACCTTCGCCCGGTCGAGGCCCATGTCGGCTGCGAGTTCCAGGGCGCGGCGGCCGTCGAGAACGCCGCGGGTCCTCATGGACGCCTCGTGGAAGGCGCGGGCCTTGTCCGTCCCGCCGAGCAGCTTCACGGCATATTCCACCCGCGCCGCCAGGACGGAGGGGAGGCCGAGGCTCGGCGCGTTGATGACCGTGACGGCGAGTTCGCGGTCGCGGGCGATCATCTGCTTCATCTCGGCCACGGCCGTGCGGCAATAGGGGCAGTTGGAATCGTAGACCTCGATCAGCGTCAGATCGGCCTGGCGGGCGCCGAAGGTGACGCCGTTCTCCAGCGCCATGATCTCGGTCTGCAGCTCGATGGGCACGCGGAAGTTCTGGATCGGCCGGCCTGCCTCGTCCTTCAGCGCATACCACCCCTCCTGGGCGCCCAGCGGACGCAGGCCGGCGAGCCCGGTCAGGGCGGCGAGGCCGCCGAGGGCGGCGGAACGGCGGGTGAGGGCCATGGAACGGTTCTCCGACATGCGAACGGCCGCACCATCGTGGCGCGGCCGTTCCCTGAACAATCAAGCCTGCGTGACGGCAGGCGCGACGGAGGCAAAAAACGTCAGGCGGCCTTCACCGTCTCGATGAAGCGTGCCACCTCGCGCTGGAGGATCTCGCTCTCGCGGGACAGGGACTGGGCGGAACTGAGCACCTGGCTGGAGGCCGAGCCGGTCTCGGCGGCGCCGCTGTTGACGCTGGCGATGTTGCTCGCGACCTCGGCGGTGCCTTGAGCTGCTTCCTGCACGTTGCGGGAGATCTCCTGCGTCGCCGCGCCCTGTTCCTCGACCGCTGCGGCGATGGCCGCGGCGATGCCGGCGAGGTGATCGATGGTCGAGCCGATCTCCTTGATGGCGGCAACGGAGTCCTGCGTCGCCGCCTGCATGGTGGCGATCTGGGCGCCGATCTCCTCGGTGGCCTTCGCCGTCTGGGTGGCGAGCTGCTTGACCTCGGAGGCGACGACCGCGAAGCCCTTGCCGGCCTCGCCGGCGCGGGCCGCCTCGATGGTGGCGTTGAGGGCGAGGAGATTGGTCTGCTCGGCGATGGCGGTGATCAGCTTCACCACGTCGCCGATGCGGCCGGCGGCGAGGGAGAGCTCGGCGATGCGCTGGTCGGCCTTCTCGGCCTGCTTGACCGCCTCGCCCGACATGCGGCTCGATTCCTCCACCTGACGGCCGATCTCGCTGACCGAGCTCGCCATCTCCTCGGCGGCACCGGCCACCGACTGGACGTTGGCCGAGGCCTCGTCGGAGGCGGAGGCGACGACGGTCGCGAGGCCCTGGGTGTTCTCGGCGGTCTTCGACAGGCTGGTGGCGGCGGCCTCCAGTTCGGCGGAGGCGCGCGAGACCGTCTGGACGATGCCGCCCACCGTGCCCTGGAAGGCGTCGGCGAGCTGGAGCATGGCGGCGCGGCGCTCGGAGGCGAGGCGCGCTTCCGCGGCGCCCTGCTCGCTGCGCAGCCGCTCGGCCTCCAGCATGTTGTCCTTGAAGGTCTGCATGGCGCCGGCCAGGGCGCCGATCTCGTCGCGGCGGGAGGCGAAGCGGCTCTCCACCGTCGTGTCGCCGTTGGCGAGACGCAGCATGGAGTCCTTGATCTCGGTCAGCGGCCCGATGACCCGGCGCGACACCAGGACGAGGGCGCCGACGGCGAAGGCAAGGGCGAGACCCAGCGCCGTCACCTGCATGACGAAGCTGCGGAATGCGGCCGTGCGGGAGGCGTCCGAATGGCTGCGGGCGGTGTCCAGCGCGGCGTCGGCGGCGGCGAGGATCGTGCCGAGCTTCGGCACCGCCATCAGCGACCACTGGTTGGCGGTGAAGGCGGGCTGCTGCTTGTTGATCAGGGCATTGAGCGTCGCCAGGCGGACCTTGGCGAATTCGGGGTCGAGGAAGCCGCTGCGGGCCTGCTGGAGGGCGGCGTTGAAGCTCGGCGGCAGGGCGAGGCTCGCCGCCAGCTGCTCGACGCCGGCCCAGGCGGTCTCCATGCGCGTCGTCAGGACCGTGTAGCCGACCAGCGGGTTCTCGGGCAGCGGCAGGCCGGCGAGGGGGTTGGAGATGAAGACCGAGGTGTCGCCAGCCGCCTGGCGGGCGATCCAGGCGTTCTGCTTGATCTCCATGAGCTGGTCGATCAGAGAATCGTCGAGCTTGATCAGCTTGGTGAGCTCGCCGGACAGGCGGTCGAGGAGGTTGATCGCGCCGTCGGTGAGGTTGAAGTACTCGTCGGCGATGCCCGCCCGGCGCTGCGCCTTCGGCTGGGCCATGGCGCGGGCCGTCTCGGCCTGCATCTCGTCGATGCGCTTGATCGTCTGGTCGAGCTGCGAGATCGCCGCGGCGGCGCCGGGATAGTCGATGGTCCGCAGCGTGGCGAGCGCCGCGCGCAGCGCCGGCATCTCGGCCTCGCGGTGCGGGGCGATGGTGCGCGGCACCGTCGGGTGGACGTCGTCGAGGATCAGGGCGCGCCGCGAGTTCGACCGGTCGACGCGCAGATTGTGGAGCGCGGTGAACATGTGGGTCGTGGTGTCGACCACGGCCGCGATGCGCTGCGACTTGCGATACTGGGTCCAGGACGACCACGCCCCGTACGAAAGCTGGGCGACCAGCACCAGCGCGAGGACGGACACAACGGCCCTGACGAGGCCGCTGACGGTGAGGCGATTGAACACGGCTGATCTCCGGGACGGCATGTCGCCGATCACCATCTGAGACCTGCGTAAATTTACTCCTAAGGTATCATATGCCGCCCGGAAAAAAACCGTTCTGGCACGGCAGCTTAGCTTACCCTAGGGAAATTTGTATCAATAGCCGTGCGCGGGGTCGACGACGTTCACCAGCGGCTGGCCATCCATGTGCGCCCTGATCTGGGCGGCGACATAGGCGGCGATGGCCGGGGGCGAGGAGATCGCCGAATTGTGCGGCGTCACCGTCACGTGTGGGTGCGACCAGAGCGGGCTGTCCTCGGGAAGGGGCTCGGTCTGGAAGACGTCGAGGACCGCGGTCCCGAGGGTGCCGCTCTCAAGCGCCGCGAGGATGTCGGCCTCGTTCTGCAGGCCGCCGCGACCGACGTTGATCAGCACGGGGCCGCCGATGGCCTCTGCCTTCGGCAGCCTGGAGAAGAGCTTCGCGTCGAGGATGCCCGCGGTGTCGGCGGTCAGCGGCATCATGGCGACGAGGATGTCGGAGGCCGCGACGAGCGCGTCGAGGCCCTCCGCCCCGTGATGCATGGCGACGCCATCGCGGCGGCTCCAGCCGGCGACCTGGAAGCCCATGGTCTTCAGCTTGGCGGCGGCGTCCTGGCCGAGTACGCCCATGCCGAGCAGGCCGACGCGGATGTCGCTCGCCTGCGGCTGGTCGCGCAGGTCGATCCATTTGCGCTCGCGCTGGAAGCCGTCATAGACGCGCACCCTCCGCAGGGCCATGAGGCAGTGCATGACCACATATTCGGACATGCGCGTGGTGAGGTCGGGATCGACGACGCGGACCACGGGCACGCCCTCGGGCAGCCGCCGGTCCTTGAACAGGTGGTCGACGCCGGCGCCGAGGGAGAAGATCGCGTCGAGCAGCGGCAGGTCGGCGAAGGTGCCCTCGGGCTGCTTCCAGGCCGCGGCATAGCGCACGGCGCGGCGGTCGAAGATCTCGCCGGGCAGGACCACCTGCCAGCCGGGCAGCACCGCCTGGAAACGGGCGCGCCAGGGTTCCGGGTCCCAGGCGCCGATACCGAGAAGCAGGGTATTCACGTCGGCGGTCTCTCATGCGTTGTGGCGGCGAGGTCGAAGGCGGCCGCGAAAAGTGCCTTGGTGTAATCGTTCTGCGGCGCCTTGAACACCCGCTCGGCCGCACCGCTCTCCACCACCTTGCCGCCCTTCATGACGATGATGTCGTCGGCGAGCGCGGAGACGACCTTGAGGTCGTGGGAGATGAAGAGATAGGTCAGGTTCCGCTTCGCCTGGAGGTCGCGCAGCAGATCGACGATCTGTGCCTGGACGATCCGGTCGAGGGCCGAGGTGGGCTCGTCGAGCAGGACGAAGGTCGGCTCCAGCACCATGGCGCGGGCGATGGCGATGCGCTGGCGCTGGCCGCCGGAGAATTCGTGCGGGTAGCGATGGCGGCTTTCCGGGTCGATGCCGACGTCGCGCAGGGCGGCGACGACCCGGGCATCGCGTTCCCCCGCGTCGAGGCCGGGGTGGTGGACGGCGAGGCCCTCGGCGACGATCTCGGCCACCGACATGCGCGGCGACAGCGAGCCGTAAGGATCCTGGAAGACCACCTGCATGAAGCGGCGGTTCGGCCGCATCGCCTTGAAGCCGAGCCCCTGGATCGGCCGTCCCATGAAGACGATCGGCCCGTCGGAGGCGATGAGGCGGAGGAGCGCGAGGCCGAGCGTGGTCTTGCCCGAGCCGGATTCCCCGACGATGCCGAGGGTGTGGCCCTCGCGCACGGCGACCGAGATGCCGTCGACCGCCTTGATGTGGCCGACGGTGCGGCGCAGGAGGCCGCGCCTGATCGGGAACCAGACCCTGAGGTCGTCGGCCTGCATGATGGTGCCGGCCTCGGGTCGGGTGGTGCGGGTGCGGCGCTGTGGCTCGGCGGCCATCAGCGCGACGGTATAGGGGTCCTGCGGACGCTCGAAGATGTCGGCGACCGCACCCTGCTCGACGATGCGGCCGCTCTTCATCACGCAGACGCGGTCGGCGAGGCGGCGGACGATGCCGAGGTCGTGGGTGATGAAGAGGATCGCCATGCCGAGTTCGCGCTGCAGGTCCTTCAGGAGAGCGAGGATCTGCGCCTGGACGGTCACGTCGAGGGCGGTGGTCGGCTCGTCGGCGATGAGCAGGTCCGGTTCGTTGGCGAGCGCCATGGCGATCATGACGCGCTGGCGCTGGCCGCCGGAGAGCTGGTGGGGATAGGCGTCGAGCCGGCCGGCGGGATCGGGAATGCCGACCTTCTCCAGGAGTTCGATGGTGCGCGTCCTCGCGGCTTCCGTCGCCATGCCCCGGTGCAGGATCAGCGTCTCGGCCACCTGCTGCCCGATCGTGTGCAGCGGGTTGAGCGAGGTCATGGGCTCCTGGAAGATGATGGTGACGGCATTGCCGCGCACCCGACGCATGGCGGCCTCGTCTGCGGCCAGCAGGTCCTCACCCTTGAGGAGGATGCGGCCCGAGGGGTGGGAGGCTGCGGGATAGGGCAGGAGCTTTATCACCGACAGAGCCGAGACGGACTTGCCCGAGCCGGATTCGCCGACGATGGCGACGGTTTCGCCGCGGTGGACGTCGAAGGAGACCCGGTCGACGGCGAGCGAGGCGTTGCCGCCCTGGGTGAAGGCGACGGAGAGGTCCTGGACGGAGAGGAGGGGCGTGTCTGCGGTCATGTCCGGCGGAGCCATTCGTCCAGGGCACGCGGGGTCGGGTCGAGCCGTTCCAGCGGGGGCGGAAGGTGGAGGCGCCGATCGTGCGAGACGACTGCGTCGCAGTTCGACAGGTCGGCGCTGGCGACGTGGATCGCATCGGGCATCTTCATGCTCGAGCCGGCGCGAAGTTCTGCGGCGCGGATGAGCACCGGGCGCGACACCGGCACGACCGTCAGCATCGATCCCGTGTCGAACCAGGCGCTGAAGGCCGCGGCCAGATTGCGGTCGCCGCGCCGGAGGGGGTGGACCAGCACCTCGTGGAGGGTAATCTCGCTGGTGTAGAAATCGGCCACCTGGGCGATGTCGAGCAGGGCGGAGAACTGCAGGCCATCGTCTCTCTCGAGAGCGCCGATCACCGCGTTGGCGTCGAGATAGGCGGATCGCCAAGCCATCTGGAAAGGTCTCCGCCGTCCCGGACGGCCCGCACGTAATCGACGATCTCGTCCATGGAGCGGAACGCCGGCGGCCGGTCGCCGCGCGCCGCGCGCAGGCTGTCGAGCCAGTCCTGAGCCCGCTGCCGCCGTGCCGCCATCTCCTCGGATGGGTCCGTGCCGCGGTGGCGGTCCTCCTGCACGGACTGCACGATCTCGACCGGGCGCGCCGGATCGAAACCCTCCCGAAGCGCCTCGGGAAGGTCCCCCACCGACGCGAGCTTTCGGACCACTTCGTTCATGGGGAAAGCTTATCACAGCCTCACGCGAAGGTCTTGCGCGGGTCGAAGGCGTCGCGCACCGCCTCGCCGACGAAGATGAGCAGCGAGAGCATGACGGCGAGCGTGCAGAAGCCGGTGAGTGCCAGCCAGGGCGCCTGGAGATTGGACTTGCCCTGCTGCAGGAGCTCGCCGAGCGAGGGCGAGCCGACGGGCAGGCCGAAGCCGAGGAAGTCGAGGGCGGTGAGGGTCATGACGCTGCCCGAGAGGACGAAAGGCATGAAGGTGATGGTCGCCACCATGGCGTTGGGCAGGAGGTGGCGGACCATGATGGTGGAGGAGGCGATGCCGAGCGCCCGTGCCGCGTTGACATATTCGAAGTTGCGGGCCCGCAGGAACTCGGCGCGCACGACGGCGACCAGCGTCACCCAGGAGAAGAGCAGCAGGATGCCGAGGAGCACGAAGAAGCTCGGGGCCAGCACCGAGGAGATGATGAGCAGGAGATAGAGCGAGGGAATGGCGGTCCAGATCTCGATGAAGCGCTGGAACAGAAGATCCGTCCAGCCGCCGAAATAGCCCTGGACGGCGCCTGCCGCGATGCCGACCAGCGACGAGATGATCGTCAGGGCGAGGCCGAAGAGCACGGAGATGCGGAAGCCGTAGATGACGCGGGCGAGCACGTCGCGGCCCTGGTCGTCGGTGCCGAGCCAGTTCCAGTTGCCGAGTTCGCAGTAGCTCGCGCCCTGCGGCCGTTCGCCCCGCGGCTTCGCCCGCGCCGCCGCGCAGTCGGGAAGCCTCTCGCGCTGGGCCCAGGTCGGTGCCGAGGGGAAGGGCGTCACCGGGTCCTTCACGGTGGAGGCGTAGTTGTGCCGGACCAGGGGCCAGAGGACGAAGGCCTGCTTCGCGTCGAAATGGTCGAGCAGAAACGGGTCCTTGTAGTCCGCCGGTGTCTCGAACTCGCCGCCGAGCTGCTTCTCCGAATAGCTGACGAGGGCGGGGAAGAAGTTCTGCCCCTCGAGCCGGATGAAGAGCGGCCGGTCGTTGGCGATGAGCTCGGCGAAGAGGGTCACCGCGAACAGGAGCAGGAAGAGCCTGAGGCTCCACAGCCCGCGGCGGTTGGCGCGGAAATTGGCCAGGCGGCGCTGGTTGAGCGGCGAGAGGAAGGGGCGGGCCGGCGCGCTGTCGGCCTGTCGCAGGACGGCGGTGCTCATCGTCAGACCTCCCGCGCCTCGAAGTCGATGCGCGGATCGACCCAGGTGTACATGAGGTCCGAGATGAGGTTCACCACCAGGCCGACGAGCGAGAAGATGAAGAGCGTCGCGAAGACCACGGGGTAGTCGCGGTTCAGCACGCTCTCGAAGCCGAGGAGGCCGAGGCCGTCGAGGGAGAAGATCGTCTCGATCAGCAGGGACCCCGTGAAGAAGGCATGGACGAAGGCGCCGGGAAAGCCGGCGATGACGATGAGCATGGCGTTGCGGAAGACGTGGCCGTAGAGCACCTGGGTCTCGTCGAGGCCCTTGGCGCGGGCCGTCATCACGTACTGCTTGCGGATCTCGTCGAGGAACGAGTTCTTGGTCAGCAGCGTCATGGTGGCGAAGGCGCCGAGCGCCATGGCGGTGAGCGGCAGGGCGAGGTGCCAGAGATAGTCGAGGATCTTCTGGCCGAGGCTCAGCTCCGCCCAGTTGTCCGACCAGAGGCCGCGCAGCGGGAACCAGTCGAGGAAGGAGCCGCCGGCGAAGAGCACGATCAGCAGGATGGCGAAGAGGAAGCCGGGGATCGCATAGCCGATGATGATGATCGCCGAGGTCCAGACGTCGAAGCGCGAGCCGTCCTTCATCGCCTTGCGGATGCCGAGCGGGATGGAGACGAGATAGGTCAGCAGCGTCAGCCAGAGCCCGAGCGAGATGGAGACGGGGAGCTTTTCGCCGATGAGCTGCAGCACCGAGACGTCGCGGAAATAGCTCTTGCCGAAATCGAAGCGGGCATAGTTCCAGATCATCAGGAGGAAGCGCTCGTGGGCCGGCTTGTCGAAGCCGAACTGCTTCTCGAGCTGGGCGATGAACTGCGGGTCGAGCCCCTGGGCGCCGCGATAGGTGCTGTTGGCGGCCTCCGCCGCGGTCGCCTGGGCGGCGTCCGCCCCGCCGCCCGAGACACGCTGCGTCGCCGAGACGTCGTTGCCGGTGAGCTGGGCGATGACGCGCTCCACCGGCCCGCCCGGCGCGAACTGCACCACGAGGAAGGAGATCAGCATGATCCCGAGGATGGTCGGGATCATGAGCAGAATGCGCCGGATGATGTAGGTCAGCATGGCGGCAGACTCGTGTGTGCGGAGTGAGCCGTCAATAGCCGCCGTCAGACGCCGTGGGCGTTCTGTTCGCAGAAGCGGATGCGGTTGCCGAAGGGGTCGTTCACCGTCACCTCCAGCCCCCAGTCCATCTGCTCGAGCCCGGGCCGGTTGTAGCGGTACTTCTTCGCCCGCAGCTCCGCGTGGAACTCCCGGATGCCGCTCATCCGCACGAAGCAGGTCGCCCCGGGGCTGGCGTCGCCGTGGTGTTCGGTGAGGTGGATCAGCAGATCGCCGCGCGAGAGCTGCATGTAGAGCGGAGCCGAGGGGTGGGCGCGGTAGTCCCAGTCGACGGCGAGGCCGAGGAAGTCGCAGTAGAACTCGCGCGCCTTGGCCTCGTCGAAGGAGCGGATGACGGGAATGGCGGGGCGGATGGCGATGCCGGGAGGCTCTGCGGCGGGCGCGGGGGACGCGGCGTCGACCCGCGCGGCGAGCGTGTTCCAGTCGGCGAGGCCGAACTGTTTGGCCACCAGTTCGAGGGCGAGGGCGTGGGGAATGTCGTGGGATTGGGCGGCCAGCGCCTCACGCAGGGTCTTGGCCATGGCCTTGGCATCACGGAACGAACGCATCGTTGCCGATCCTCTCACATGTTCAGGCGATCGGGGTCAGGGCTCGCATTGCTGACGCTTCGCCTGTCCGCGGAGGGATCGGGGAAGAGCGTTCGGTCGTCGACACGTTCACCGGACCCGGGGACGGGCGCGAGCGGCAGGCCGTATCAGCCTCGGCCATCCCCTAGCAGCCCCCGGTGACCGCGCGCAACAGCCGCGTCCCGCATAGCGCAAGTGCGTCCTTCGAGGCTCGTTCGCCGATTGGCTCACGCGCTCAGAAACGCGGCACGACGACTGGCATCGGGTGATCGCGATGCGGGTGAGGCGCCCGTCACCTCTCCCCGGCGGGGAGAGGTCGGCCGAAGGCCGGGTGAGGGGGCAAGTTCCCCTCTGTCTTTCGCTCTCCCCCTCACCCGCCTCGCTGCGCTCGTCGACCTCTCCCCGCCGGGGAGAGGTGAAGGTGGTGCCCCGCCACGCGGGGAGAGGTGAAAGTGGAGCCCGCCATGCGGGGAGAGGTGAAGGAGGAGCCCGGCCACCCGGGGCGAGGCGAAAAGGTTCGATTGCCGGGGAGAGGAGGCTGCGCCGCCGTTGTGCCCCCCGCCTCACCCCACCGCCAGCGTGCCGATGGCCATGGTCACCGCGGCTTGCGTCGGGTCGATCACCGGGATGCCCAGCGCGTCCTCCAGCGGCTTCCGGTGCCGGGCCATGCCGGCGCAGCCCATGACGATGGCGCCGGCGCCGTCGAGGTCCTTCAGCTCGCGGCCGACGGTGATCATGCGGGCGAGCGTGCCGTCGCCCGAGGCAGTTTCGGCCACCGACATTTCCAGCGGCCGCTCGCCGGCGAGCCGCTCCATCAGCCCCATCTGGCGGAGATAGCGGATGTGGCGGGGAATGGAGCGTGACTTGATGGCGATGACGCCGAAGCGGTCGGCGCGGGAGAGGGCGGTCAGCACGCCGCATTCGGCGATGCCGAAGACCGGGCGGCTGGTGCCCTCGCGGGCGACGAACAGGCCGGGGTCGGAATAGCAGGCGATGATGAAGGCGTCGGCGTCGTTGGTCGATTCCACCTTGCGGCGCAGCGGCAGGGTGACGCTCTCCACGTGCTCCTGCGTCTCGACGCCGAAGGGTCCCTCGGCCAGCGTCTCGCAGACGATCTCCGGCCCGTCGGCCCAGGTCAGCGGCTTCACCGCCTGGCGAAGGCCCTCGGTGACGGCCTCGTTGGAATTGGGGTTGATGACGAGGATACGGGGTCTGCGTGCCATGAGGTTCCGCTTCGGCTCTGGGTCGGTCTATTGTCGGGCCGGAAATTTCTCCCGTCCAGCCGGAGCACGACATGCCTGCCTCGCCCTTCGACCTCGTCATCCGCGGCGGAACCGTGGGGGCGGCGAGCGGACGCTATGCCGCCGATGTCGGCATCCGCGACGGCAAGGTGGCGGCGATCGGCCTCGGCCTCGATGCCGGCGCACGCGAGATCGACGCGACGGGGAAGTTCGTCCTGCCGGGCGGCATCGACACCCACACCCATATCGAGCAGGTCTCGGCCGGCGGGCTGCTCAACGCCGACACCTTCGAGAGCGCCACCACCTCGGCGGCCTTCGGCGGCAACACGTCGGTCATCTCCTTCGCCGCCCAGCATCGCGGCAAGGACCTGCGCAAGGTCGTCGACGACTATGCGGTTCTGGCGAAGCGCGGCTCGCTGATCGACTACGCCTTCCACCTGATCGTCGCGAACCCCGACGAGAAGACCATCTCCAAGGATCTTCCCGAGCTGATCGGCGAGGGCCACGCCTCGGTGAAGATCTTCATGACCTACGACCTCATCAAGGTCGACGACGAGCCGCTGCTCGACGTGCTCCTGACGGCGCGTGAGAACGGCGCGCTGGTCTGCGTCCATGCCGAGAACCACGGCATGATCTCCTGGATGGGCAAGCGGCTGGTCAAGAAGGGCTATGTGGCGCCGAAGTACCACGCCATCAGCCACCCGCGCGGTTCGGAGTCGGAAGCCTTCACGCGGCTCGTCGCGCTCTCCGAGCTGATCGACCAGCCGATCATGATCTTCCACGTCTCCACCGCGGAAGGCGCGAAGGTGGTGCGCGACGCGCGGGCGCAGGGCCTGAAGGTCTTCGCCGAGACCTGCCCGCAATACCTGTTCATGACCCGTCACGACCTCGACAAGCCGGGCATGGAGGGCGCCAAGTGGATGTGTTCGCCGCCGCCGCGCGAAAAGGAGGACCAGGACGCGCTGTGGCAGGCCCTGGCGCTGGGCGACCTCCAGACCGTGACCTCCGACCACGCGCCCTACCGCTTCGACGAGACGGGCAAGCTCTCGGCCGGCCCGGACGCGAATTTCAAGACCATCGCCAACGGCTTGCCGGGGCTGGAGGTGCGTCTGCCGCTGATGTTCGACGCCATGGTCTCGCAGGGCCGGCCGGAATTCTCGGGCCGTGGCCTCGAGGCGTTCGTCGCCCTGACCGCGACACAGCCCGCCTCCATCTACAACCTGCCGGGCAAGGGCCAGATCGCGCCCGGCTTCGACGCCGACATCGCCATCTGGGACCCGCAGAAGTCGGTCACCATCACCGACGCGCTGATGCACGATCTGACGGGCTACACGCCGTTTGCCGGCCGCACCGTGAAGGGCTGGCCCGAGACGGTGCTGGTGCGCGGCCGGGAGGTGGTGTCGAAGGGCACGCTCGCCGGCAAGCCGGGCGAGGGCCGCTGGATGAAGCGCACCGGCGGCTGGGCGGCGGAGCCGACGGGCAAGCTGACCGCCGACATGGACCCGGCGCGGAACTTCGGCGCCAAGGTGCTGTGAGCGCGGTCTGGACGCCTCCGCAGCAGATCAGCGTGAAGGTTCTGGGGCTCGCCCGCCGGGGCGCGCAAATCCTCGCCGCCGAGGTCACAGGGGCGGACGGCCGGGTCACCGGTGTCCGGCCGCTCGGCGGCTCCATCGATTTCGGCCAGACCCGCGAGGAGGCCCTGCATCGCGAGTTCCGCGAGGAGCTCGGCTGCGCCATCGCCATCCGCGGGCCTTGGCACGCGCTGGAGAACCTGTTCGTGCACGAAGGGGCAACCGGCCACGAGATCGTCTTCGTGGCCGAGATCGATCTTCTGGACGAGACGCTCTACGCGGCCGGAACGGTCAGCTTCACCGAATCGAACGGCGAGGCCTGCCGGGCCGGCTGGTACAGCCCGGCCGACCTCGCGACGCGCGGCTGGGCGCTCTATCCGGTGGGCCTCGCTACCGTGCTGTGAAAGGGCGGGCGGCGACACGCGGCTCTCGCCGCCCTGCACAGCCGAAGTGCGTCCTTCGAGGCTCGCCGCCGGCTGATGCTGATGCATCGCCGGAGCGTCCCATCGAAACGGGTTATGCAGTTGTCCGCCCTCCTCATCCTGAGGTGCGAGCCTCCGGCGATGCGTCAGCATCGTCCGGAGCAGCGAGCCTCGAAGGACGCACTTCGGCTGTGCAGGGCTACCCGTCATGCGGACTCTCGCCCACCCTTGCCGACATTCTCCCGCGCCGCCACATTGCGCCCATGACCCAGAGCACCGACAACCCGTTCTTCCGCCCCTGGACCACGCCGTTCGGGATCGCGCCCTTCACCGACATCACCATCGACGACTATCGCCCCGCCTTCGAGCGGGCGCTGGCGGAGCACCGGGCCGAGGTGGAGGCCATCGCCACCAATCCGGACGCGCCGAGCTTCGCCAACACGATCGACGCGCTGGAGACCGGCGGACACGCGCTCGACCGGCTGTGCGGCGTGTTCTACAACCTCGCCGGGTCGGACGCGACGGAGGCCATCCAGGCGATCCAGCGCGAGATGGCGCCGCTGCTGGCGCAGCACTCCAACGCCATCACCCTCGACGCCCGCCTCTTCGCCCGCGTCCGGGCGCTGCATGAACGGCGCGACCACCTCGGCCTCAGCTCCGAGCAGATGCGGGTGCTGGAGAAGACCTACAAGAACTTCGTGCGTGGCGGTGCGGCCCTCGACGCCGAGGGCAAGGAGCGCATGCGCGCAGTCACCGAGCGCCTCGCCACCCTCGGCACGGCCTTCGGCCAGAACGTGCTGAAGGACGAATCCTCCTGGTCCCTGGACCTGTCGGAGGTCGACGTCGCGGGCCTGCCGGACTTTCTGAAAAGCGCGCTGGCCCAGGCCGCCAAAGACCGTGGCCGCGACGGCTACGTGATGACCCTGGGTCGCTCCATGGTCGAACCCTTCCTGACGCTATCGCCGCGCCGGGACCTGCGCGAGACGGTGTTCAAGGCCTGGGTGAAGCGCGGCGAGATGGGCGGCGAGACCGACAACCGCGCCATCGTCGCGGAGACCGTGAAGCTGCGCATCGAGCGGGCGAAGCTGCTGGGTTATCCGACTTTCGCCGCCTTCAAGCTCGACGAGACCATGGCCAAGACGCCGGAGGCCGTGCGCGCCCTGCTGCAGAGGGTCTGGAGCCGCGCCGTGGTGCGTGCCGGCGAGGAGAAGGCGGATCTTGCCGCCATCGCCCGCGAGGAGGGCATGAACGAGGCGATCCAGCCCTGGGACTGGCGCTTCTATGCCGAGAAGGTGCGCCAGAAGCGCTACGCCATCGATGAGGCGGCGCTGAAACCCTATTTCCAACTCGACCGGATGATCGAGGCCGCCTTCGCGGTTGCGACGAAGCTGTTCGGCGTCACCTTCCGCCGCCGCGACGACGTGCCGGTCTACCACCCCGACGTGCGCGCCTACGAGGTGCTGCGCGGGGGCGAGCATGTCGGCCTCTTCCTCGGCGACTATTTCGCGAGGTCCACCAAGCGCTCGGGCGCCTGGATGAGCGCCTTCCGCAGCCAGGAGAAGCTGTCGGGCGCGGTGCGGCCGATCATCGTCAACGTGATGAACTTCGCGAAGCCCCCGGAGGGCCAGCCCGCTCTCCTCTCCTTCGACGATGCGCGCACCCTGTTCCACGAGTTCGGCCACGGGCTGCACGGCCTGCTGTCGGACGTC
The DNA here is from genome assembly GCA_001464235.1 of Rhizobiales bacterium Ga0077556. Lineage (GTDB taxonomy): Bacteria > Pseudomonadota > Alphaproteobacteria > Rhizobiales > Phreatobacteraceae > Phreatobacter. The sequence continues at coordinate 9,284 of LNFH01000266.1, read as the reverse complement.
ACCTATCCGCTGCTGTCCGGCACCTCGGTGGCGCGCGACTTCGTCGAGTTCCCCTCCCAGCTCTACGAACACTGGCTGGAGCGCCGCGAGGTGTTGTCCGAGTTCGCCGTCCATGCCGAGACCGGCGAGGCCATGCCGCAGGCGCTGATCGACAAGCTCACCGCCGCTCGCACCTTCAACCAGGGCTGCGCGACGGTGGAATATGTCTCCTCGGCTCTGGTCGACCTCGCCTTCCACTCGCTCGATCAGGCGGAGGGGATCGACCCCATCGCCTTCGAGACCGAAGAGCTGAAGCGCATCGGCATGCCCGAGGGGCTGGTCATGCGCCACCGCACGCCGCATTTTGCCCATGTCTTCTCGGGCGACGGCTATTCGGCCGGCTACTACAGCTACATGTGGTCGGAGGTGCTGGACGCCGACGGCTTCTCGGCCTTCGAGGAGACGGGCGACCCGTTCGATCCGGTCCTCGCGCGGCGCCTCGGCACTTACGTCTATTCCGCCGGCAACAGCCGCGACCCGATGGAGGCCTATGTCGCCTTCCGCGGCCGCGAGCCGGATCCGGAAGCGCTGCTGGTGAAGCGGGGGCTGGCGACGGCGGCGTGAGCCGGCGCCTCGCCTATTGCCGCATCTCCACCGCGCCGCCGAGCGGCGCATTCCAGCCGGCCGCGGTCTCCCGGACCCAGGAGACGTAGTCCTTCACGGGGACGAAGATCGGCGTCGAGGTGCACTCGCGGCCGGGATCGGTGGTGCCGCCCTTCAGCACGCCGACCACCGTGAAGGTGCGGCCCGTGCGCCGGTAGACCGGACCGCCGGAGTCGCCCACGCACATCCCCGGGCGCTGCTGGCCGTCCTCGCCGGTGAGGCCGGCGAAGCCGCGGCCGGGAACGCTCGGCTCCGAGGTGCGCATCAGGGCCTCGCGCAGCACGCCGTCGCGCGAGCGCGACCGCTCCGTCGAGCCGAAGCCGGCGATGATCAGTTCCTCGCCCGTCGGCCGTCCTGCGAACCAGGCGACGCCCCAGCCGGACGGGGGCAGGGCGGCGGGGCGCGCATCGACGCCGAAGGGGCGGGCCACCTGGATCAGGCCGACGTCGTCGGAGGCGAAGCCATGGCGGGGGTCGAAGCCGGGATGTGCGGCGGTGCGCTTCACCGCCACCGCGACGCGGCGGAAGGAACGGTCGAGGTAGCGCACCCGGTAGCGGCCGCCGGCCGAAACGCAGTGCGCCGCGGTCAGCACGAGGTCGGCCCCGACGATGGCGCCGGTGCAGATGCCCTCGGGCGTCTCGATGAGGACGGTGGAGCGGCGGGTGCCGTTGGGGTCGCGGGCGGGTTCGCCGCGCATGACCGCGGCCGCTTCGCCGACGCCGGCGAGAAGGGCGACCGCCGCCACGGCCGCGATCACCTGTCGGGGACGTCCGATACCGAGCCGCACCATGAAACACCTCTTCAGGTCGCGCCCCCCGGCCCCTTCGCCGGTCTGCTGATCCTTAACAGACCCCTGCGTCAGGGCTCATGTCAATCGGCGGTTGCCGCAACGGACCTCTTTTCCCGAGGCGGGCGGATTCGGGCGCGGTTGCGGCCCCCGTCGACGACGACCCCGGGTCATCAATGTGGCCTTGTGTTGTGGCGGGCAAGGGGCGACAATTCGTCCGAGGCGGCGCGCCAGAAAGCCGCAGTGAGGCAACACCGGGGTGAGCGGCGTGGACACCGCACTTTCGACCTATCGTATCGTCATCGCCGACGACCATCCCCTGTTTCGCGGCGCCCTGCGGGAGGCCGTGGCCGGCCTGCCGCGTCAGCTCACCATCGCCGAGGCGGGCTCCTTCGCCGAGATGCAGGAGATCGTCGGCGCCGATCCGGACGTCGACCTCGTGCTCCTCGACCTGACCATGCCGGGCGTGAAGGGCTTCTCCGGGCTCATGTACCTGCGCGCCCAGCATCCCGGCGTGCCCGTGGTCATCGTCTCCGCCACCGAGGATCCGGACGTCATCCGGCGCTGTTTCGAGTTCGGCGCCTCGGGCTTCATCCGCAAGACGCTCGGCACGGAGGAGATGCGCCAGGCGGTGCAGATCGTTCTGGACGGCGGCAGCTTCGTGCCCTCCGACGTGGATCTGTCGGCGAGCCGGGACTCGGAGAGCGCCAAGCTCGCCGCCCGCCTCGCGAGCCTGACCCCGCAGCAGGTGCGGGTGCTGATGATGCTGTCGGAGGGGCTTCTCAACAAGCAGATCGCCTACGAGCTCTCCGTCTCCGAGGCGACCGTGAAGGCCCATGTCTCGGCGATCCTGACCAAGCTCGGGGTCGACAGCCGCACCCAGGCGGTCATCGCCGCCTCGAAGATCGCCGGCGAGGGCTGGCCGGGACAGGCGCTGAACGGCTGAGCGGGTCCCGCCGCGTTTTGCGCGGCAAGCCGTTTGCCATCGGGTAACGACATCACGAAGTCTGCTCGCTCTGGTCGTATTCGGGCAAGCGGATCGCGTTATCGTCCCGTCTCGCGCGGCGCGGGTCCGCGTCAGGGAGAAGTGCGATGCGCATGGGTGTCTTGACCGCCGTCGTCGGGGCCGTGGTTCTCGCGGGCCCGGCGCGGGCGCAGTCCCCGCGGCTGGCGCCTGAGATGCTGCCGATGGTTCTGGCGCCCTTCGTTCAACCGGGCGCATCGGTCGGCACGATACGGCAGCGCACCCCGCCCGCATTCCGTCATCTGGACGCCAACCGCGACGGACGCCTGGATGCGGCCGATGTCGCCCTGCACGACGCCTCGTACCTGGCGGCCGTGCGTGCGGCGGCCGCCAGCCGCATGATGCAGGCCGATCTCGACGGAGACGGCTTCGTGACCGAAGCCGAACTCGTCGCCAAGCTCAGCTTCGAGCAGCGCCTTCTCGACGGTCCCCGGCGCGCGCAGGTCGAAAGGCAGCTGGCGGAAAGCCTGCGCCAGTGGACCGCAGCCGACAAGGACGGCGATCGTCGCGTCAGCTGGAGCGAGGCCGCCGCGGCGGTGCCCCAGCGACCGGCCGCGACCTTCCCCGGCACCGCTCAGGTGGGCGGGCTGCTGGCGGCGGTCGGCCGAACGGGCGGTGCTCTCACGGAGGAGGAGTTCACGAGCCTCGTGGAGACGGCCGTGCGGGCCATCGACACGGACGGCAATGGCACGATCTCCCAGGAGGAGTTCGCCGCCTATCAGCAGCAGGCCTCCGAGGTGCGCCGGCGATCCGCGGCAGTGCAGGACCGGCCGGTCTGCAACATGCCGCGGGCGAGCGAGGCCGCCGAGGTCGTCGTGATCTCCGGCTACGAGGGCGACGCCCTCTCGACCGCGACCATCGGATCGCAGGCCGTCGAAACGCGCACCGCGGCCATCCATGTCGCGCCCGGTCGCCAGCCGCTCTACCTCGTGCTCTCGACCTACTCGCCGACGATCTGGCGCTTCACCGGCGCCGTCGACCGGCTGGAGCGCGTCGTCATGTCGTCGAACAGAGCCGTGGCCCCCCAGGGGGCGCCTCTCGTGGGGGCCGTCGGTCTGCCGGCCGACAGGGTCACCTTCGTCGCACGCGTGAACTGCCTGCGATACTTCTCGGAGGTCCCGTCCGGCCAGGCGGCGGTGACGATCGCGATGGTGCGGGCCGAAACGGGCAAGGAGCCCGGCGTCGTGGCGGGCCGCTACGCCATCTCCCTCGTCGACCTGCCGTCAGGGACGTTCAGGAGCGCGGCGGCTCCTTCGAGCGAAGCGGTCATTCGCGAATGGGCGGGAACTCCGCGGCCCGACGCGCCCGACGGCACGGCCGCCATCGCCGCGGTGCGGCGCGACTTCGACCGCTTCTACGGCGGCGGGCTCGTGCGGATCGACCCGGCGCAGACAGTCTCCAGCCTGCCGGCCGCGCCCTATGAGGTGCTCCCTGCGCAGGCCGGCCTGATGCAGCTGCTGATGCGCGGCGCGCTGGGGACGAACGGCTCGCGAGAATTCCTGATCCGCGAGCGCATTCGCTTTCCGGCAGGGCTGCACGGGGCGCACTCCGTCCGTTTCCTCCTGCTGCGCGGCGTGCCGGCGCCGGAGGGCAGCCCCGGCCATTCCTGCGTCATCAGCGAAGAGACGGGGGCGACCATCAACGGCGGGCCCCGCTGCTGAGGCGCAGGAGGGGCCCCGGTCAGCCTTCCGCCTATCGCCGGACGACGACGACCTCGAGATAGGCGCTGGGGATCACGACCGTGCCGTCGACGGCGACATTGGCCCGCCCGACGAGGGCGAGGAGGTCGGCGGCGAGCGCCGCCTGGCCCTCGGCCGGCAGGGCGGCGAAGGCCTTGAGCACGGGACCGTACCAGGTGCGGAACACGTCCAGCCAATGGGCCGGCGACCGGTAGCGGAAGGCGAAGGACCGCTCGGCGATCCGCACCTCGCCCTCGGCGCCGAACAGCGCCTCCAGCCGTGCGGGCGTGCCCCACAGGGCCGGCGAGGGCGCGCCGGCGGGCGGGGGAACATGGCTGCCGATCACCTTGAACACCTGCCCGATGAACCCGGCCGGCATCCAGTTGGCGAGGCCGATCCGCCCGCCGGGTCGGCAGACACGGACGAGTTCGGCCGCCGCCTTCTCCTGATCGGGCGTGAACATCACTCCGAAGGTGGAGATCACCGCGTCGAAGGCCCCGTCCGCATAGGGAAGGTTCTCTGCGTCGGCCGTCTCGGTACGGATGGTCATGCCTTCCGCGACGGCGCGCAGGCGGCCCTTCTCGAGCAGCTCGGGGACATAATCCGTCGCGGTGACGTCGCACCAGCGGCGCGCTGCCGCCAGCGAGGCGTTGCCATTGCCGGCGGCGACGTCGAGAACCTTGCTGCCGGCGCGCAGATCCATCGCCTCGCAGAGCGTCTCGCCGACGATCTGCAGCGTGGTTCCCACCACCGCATAGTCTCCCGACGACCAGGCGGCCTGCTGCCGGCTCTTCAGCGCGGCAATGTCGAGCACGACGGGCGGGGTCAATGTCGCTTGCATGGTGGCGGTCCTCCGGACGGGTGCGACGATGATGTCGCCTCGCGCCCCAGAAGGCCGCTCAGTCGGCCGGACCGCCTAGTGTAGAAACTGGAGCGTCGCGGTACAGATTATGGAGCGGCCGGGCAGGCGCCGGCGTAGGAGCTGCGCACCATCCAGGCGGAGATGGTGCGGCTGAGCTCGGGGGCGCCGACGAGGGTGATCCTCTCGCGCGCCACCTCCGCCGCGAGGCTGGAGAGGCCCATCCAGGCCGAGGTCATGGCCTTCAGGTCGGCGGTCACGAAAAGGTCGACCGCATGGCCCGGGTCGGTGGAGCACAGGTCCACCGGCCGGTCGGGCTTGGCGACGAGCCAGTAGTTGCGCTCCTCGCGCGGCAATTCGGGATAGACGAACTGGATGACGCTGCGCCGGTCGGGCGGCAGGGCGCCGACCTCGATCTTGCGGCGCATGTTCCACATCAGCAGGCGCGCATCGAGCTTCTCGAGCGTGACGTCGGCGTCGAGGTTGCGGTGCGCCCATTGTCCGAAGGCATGGACGATCGGCTCCAGTTCCCGGGCGATTGCGGTGGTCGTGTAGTGGATTTCGCCGGTTGAGGGCTGCCTGGTGCGCAGGACGAGGCCGCGCTGCTCCATCTCCTTGAGCCGCTTGGACATCAGGGTCGGCGACATGCCGGGGACGCCGCGGCGGATCTCGTTGAACCGGGTCGAGCCCGCCCACATCTCGCAGAGCAGGAGAAGGGTCCAGCGCGGTTCGAGCAGTTCGCAGGCTTTCGCGACGGGGCAGAACTGGTTGTAGCCGTCGCGGGTCATGGAGTGCTCCCGCCCGGAGGCTGCGCCCTAAAGGGCCGCGAGTCGAGGGGGTGCCGGCGGACGGCGGTCAAGGGCTGTCTCCCAGCCTGGCGACCGTCCGGACATGGCAGGCGTGGGGCGCCGACTTGCCTTGGGCCCTACAGCTCGCGCGCCTGGAAGGTATTGCAGCTCGACACCTGACCGCTCCGGAGGCCGGTCATGAACCAGCGCTGGCGCTGGGCCGAGGAGCCGTGGGTGAAGCTGTCGGGCACCACATAGCCCTGTGAGCGGCGCTGCAGCATGTCGTCGCCGATGGCGGCGGCGGCCTGCATGGCCTGGCGCACGTCGGCCTCGTCGATGAAGCGATACTGCTGCTGGGTATGGTAGGCCCAGACGCCGGCGAAACAGTCGGCCTGGAGCTCGACCCGCACCTGCAGCGCGTTGCTGTCGCGTTCGCTGCCCGAGGCGCGCTGGGCCTGCTGGACGCGGGTCAGCACGCCCATCAGGTTCTGCACGTGGTGGCCGACCTCGTGGGCGACGACATAGGCATAGGCGAAGCGGCAGGCATTGTCGCCGCCGGTGCAGCCGCGGAACTTCGTCGCGAGTTCGCGGAAAAACGAGGTGTCGAGATAAACCTTGTTGTCGTTCGGGCAGTAGAACGGGCCCATCTCCGACTGGGCGGCGCCGCAGCCCGAGCGGGTGCGGGCATTGAACATGACGAGGCCGGGCGCCTGATAGCGCCGTCCCGCCTCCTGGAAGATCTTCTGCCAGGCGTCCTCGGTGGAGCCGAGGACGGCGGCGACGAAATCGCCCATCTGGTCGGTGGGCCGGCCGCCCTGCCGCGAGGGCGCCTGCTGCTCCACCTGGCGCTGGCTGCCGCGGGTGACGGCCTCGTAGCCGCCGACGAGGACGGCCGGGTTGATGCCGGTGATGTAGGAGATGAGGCCGACGACGATCATGCCGCCGATGCCGATGCCGGCGGGGCCGCCGGGAACGATCTTCGATGTTGTCGGAACGGCGCAGATCTTCCCAACGCATGGCGTCAACCCCTCACATGCGGCGATCATGCCGCTGCGGTCCGGGAGGTGCAACTCCCGGCGCGGGCGCGGGTTTCATGGCCGCGTCCCCCGTTGCGGGACGTCATGTTTACCAATCGGTGACAGAATAAATCGGCAGTCGAGGGCGTGGTTTAAGTGTCCCTTTACTCTACCGGGCCAATCTCGCGGGCGTTGCGACACCCTAGTTTTGCGTATCGAGTGCCGCCTGATGCTGTTGACGTCGAACGGAACTGCCCGATCTGGTGACCGCGTACGGGCGGTGGGGCTCGGCCTCTCGGGCCGGATCATCCTCGGCGATTGCATCGCCGCGCTGAACGACCTGCCGGCGGCCTCCGTCGACATGGTCTTCGCCGACCCGCCCTACAACCTCCAGCTCCAGGGCGAACTGCACCGCCCCGACGACAGCCGTGTCGATGCGGTGACAGACGACTGGGACCAGTTCGAGAGCTTCGCCGCCTACGACGCCTTCACGCGCGCCTGGCTCACGGCTGCGCGCCGGGTGCTGAAGCCGAACGGCTCGCTGTGGGTGATCGGCTCCTACCACAACATCTTCCGCGTCGGGACGGCGCTGCAGGACCTCGGGTTCTGGGTGCTCAACGACGTCATCTGGCGCAAGGCGAACCCGATGCCGAACTTTCGCGGCCGCCGGTTCACCAACGCCCACGAGACGCTGATCTGGGCCTCGCGCGACGCCAAGGCCCGCTACACCTTCAACTACGAGGCGCTGAAGGCCGGCAACGAGGACGTCCAGGTCCGCTCGGACTGGTTCATCCCGCTGTGCACCGGCGAGGAGCGCCTCAAGGACGAGGCCGGCCGCAAGGTCCATCCGACGCAGAAGCCGGAGGCGCTGATCGCCCGGGTGCTGCTCGCCTCGTCCAAGCCCGGGGACGTCGTCCTCGATCCGTTCTTCGGCTCCGGGACCACCGGGGCCGTTGCCAAGCGCCTCGGCCGCCGGTTCATCGGGATCGAACGCGATCCCGCCTATGCGAGAGCGGCCGAGGCGCGTATTTTGTCCGTGGAGCCGCTGGCTGAGGCCTCTCTCGCGGCCTTCACCACCGCGCGGGAGGCGCCGCGGGTCGCCTTCGCCTCGCTGGTCGAGCGCGGCATGGTGGCGCCGGGTACGGTGCTGACCGACGAGAAGGGCCGCTTCCAGGCCATCGTCCGCCCGGATGGCTCGCTCATGGCGGGGCCGCAGGTCGGCTCCATCCACAAGATCGGCGCGCTCGTCCAGGGCGCCCAGGCGTGCAACGGCTGGACCTTCTGGCACGTCAACGACAACGGCCGCCTGTCGCCGATCGACGCCCTGCGCGCCCGCATCCGCGAGGAGATGGGCGCTTCCTGATCCGCATCGCCCGACCGACCTGACGCCGATCAAGGCGGGACCCCATATGGTCCTGCTAGGATCACCTTCTGTGTGGTCCGGAAGGCTGGCGATGAAACTGCGCTCCTGGTTGATCCTGCTGCTGATCGCGGCCGCTGTCGGCGGTGCCGTCTTCTGGCGCTACGGCCGCGGGGCCGAGATCCAGCTGCAGGCCGTCGGGCGCGGCACGGCCGCCGAGATCGTCTACGCGACGGGCGTCGTCGAGCCGGTGCGCTGGGCCAAGATGGCCTCCATGGCGCGCGAGCGCATCGTCGCCCATTGCGCCTGCGAGGGCCGCACGGTGAAGGAGGGCGACATGCTCGCCCGCCTCGACGACCGGGAGGTGCGCGCCAATCTCGCCGAGCAGCAGGCGCGCCTCGCCCTCGCCCAGCGCGAGGTGGACCGGGTGAGCCAGCTCCTGCAGCGCGGCGTCGCCACCCAGCAGGCCTATGACAAGGCCACCGCCGATCTCGCGCAGATGCGGGCGCTGGTGGCCGCCACCAACGAGCGGCTGGGCAACTACCAGATCCTCGCGCCGCGCGACGGCGTCGTGCTGCGGCAGGACGGCGAGGTCGGCGAGATCGCCGACGTCGGCCAGATCCTGTTCCGCGTCGGTGATCCGCGCCCCCTGCAGGTCACGGCGGACGTGGCCGAGGAGGACATCCCGCGCGTCAGGGTGGGGCAGACGGTGCTGCTGCGCACCGACGCCTTCAAGGACCGGCCGCTCGACGGGACCGTGCGCGACATCACGCCGATGGGCGATACGGCGACCAAGACCTTCCGCATCCGCATCGCCCTTCCCGACGACACGCCGCTGCATTTCGGCATGTCGGTGGAGGCCAACATCGTCACCCGCGAGGCGAAGGACGTGCTGCTGGCGCCGAACGAGGCGATCATCGGCGGCGCCGTCTTCACGGTCGATGCCGGACGCATCGTCCGCCGCCCGGTGGAGACCGGCATCCGCGGCACGCGCCTCACCGAGATCCGCTCCGGCATCGCCGCGGGCGACCGCATCGCCGTGCCGGCCGAGGCGCGCTGGCGCGGCGGGGAACGGGTGCGCGTCGCACCATGAACCTCGTCGTCGACATCGCCTGGACGCATATCGCGG
>LNFH01000265.1 GCA_001464235.1 Rhizobiales bacterium Ga0077556 | reverse complement strand
GCGATGGCGTCGCGGGCGCCCTGCCCGTCCCCGGCACGGATGGCGGCGAGCGCATCGGCATGGAAGCGCACGGCCCCGCCGGCGGCGAGGCGGTCGGGATTGGCGCCGAGATCGAGGTTCAGCACCGGACCCGCCTTGAGCCAGAGCGCGCCGATGATCTCGGCAAGGGTCGGCAGGCCGGTGGCCTCGTAGATGGCGAAGTGGAAGTCCTTGTTGAGCCTGACGGCCTCGGCGAGATCGGGCCGCGCGAGGTGGCTGAGGGCGCGAAAGGCGGCCTCCAGCGCCGCGATGCCGTCGACGTGGGAGGGAGACGCCGCGGCAGCCGCACGCTGGGCGGCGAAGCCCTCGATCTCGATGCGCACCGTCGTCAGTTCGCGGAACTGGGCGACGGTCATGATCGGCACCCGCACCGCCCGGTTCGGCGCAACCTCGAGGGCGCGGTCGGCGACGAGCCGGCTCACCGCCTCGCGCACCGGCATCATGCTGACCCCCATGGCCTCCGCCGTGCCGCGCAGCGACAGCTTGTCGCCGGGCGCCAGGCGACCGGACATCAGGAGTTCGCGCAGGTGCCCATAGACACGATCGCCGAGCGTCTCGCGCTCCAGCGGTCCGATGGTCGTCAGGGCCTCTGCGACGCTCATGGCGCGTCCCTCATGGCGCGTCCTTCATGACACCATTCCGTGTGGCGCGGCGGGGCGCCACCGCGAAGGGGCTGGACAAACACCGCCGTTTGAGAAACCATAACTGTGATCACAGATCACGGCAAGCCACCGCCTGCCGTCCGCGAGGGGCGATCAACGCCTCCGCTTGGGTGATTTGGGCCTGGAAACACTGCCAAGGAGACGTCCGATGCCGCTCGACACGAGCCTGTCACGCCGCACCCTCATCAAGGCCTCGGCCGGCGCCGCCGCGCTCGGCACCCTGGGGGCGCCCGCCATCAGCTACGCCCAGGCCGAGGCGATCAAGGTCGGCCACATCACGCCGCGCACCGGCTTCCTCGGGCCGCTCGGCGAATATGCCGCCCAGGCCGCCCAGCTCGCGGCGGAGGAGATCAACGCCGCCGGCGGCATCATGGGCCGCAAGCTCGAGCTCATCCTCGACGACAGCCCCAATCCGCAGCAGGCCTCGGCCAAGGCGGAGCGCCTCGTCCAGCGCGACAAGATCGTCGCCCTGCTTGGCGAGATCTCGTCGGCCTCGGCGCTCGCCATCGCCCAGGTCGTGCAGCGCGAGAAGGTGCTCTTCATCAACACCGGCGCCAATTCCGACGCGCTGCGCGGCTCGGACTGCCAGAAGTTCATGTTCCACATCGAGGCGCAGAACTCGATGTATGTGAAGGCGGTGGGCCGCTCGCTGATCCGCGACGGCCTCGTCTCGGGCAAGAAGTGGTACTCGCTGACGGCGGACTACGCCTTCGGCCACGACCTCCTCAACGTCGCCAAGCGCTACATGGCGGCGAACGGCGGCAACCATGCCGGCGACGACCTGATCCCGACCGACCTCGCCGACTTCTCGCCGTTCCTCCTGAAGATCCGGCAGGCGCGGCCCGACGTGGTCTGCCTCAAACTTCCTCAAGCAGTATGCCGAGTTCGGCCTGACCTTCCCGGTCGCCGGCTTCGGCTTCGACACCGCGCTCGCCTGGGGCGCCGGCAAGGGCAATTTCGGCGGCACCTGGCCGGTCGTGTGGCACCACCTCATCGACACGCCCGGTTCCAAGGCCTTCGTCACCGGCTTCCAGAAGAAGTGGAACCGCATGCCGGAGAACCAGGCCTGGGGTGACTACTGCTCGATGAAGGTCGTGGCGCAGGCGATGACCGAGACCAGGTCCACCGATCCCGTCAAGATCGTCGAGCACTTCGAGAAGGGCGCCAAGTTCGACCTCCTGAAGACCCGCGAGGGCTACTTCCGGGCCAAGGACCATCAGATGATGATGGAGATGTACGCGATCACCGCCCTGCCGGCGGCGCAGATCAAGAACCAGTACGACATCTTCTCCTCATCGCCGCCGGTTCCGGCCGCCAACGAGAGCCTCGAGGTGATCGCGGCGACCGACGACGAGAACAAGTGCACGTTCCGGGCGTGACGCGACATGAGAGGCCGGAGCGGCCTATCCCGGCCGCTTCGGCCGCCTTGCACGACGCAAGTGCGTCCTTCGAGGCTCGCTGGCGCTCGCACCTCAGGATGAGGCGGGGTGCGAGTGGCACCGCGGGCGCAGGGTCGCTCGGTTTCCCCCGGCGCCCGCCATGCAAGGCAGGAAGCTCCTCATCCTGAGGTGCGAGCGCAGCGAGCCTCGAAGGACGCACTCCCGCCATGCCGGCCACCCATGCCATCCCGCAATCCGGACGGATCCCGTGCCTGACCTGATCCCGCTCCTGTCGCAGATCCTGAACGGCCTGCTCGCCGGGTCCTACTACCTGATGATCGCCCTCGGGCTGTCGATGATCTTCTCGCTCGGCGGGATCGTGAACCTCGCCCACGGCGCCTTCTATGCCATCGGCGCCTATCTCGCGGTCACGCTCGCCGACCGCATCGGCTTTGGCGGCGCGCTCATCGTCTCGCCGCTGATCGTGGCGGTGATCGGCATGATCGTGGAGCGCTACCTGCTCCGGCGCTTCTACACCGCCGACCCCATCCTCGGGCTGCTGCTGACCTTCGGCCTCGCCATGGTGGCGGAGCAGACCCTGCGCATCCTCTACGGGGCGGCGCCGATCCCCTTTTCCATCCCGCAGGCGCTGCGGGGCCAGGTTTTCCTCGGCGACTTCGTCTATTCGCGCTACCGCCTCATCACCCTCGGCATCACCGCCCTCGCCGTGCTCGGCCTGTGGATCCTCCTGACGAAGACCGCCTTCGGCAAGGTGGTGCGCGCCGGCGTGCAGAACCCCGACATGGTGGGCGCCCTCGGCATCTCGCTGAAGCCCTACATGACCGCGGTGGTGATGATCGGCGTCGGCCTCGCCGCGCTTGCCGGCGTGCTCATCGCCCCCATCGCCGGCGTCCATCCGGCCATGGGCCAGGAGATCATCACCTTCGCCTTCGTCGTGGTGGTGATCGGCGGCCTCGGCTCCTTCTGGGGCGTAGTGGCGGCCGCCGCCATCGTCGGCATGACCCGCGGCGTCGCCGCCCACTTCTATCCCGCGGCGACGGAAGCCTCGGTCTACCTGCTGATGGTGCTGGTGCTGCTGACGCGGCCGCGCGGCCTGTTCGGCGAACGCATCCAGAAATTCGAGTGATCCGATGAGCCCGACCCTCCGCAATCTTCTCGCGGCCATCGCGGCGCTCGTCGTCCTGCCCGTCTTCATGCTGTCGATCGGCCTGACGCTGACGTCGGCCACCGACGTCGTGATCTTCGCCATCGCCGCCCTGGCGCTGAACATCCTCGTCGGCCATACCGGCCTCGTCTCCTTCGGCCACGGCGCCTTCTTCGGCATCGGCGCCTATGCGGCCGTGCTGGCGCAGCGCCATTTCTTCCCCGGCCAGATGCTGCTGCCGGCGGGCTTCGCCATCCTTTTTGTCGGGGTGACATCGACCCTGCTGGGCCTGCTGATCCTCCGGCGGCGCGGCGTCTATTTCTCGCTTCTCACCCTCGCCATGACGGCCGTCGCCTATACGGTTTCCTTCCGCTGGACCGACCTCACCGGAGGCGAGAACGGCCTCGGCGGCGTCACCCGGCCCCACTGGGGCATCGCCGACCTCAACAATCCCTGGGCCTTCTACGCCCTTGTCGCCGCCGTCGGCTTCGCCGTCGTCTTCCTGCTCCAGCGCTTCCACCGCTCACCCGTCGGCAGCGTGCTGGTGGCGGTGCGCGAGAACGAGGTGCGCGCCCGCTTCGTCGGCTACGACACCGACCGCTACAAGCTGATCGCCTTCACCATGTCGGCGACGCTGACGGGCTTTGCCGGCGTGCTCTCGGCCTTCCACCACCGCTTCACCTCCGCCGACCCGATCGCCATCCAGTTCTCGGGCGAACTCCTCGCCATGGTCGTGATCGGCGGCATGCGCTCCTTCATGGGGCCGGCGCTCGGTGCGCTGTTCTTCATGCTGTTCCGCGAATACCTCTCGCTGTTCACATCGAGCTGGCTGCTGGCCTTCGGCCTCCTCTTCGTCGGCTTCATCGTCTTCTCGCCCACCGGGCTCATCGGCGTCGCCGAACGGGTGCTGGCGCCTTTCCGCAAGCGCATCGAGACAGACGCCGCCATGGCGGCCCGGCGCGTCGAGGCGGTCGGCCCCGTGCCGCCGCAGTTCGTGCGCGAGGGCCGGCAGGGCGACGGCGCCGTGCTGGTGGTGGACGACATCGCCAAGAGCTTCGGCGGCATCAAGGCTGTGCGCGGCATCAGCTTCACGGTGAAGGACCGCACGCTGCATGCCCTGATCGGACCGAACGGAGCGGGAAAGACCACCGCCTTCAACCTCCTCTCCGGCATGTTCCCGCCGGATCGCGGCACGGTCCGGCTCGACGGTGGCGAGGTCGGCGGCCTCTCACCCCAGGCGATCACGCAGGCGGGCGTCGGCCGCTCCTTCCAGATCACCAACCTGTTTCCGGGCCTCACCATCGAGGAGAACGTGCGCCTGGCCGTGCAGGCGCGCCATCCCGGCCGTTTCGGCGTCTGGGCGGAGGCCGGCACCCTGCCCGGTCTTCAGGGCGATACCGCCACGCTCATCCGCTATCTCGGCCTCGGCGGCATCGAACAGGCGGAGGCGGGCTCGCTCTCCTATGGCGGCCAGCGCCTCGTCGACATGGCGCTGGCGCTGGCGATGCGGCCGCGCATCCTCCTGCTCGACGAGCCGCTGGCCGGCCTCGCCGCGGCCGAGCGCAAGCGCGTCGGCGACATCATCAAGACGATCTCCGGCGACATCCCCGTGCTGCTGGTCGAGCACGACATCGACCGCGTCTTCCAGATCGCCGACCACGTCACGGTGATGAACGACGGCGAGGTTCTGGTGGACGGCACGGTGGAGGAGGCCCGGTCGTCGGAGCGCGTGCAGGCGGTCTATCTCGGCTCGGGCGCCCATGCGGTGGCGGCGAAGGAGCGCACCTCGGCGGCGACCGCCGAAACGCTCCTGACCCTCGACAGGGTCAACACCTTCTACGGCAAGAGCCACATCCTCAACGACGTCACCTTCGACGTGAAGGGCGGCGAGATCGTCGCGCTGCTGGGGCGCAACGGCGCCGGCAAGTCGACGGTGCTGAAGACCATCACCGGCATCGCTCCGCCCGCATCCGGCACGGTGACGCTGGCCGGCGACGTGCTCTCGGGGCTTCCCGCCGACAAGGTGGCACGCCTCGGCGTCGGCTACGTGCCGCAGGGCCGCGGCCTCTTCGCCGGGCTCTCGGTGAAGGACAACCTGATGCTCGGCCGCCTGAAGCGCCTGACGGGGGCCGGCCGCCACTGGGACGAGGACCGGGTGCTCGCCTTCTTCCCGCGGCTGAAGGAGCGCTGGACGACGTCCGCCGACTTCCTGTCGGGCGGCGAGCAGCAGATGGTGGCGGTGGCCCGCGCCCTCGTCGGCGACACGCGGCTGCTGCTGCTGGACGAGCCCTTCGAGGGCCTGTCGCCCGCGATCACCGAGGAGCTCTTCGAAGCCTTCGACAAGCTGCGCCACGAAGTGTCGATCATCATCGTCGACCACCATCTCGACCTCGCCCTGGCGCTCTCCGACCGGACCGTGGCGCTGGAGCGCGGCGCGGTCACCTGGCACGGCGCGTCGAAGGACCTGCGCGAGGACCAGGAGTTGCGGCGCAAGGTGTTGTGGCTGTGAGGGGGTGCACGCGGCCGGCATGGGCATTCGGGTTCCTGCCCCCCACCCCTGACCCCTCCCCGCTCGCCAAGCGGGCGGGAGGGGAACAGCGCCCGAGCGTCAACGTCCCGCAGCCCTTGCTCTCCTTGTTGGGGAATGGCTCAATTCCCCTCCCCCCGCTTGCGGAGGGGAGGGGTCAGGGGTGGGGGGCCGCGATGGACAAACGCCGCGATCGCCGCGTTCCCATCGCCCGCCGCCTGAGGCGGGACGCGACGTTTCAGGAACGGCTGATCTGGAACGCCATCCGGCAGTTCGACATTCCCGGCTTCCATCCGCGGCGCCAGGCGCCCGTCGGGCCGTATATCGTCGACTTCGCCTGCCATGGACTGAAGTTGGTCGTTGAGATCGACGGTGATCACCACGGATATGGCGAGCAGGCGCGGAGTGATCAGGGGCGTGACGCCGACCTCAGATCGCGCGGTTATGAGATCGTCCGCGTGAGCAATGCGCACATTGCGGAAAGCCTCGACGGCGCTGTCGAGACCATCTTGGCAGCCTGCCTGAGGCGTGCCGCTTCCATCCCTGACCCCTCCCCTCCGCAAGCGGGGGGAGGGGAAAGCGCCCCATCCGCCGACGCTCACGCGAATCCAAGCGTTTGGCACCTGACGGCAGACACGACACGAGGTTCCTGACATGCCCACCATCGCCATCGTCGGATCGGGCCTGATCGGCCGGGCCTGGGCCACGGTCTTCTGCAGCCACGGCTGGACCACCGCTCTCTACGACCCGGTCCCCGGCGTCGCCGAGGCCGCGAAAGCCCATATCGCGAAGAACCTCAAGGAGCTCGCCGACCTCGACCTCGTGAAGGATCCGAAGGGCTCGGCGAAGAACCTCGTCGCCTGCAAGACCCTCGCCGAGGCGCTCAAGGGCTGCGCCTTCGTGCAGGAGAACGGCCCGGAGACGGTGGAGGCGAAGATCGCCATCCACACCGAGATCGACGCCCTCGCCCCGCCCTCGGCCATCGTCGTCTCCTCCACCTCCTTCCTGTTCTCCTCGCTCTGGGCGAAGGACCTCAAGCACCGCTCGCGCGTGCTCGTCGCCCATCCGGTGAACCCCCCTCACCTCGTGCCCATCGTCGAGCTCTGCCCGGCGCCCTGGACCGACCCCAAGGTGGTGGAGAAGGCCCGCGCCATCTACGAGAAGGTCGGCCAGGTGGCGGTCACCGTGAAGAAGGAGATCGACGGCTTCGTGCTCAACCGCCTGCAGGCGGTGCTGATGGCGGAGGCCTTCGACCTCGTGGGATCGGGCGTCGTCTCGCCCGAGGACCTCGACAAGACCATCCGCGACGGGCTCGGCCTGCGCTGGTCCTTCATGGGCCCCTTCGAGACCATCGAGCTCAACGCGCCCGGCGGCATTCCCGACTACAACCGGCGCTACGGGCCGAGCCTCACCCGCCTGACCGGCCGCAAGGTCTTCACGGCCGGGAACGAGGCCGCGATCATGGCGGAGTGGCCGGGCGAGCAGTCCCCCGAACGCATAGCCCGCCTGTCCAAATGGCGCGACGGCCGATTGGCGGCCTTGAAGGCGCACAAGCGCGGCGCGAAGAAGAAGCCGGCCTGATCTCATCCCATCCGCAGTCCGACGAAGGAGCCTCTCATGGCGAAGTCGAAGAAAGTCATCATCACCTGCGCCATCACCGGCTCCATCCATACGCCGACCATGTCGGAGCACCTGCCGATCACGGCGCAGGAGATCGCCGACAATGCCATCGCGGCGGCGGAAGCGGGGGCGGCGATCGTCCACCTGCACGCGCGCGACCCCAAGGACGGGCGGCCCGACCAGTCGATCGAGGCCTATGCCCCGTTCCTGAAGGTGATCAAGCAGCGCTCCAACGTCGCCATCAACATCACCAGCGGCGGCTCGCAGACCATGACCGTGGAGGAGCGCGTCAAGCCGGCCGCCCACTACGCGCCTGAGGTGGCGAGCCTCAACATGGGCACGATGAACTTCGGCCTCTACCCCATGCTCGACCGCTACAAGGAGTTCAAATACGACTGGGAGAAGCCCTATCTGGAAGGCTCGCGCGCCGGCATGTTCAAGAACACGCTGGCCGACATCGAATACATCCTCACAACCTGCGCCAACAACGGCACCCGCTTCGAGGTGGAGTGCTACGACATCGGCCACCTCTACACCCTGCGCCACTTCGCCGACCGCGGCATCATCAAGCCGCCCTTCTTCATCCAGTCGGTCTTCGGCATCCTCGGCGGCATCGGCGGCCACTACGAGGATGTGGTGATGATGAAGCGCACGGCCGACCGCCTCTTCGGCGACGAGTACCAGTGGTCGGTGCTGGGCGCCGGCCGGAACCAGATGCCGATCGCCGCGATGTCGCTCGCCATGGGCGGCAACGTGCGCGTCGGCCTCGAGGATTCGCTGTGGATCGGCCCGGGCAAGACCAAGGTGCGCCAGATCATCGAGGGCATGGGCCTCGAGATCGCGACGCCGGACGATGCCCGCGAGATCCTCGGCCTGAAGGGCGGCGACAAGGTGAACTTCTGAGCCGTCGGAGGCCCGCCCCGCCGTCATGCCCCTGGTTCGTCCCGGGCATGATGCCCGGCACCACGCAAGTGCGTCCTTCGAGGCTCGCTGTCGCTCGCACCTCAGGATGAGGAAGGGGGTGTCTGGCAGCAAGGTCGATGAAGCGCGCGAGGCGAGCCTCGAACCGCCCGCGTTGCATCACCCTCCCCTGGAGGGGGAGGGTCGATCGAGCATCAGCGAGATCGGGGTGGGGTGACCGTCTCGAAGCGACTCCCGCGAAACAACAAAGGGCGCAGCCGAGGCCGCGCCCTTCGTCTTTCCGACCCCGTGCGGGCCTCAGGCGTATTTCGCCCTCAGCGCCTCGAACTTGACGATCTGGTCGGGCAGCAGCGCCCGCTCCTTGTCGCGGCGGACGAAGATCTTGAACATGGCCTCGCCGGCGGCGTTGTAGAACTGGATCGACAGCGAGCGGCGGCCGTGGAACACGCGGTCCACGAAGCAGATCTCGCTGCAGTTCGACGCCTTGATGTGGCCGCCGATCGGGCTGTCGCCGTGCACGTTGAACCAGCCGTGGCCGGCGGTGCCGGGAACCAGCGCTCCGTGGCATTCCAGCACGATGTCCGGCGTGTTGACGATGAAGAGGATCTCGCCCCAGTCCGTCACGTCGGTCCAGATCGCCTCGAAGGCCTCGGCGGGCGCCGCGACGTTCTCGCCCGGCGGCAGCATGGCCAGGACGTCGCGGGGCGGCACGCCGTGCTCGCGCGCCACCGCCTCGATCGGGCCGCCGCCAGCCGGTCGGCCGCGGCGGGGATTTCCGCAGACATCTGAGCCGTCATGGCGCTTACTCGGCGGCCAGGGAGGGCTTGCCGCGGTTGTCGTCGACCAGCACCGCCTCGAAGCCCTCGAACTCGGGATGGCCCATGGAGGTCGGCTTCGCATCGGCCATGCCGGCGCGGGCGTGCGACTTGCGGAACTGCTCCGACTTGGTCCAGGCCTCGAAGTTCGCCTTGGTGTCCCACACGGTGTGCGAGGCGTAGAGCGTGTGGTCCTCGCGCTCCGGGCCCTTGAGCAGGGCGAATTCGACGAAGCCCTCGAGTTCGTTGAGATAGGACTGGCGGGTGCGCCAGATCGTCTCGAAATCGGCCTCGGCGCCCTTGATGACCTTGAAGCGGTTCATGGCGATATACATGGGAAGTCTTCCTTCTGGCTCGTCCCGCGGACTGGCTGGCATCAATACAGACTGTAGTTTATTCCCGCCGTGAAGCTGGCGGAACCTCCGGCCGGGTTCGGCGGGAAGGGCTGGGCGCGACGCACCATGGCGAGCGTCGCCTGATCGAGAATGGGAGCCCCCGAGGACGAGGCGATCGAGACGGACGCGACCGATCCGTTCGCCGTCAGGGTGAAGGCGATGCCGGTGCGCCCGCGGATGCCTCGATCGCGCGCCTGCTCCGGATAGACCTTGTGGCGCGCGAGATGGGCGAGGACGCGCTGGCGCCAGGCGGCGACCGCGGCGACCGTGGAGGCGCCGGTCGAGCCGGTGGCGTTCGACTCCTGGCGGTTGCGCTGGCCGGCCCCCTCGCCGCGCTCGGCGACGCTGGCGCGGGCTTCGGCCTGACGCGCGGCGCGGCTCGGGCGTTCGCGCTGCGGCACGGCGGCAACCTCGCGGGTCGGGCGGCGGCGCTCGCGGGTGGTGGGCGCCTCGCGGCGGGTGGGCGGCGGACGCGTCGCCTCGCGTCGGGGCTGCTCCGCCCGCGGCACCGGCGGCGTGACGACCGGCGGAGGCGGCTGAACGGTGGGAGCCGGCGGTGGCTCGACGGCCGGCGGCGCGACGGCGGCCTGCACTTCGGTGGGCTCCGGAGTTTCGGCCTTCTGCGCCGTCTCGGCGGGGGCGACGGGCTGCGGCGGCTCGGCCGCGGCGACGGGCGCCGGCGGCGGGGGCATCTCGGCGAGGAGGGGCTCGGCGGGCCTGTCGAGAATCGGCAGGGTGTCCGGCATGGGCGGCGGCGGCAGCTGGTCGAGAATGCGCTCGGCCGTGGTCACCGGATCCGGATGGGCGACCGGCGGCTCGTCAGTGGCGGTCTCCACCGGCTCCGCCGCGGCGGGCTCGGCCGGCGTCTCGGCGGGCGGCGCCTCGACCTTCTGGACGGCCTGGCTGTCGGTGGAAGGGGTCTGGCTCTCGTGGCGGCCGCTCGCCGCCTCCTGCTGCGAGGCAGAGCCGGTGTCGGCGGCGACGACGAGTTCGACCGGAATGCCTTCCTCGCCAGCCGAGATCGGCGGCGGCGCAGTCCAGCTCAGCCAGACGAAGGCGGCAGCCGCGCCGGCATGAAGCAGCATGGACGCGGCGAGGGACAGCGACACGCGGGCGGCGAAGGGATGAGGGCATCCCCGTGCCGAGAGGTCTGTCTCGACGACCGGCAGGGGGGCCGCCACTTCCTCCGGAGCCGGGTCCCGCACGACGACCACGTCGGGCACCGACGCCGTCGCCGCAGGTGCAGGCGCGACGACGACCTCCGGTGCCGCGGCGGTCGCCGGCTCACCGCGGACGGCGGGAAGCGCGAGCGTCACGATGGCGGGGGGCAAGCCTGCATCCGGCAGCCCCGCGCGCAGGCCCGCAAAAACAGGCTCCGACGCACCCCGCCCCGACGGGCGGGCCGGATGACTCCGGCCCGTTTCCGTCCTGCGCGCTGTCGAGCGGCCCGCCATCTCAGCCTCAGAACTTCGCCGACAGGCTGGCCGAGACGGAGCGGCCGGGCGCGCGGAACAGTTCGAGGTTGGTGTTGGTGGTGGTCAGCCCCGCCACGTCGATGGCGTTGAAGTAGCTCGTGTTGAAGATGTTGAAGATGCCGGCCCTGAGGGTGACGTTCTTGTTGATCTCGTAGGAGCCGAGGAGATCGAAGGTCGCGTAGCCGCCGGGCTGGTAGATGTTGGCGGCGCTGACGCGCGTCTTGGCGAGGGCCGCCTTCATGCGCGCCTCCAGCTGCCAGTTGTGCGGGCTGGTGTAGCGGACCGAGGCGACGCCGGTGAGCGGATCGACCGAGTCGAGCGCCGCGCCGGTGTTCTGGTTGGTGCCGTTGGCATAGGCGAGAGCCGCGTGGAACGACCATTCGGGGGTCAGGCGATATTCGCCGCGGGCCTCGAAGCCCCAGATCCGGACCGAGGAGACGTTCTGGTACTGGAAGGTCTGGAGGGCACAGGTCGGCGGGGCGCAGACCGTCACCGTGTCGATGAAATCCTTGTAGAGGTTGTAGAAGCCCGAGACCTGGAAGGACGAGCCGTTGGCGAAGCGGCCGCGCAGGCCGGCCTCGAAGCTGTCCACGGTCTCCGGCCGCAGGCCGAAGTTCGGCAGGATCTCGTAGAACTGCGAGGCGTTGCGATAGGCGAAGTTGGCGTTGTCGTAGGGCGGCGCGCGGAAGCCGCGGGCATACTGGCCGAAGACGCGGAAATTCTCGGTCAGGTCATAGGTGGCGCCGAGCTTCGGCGAGACGGCGAAGGCCGAGACGTTGCCGATCGCGAAGCCGGGGTTCGAATTGTAGAAGGCCGCATCGGGCTTCGGCGTCAGGTGGTAGTAATCGAAGCGCACGGCCGGAATGATCCGCAGCGCCCCCCACTGCATGACGTCCTGGATATAGAAGGCGGCCTGCGTCGTGTGGGTGTCGGGGAAGTTCTTGTTCGGGAAGGTTTCGCCGCCGATGGCCCCCGCGATGGGAAGGCCGGTGACGAGATTGGTCTCCGTCCGGTTGCGCGGCCGCGAGGTCATCGTGAAGTCGACGGTCGCACCGTAGATGAAGCGATGCTCCCAGCCGCCCCACTGGCGCTGGGCGGCGAACTGGGCGCTGGCGCCGAAAATCTGCTGCCGATAGTCGAAGTCGGAGGTGCGCAGGCGGTTGGCCGCCGCGGGGGCGACGACGCCGGTACGGCGGAACTCGTCGAGATGCTCCTGGCGGTCGAAGTCGGTGGCGTAGGCGGCGAGCTTGATCTCGTCGGCGATGACCCAGGAGAGCTGCTGCGTCCAGTCGAGGCTGAGGCGGAAACGCTTGTTGGTGTCGTGGGCGATCTGATCGGTGATGGTCGCGGTGCGCGCCGACACGATGTTGGTCGCAACACCGCGCCAGGTCGCCTCACCCGTCAGGCGCCAGCGGCCCGAGTCGGGCGTCTCGTAGACGAGCTTGGCGAGGATGTTGTTGGACTGGAAGGTCTGCGGATTGGCGCGCCGGGTGGCCGAGTTGATCTGCGTCTCGGTGCCGTCCCGGCGGGTGTACTGGAGCAGGAATTCGAAGGGACCGCGGCGGGCGGCGCCCGTGTAGGTGTGGGCGAAGGAGCGGTTGACGCTGTCGAAAGACAGCTTCGTGCCGGCATACCAGTCGCGGCCGACCTCGCGCAGGTAGTCGCCCGGGTCCTTGGTGACGAAGGTGACGACGCCGCCGATGGCGTCGGAGCCGTAGAGGGCCGAGGCCGGGCCCCGGATGACCTCGACGGCCTTCAGGCTGTCATAGTCGATGATGTCGCGGGTGTAGAGGCCCGGACCGACATTGGAGCCGGGATAGTCGGGCACGCGCAATCCGTCGATCTCGAGCCGGACGCGGTTGTCGCCGATGCCGCGGATGAAGAAGGACCCGGCGCCGACCCGGGTCGGCGAATTGCTGACCGCGAGGCCGGGTTCGGTGCGGACGATGTCGCGAGGGCCCTGGACGAGGTTCTGGTCGATCTGCTGCGCGTTGATGACCGTGACGGTGCCCGGCGAATTGTAGACCGTCGAGGGCGTGCGCTCGGCCGAGACCGTGATCTCGTCCTGTGCCGAGGGGGTGCGGCCGTCGGCGGGACGGCTCTCGCTCTGCGCGAGGACGGGGCCGGCGCCCAGGACCAGGATGGAAACTGACGCCATGAGCGCCTGACGACCGTGACGGAGGTACATGTTCGAGACCGCGAGCCTGACTGAAATTTTTTGTTTCTGGCGGCTGGCTGGCTCGACGCGTCGGCGTCCGGCTGGCTGGCATGCGGCCGGCCGGGTGGGCCCGGTCTCGGCGCTGTTGACGATGCCTAATTAACCTGACTATCAATGTCAACAATCAGCGACAGAGAAGCAGTTTTTAATGTTTCCAGAGAGTTCGCACTGATTGTTCTCATTCTAAACTAGGCCGGTGCCATGATCTCCTCTCCCCCCACCTATCCCTCCGGCGATCGGCAGACCCTGCTCGCCGCGGCCGACGGCGCCACCACGGTTCCGGTGGTGGAGGTCGGATCGATCATCGGTGCAGGTCGCGAGGCCGTCATCCTCCACAAGGGGGAACGCTACCGCCTGCGCGTCACCGCCAACGACAAGCTGATCCTGACCAAATGAGCCGCCTCACCCTTCCGCAGCCGTCACGGCGCGCGATCCTGGCCGCGCCGGCGGTCCTCGCCCTCGGCGCCCTGCCCTCCCGCGGCGCCGAGCGGCGCATCGTCGCCGCGGGCGGCGTCATCACCGAGATCCTCTATGCGCTCGGACGGCAGGACCTGCTGGTCGGCGTCGATTCGACGAGCCTGTACCCGGCCGAGGCCATGCGCGAGAAGGCCGGCGTCGGCTATGTCCGCGCGCTGTCCGCCGAAGGCGTCCTGTCGCTGCGCCCGACCGACCTGCTGGCCGTCGAGGGCGCCGGGCCGCCCGACACGGTCAAGCTCATCGCCGAGGCGGGCGTCAGGGTCGAGCGGATCTCCGAGGACACGTCCGAGGCCGGGGTCGCGGCACGCATCCGCGCCATCGGCCGCTTCGCCGGGGCCGCCGATGCGGCCGAAGCGCTGGCCGGCAAGGTGGAGGCGGGTTTTGCCGCGCTGAAGCAGCAACGCGACGCCCTCGCCGCCCGCAAGCGCGTGCTCTTCGTGCTGTCGCTGCAGAACGGCCGCGTCATGGTGGGCGGCGCCCGCAGCAGTGCCGACGCCATCATCCGCCTCGCCGGCGCGGTCAACGC
Source organism: Rhizobiales bacterium Ga0077556 (assembly GCA_001464235.1). Lineage (GTDB taxonomy): Bacteria > Pseudomonadota > Alphaproteobacteria > Rhizobiales > Phreatobacteraceae > Phreatobacter. The sequence continues at coordinate 7,809 of LNFH01000265.1, read as the reverse complement.
CGCCGACACGGTGGAGGGCTACAAGCCGCTGACCGACGAGGGACTGATCGCCGCGGCGCCCGACGTGGTCCTGATGATGAGGCACAACGAGCACGCGGCCTCGGCCGACCAGGTGTTCGGCCAGCCGGCGCTGTCGGCCACGCCCGCCGCCCGCACCCGCTCGCTCGTCGCCATGGACGGGCTGTACCTCCTCGGCTTCGGCCCCCGCACGCCCGATGCCGCCCGCGACCTGATGGCCGCCGTCTATGCGGGCCCGCGGCCATGACCATCGCCGCGGAAGCGCCGTCCATCGCCGGGCTCTTCGCCTCGCGGCGGCGGCGGCTCACCATCGGCGCGGCCCTGCTCGCCGTGGTCCTGGCCTTGCTGGCGGTGGTGTCGCTGGGCAGCGGCGCGGTGAAGATCGCGCCGGCCGACGTCGTGCGGGTGGTGACTGCATGGGCGACCGGCGACCGCGAGGCGCTGGCCGGCCGTGACGCGCTCATCATCCTGTCGATCCGGGTGCCGCGGCTCGTCCTCGGCTCCCTGATCGGGGCGGCGCTGGCGGTCTCCGGCGCGCTGATGCAGGGCCTCTTCCGCAATCCGCTCGCCGATCCGGGCCTCGTCGGCGTCTCCTCCGGCGCGGCGCTGGCGGCGGGCTTCACCATCGTCCTCGGCGACCGCATCTTCGGCACAGTGGCGGCGCAATTGCCCTTCGTGCTGCTGCCCTTCGGCGCCTTCCTCGGGGGCCTCGCCTCCACCCTCATCCTCTACGCCATCGCCACCCGGCACGGGCGCACCTCGGTCGCCATCATGCTGCTGGCGGGCGTCGCCCTCGGCGCCTTCGCCGGCGCGCTGACCGGCCTCCTCGCCTTCGTCAGCGACGACCGGCAGCTGCGCGACCTCACCTTCTGGTCGCTCGGCTCGCTCTCGGGGGCGAGCTGGACCAAGGTCGCGACGGTGACGCCGCTGATCCTGCCGGTGCTCCTCGCCGTGCCGTTCCTGGCGCGCGGCCTCAACGCGCTGCTGCTCGGCGAGGCCGAGGCCTTTCACCTCGGTATCCCCGTCCAGGCGCTGAAGCGCGCCGCCATCCTGATGGTGGCGGTGGCGGTGGGTGCGAGCGTCGCCTCCGCCGGCGTTATCGGCTTCGTCGGCATCGTGGTGCCGCATCTGCTGCGGCTCCTCTTCGGGCCGGATCACCGTGTGCTGCTGCCGCTCGCAGCCCTGCTCGGGGCGATCCTCCTCACCGGCGCCGATCTCCTCGCCCGCACGCTGGTCGCCCCGGCGGAGCTGCCGATCGGCATCCTCACCGCCGCCATCGGCGCCCCGTTCTTCCTGTGGCTGCTGCTGCGCCGCGACCGGACCCTCGACGCATGACGACGCTCCTCGAAGCCGACGCGGTCGGCGTCACCTACGGGCGCCACAGGCCGGTGGACGGCGTGTCGCTGGCGCTCGCGAGCGGCGAGGTGCTGGTGGTCGTCGGCCCGAACGGCGCCGGCAAGACCACCCTCATGAAGCTCCTGACCGGCGAGGTGACGCCCACCAGCGGCCAGATCCGGCTCGACGGCGAGGCGCTCGCCACCATTCCCGCCTGGAAGCTCGCCTCGCAGCGCGCGGTGATGGCGCAAGCGAGCCGCCTCGCCTTCCCCTTCACCGTCGCCGAGGTGGTGCGAATCGGCATCGACAGCGTCGGGCGGGCGCTGGCCCGCACGGCGCGCGAGCGCATCATCGCAGAAGCCCTGGCGGCAGCCGACATCGGCCATCTCGCCGGCCGCTCCTACCAGACCCTGTCGGGCGGCGAGCAGCAGCGCGTGCAGTTCGCCCGCACCTTCGCCCAGCTCAAGGCGGGGCGGACCAATACCGACCGGCAGGTGCTGTTCCTCGACGAGCCCGTGGCCAATCTCGACCTGTCGCACCAGATCGCGCTGATGGAGAGCGCCGCGCGCCTCGCGCGCGAGGGCGTCGCGGTCATCGCCGTGCTGCACGACCTCAACCTCGCCGCGACCTTCGCCGACCGGATCCTGGTCATGAGCGCCGGACGGCTCCACGCCCTCGGCGAGCCGGCGACTGTGATCACGCGCGAGCGCGTCAGGGACGTGTTCGGCGTCGACCTCTGCCGGGAGGCCGAGGGCGGCCTGCCGGTGGTCCTGCCGCAGCACTATGCGGGGATGCGGCTCGAACGCGGCGCCGCCTGATCGGCCTTGCGGGAGATCGCCCGCGGCTCGATGTCGGCCAGGGTCGTCTCCTCCAGCGGCTGGAAGAAGCCGCGATGGGCGCGGAACATCAGCGTCGACACGGGATCGCGGGACTGGTCGGCGGCGAGGAAGTTGACCGGGCAGTCCGCCGGCTCGAAGGCGCGGACGATTTCCGCCACCTTCATCTCGTCGGCGGCGCGCACCAGCCTCAGCCCGCCGTAGCGCCCGCGCTCGGCCTCGAGCAGGCCCGCCCGCGACAGGGCATGCGCCGTCTTCTGCACGTTGAGGAAGGTGATGCCGGTGATGGCGGCGAGCTCTGCCGCCTTGACCGCGTGGGGCCAGCGTGCGGAGAGCTCGGCCATCAGTCGGATCGCGTCGACGGTTCGCTGGTTCAGCCACATGCAGCGTGTGTAGCGGAAGAAGCCGTGGGGTCAAAGACCTATCGGGAAACCGGGGGTGCGACCGAACTGCCCCGGCGCGTGAACCTTTTGCACGCTCTCCACCACTGACGGAGTGAGCGCGATCGGCGCCTGCGAGGAGAGCTACAATGACCCGGACATCCCGTCGCCGCATTGCATCCGTCGTGTCCTCGCTGGCGTTCGCCGCCGGCCTGTCGATCAGCCAAGCCTTCGCCACCGGCGCCCCGCCGCCGCCGCCCGAACCGGGCATGGGCGGCATGCCCGGCGCCGCCATCCTGCAGCAGGCTCCGAGCCCGATGGACGCCTTCCGCGAGACGCTGCGGCAGTTCGGCAGCTTCGAGACCCACCCGCTCTACGGCGAGGTGTGGAAGCCGTCCGAGCAGATCGCCATGCCGGGCTGGTCGCCCTATCCGCGCTGCCACTGGCAGTTCGACCGCGAACAGCGCACCTGGGTCTTCGCCGACCCGACGCCGTGGGGCGCCATCGTCCATCGCCACGGCCGCTGGGCCAATGATCCCCAGCACGGCTGGATCTGGGCGGCGGACGCCAATTTCGGCCCCGGCTGGGTCGTCTGGCGCGCCGAGCCGCACCAGGTGAGCTGGGCGCCGATGCTCCCCGAGCAGCACGGCAACCAGCCGCCGCGCGAGGGCTGGCAGACGCAGGACCAGGCCTCGTTCAACAGCGGCTGCCGCCAGGCGGCGCCGCCCGCGCCGGCCGCGCGGATCGCGCCGCCCATGGCCCCCGTCGCTCCGGCCATGTCCTACGGCGGCCCGGACTACGGCCCCGGCCCGGGATACATCGGCGGCGGCACCGCCTTCATCCCCGGCGGCGTCGTGCTGATCGACCGCTGCCGCCACCGGCCCTGGGCTCCGGGCTGCCGGCCCGGCCATGTCGGCCTGCCGCCGTCCTGCTCGACCGGCATCCGCCCGTCCTGGTGCCGCCCGATCTGCGCGACCAACCCCTTCGCCCCGGGCTGCCGCCGTCCCGGCCACGTGGTCGGCGGTGTCCGCCTGCCGCCCGGCGCGACCCCCGGTCCGCTCGGCAGCCTCTGCGGCCGCAATCCGGCCCACCCGGCCTGCCGCCAGGTCCGTCCGCTGCGCCCCGGCCCGTTCATCGGCCGCCCCGGTCCCCGCCCCGGCCCGTTCATCGGCCGCCCGGCCCCCCGCCCCGGCCCGTTCATCGGCCGCCCCGGTCCCCGTCCCGGCCCCTTCATGGGACGGCCCGGCCCGCGCCCCGGCTTCGCGATGGGCGGCAGGGGGCACTTCGGCGGACGCTTCGCCCGCCGCTGACACCCCGCCCCCGGACGAGGAAGGCCCCGGGTCGCTCCGGGGCCTTTCGCGCGTCGGCAGCGATCAGTTGGTGAGGCGCAGGCGGGTGAGCTGACCGCCGATGTCGCTGAGGGTGGTGAGGAGCTGGGTCGGATTGGTCATCAGCGTGAACTTGTCGGTCGTGCTGGCGCAGTTCCGCATCACCGTCGACGTCGGGTCGCCGCCCGTGTTCACCTGGATGGTGTAGAGCGTGATCCCGGCCGCCTTGACGGCGGTGCAGAGCAGGGCCTGGCGCGCGTCGATCTCGGTCTGACGGTCGGAATGGCGGCTCTCGGTGTTCAGGCCGTCGGAGATCAGGATGATGACCTTCTTGTAGGTGTATTTCGGGTCTTCCGCCGGCGCGTTCATCGGCAGTCCCTGTGTCAGCGTCTGCCAGGCCCAGGCGAGGCCGATGACCTGATTGGTGTTTCCCGCCGGGCTCATCTGCGCCACCGTGGAGCGCAGTTGCCCCCAGTTGGAGCTCAGCGGCTGGATCGCTACGGGCGTCCCGCCGGTGTAGTTCTCGTTCATCGCCGGAAAATAGGTCGAGGAGCCGGTCGGCGTCGCGTTTGAGATGTCGTTGTTCCTGTCGCGATCCTGGACGGCCCCGCTCCAGCTCGTCGAGCAGAAGATCCACGAGCAGACCGTCGCGTCGGACAGGCGGAGCCAGGTGGCGTTGCGGTAGGACGTGCCGACGTTGACCACCTTGGCGAAGGGGACGAGGGACACGAGCACGTCGCCGTCGTTCTTGGCATTGTCCTGCAACTGGGTGAGGAGGCTCAGCGTCGCCGTCTTCAGTGCCGCCATCTTGCCGGCGCTCGACATCGAGCCGGTATTGTCGAGCGCGATGGCCACCCTGAGGCGGGTGATGCCCCAGGCCGTCTTCGACGAGGCCGCCACCGCCACCGAATTGATGCCGACGACGGGCAGGAAATGGGCCGGCAGGTCGAGGGTCGCCTTCAGCTCCAGGGTGGACGTGGTCACCGTCGCGACGACGCTCGGCGTCGGCACGCCAGCCTCCTGGAACTGGGACGCGAAGAAGGCCAGCGCATCGGCTCTGATCTGGTCGGTGGTCTTGCCGGAGGCGCGGGAGGAGGCGGAGACGGCCGCCGCGTCGAGGGCTGACTGGAGCTTGGCCTGGATGCGGGCGCCGCGGGAATAGTCGACCGCGAGGCCGATGAAACCGAAGATCGCGACGAGGCAGATGGCGAAGGTGATGGCAATGCTGCCCCCCGCCTCACGGCGCAGCCGACGCAGAACGGCAAGGATGGGGCGGAAAACCATGAATAAAGCCAGTGGGCAGATACAATATGCCCACGACTCTGACAGGTGGTCCTTGCCGAACCGCTAACGCGCGGTTGCACGCCGCTCGGCGTGCCTCACGCCCGCCGGGGCGCGCCCAAAGGGGGCACCGCCCGACTGATCAGCGCAGGAATCCGTCGAGCACGTCGTCGAGGCGCTTGGTCGGCGCGCGCTGGCATTCGGAGGTGACCCGGGACAGGACCTGATCGTAGGTCATGTTCCGAAGGATGTCCTTGTTCTTGTGGAAGGCCGAGGCCGAGAGGTAGCCGAGCATCCACTCGCGGTACTCGGCGGCCTGCGGCGTGGTGCGCACGCGCAGCCAGACCGAGCACTGGTCCGTGCCGTGGCCGAGGATGCGAATCGCCTGGGCCTCGCCAGCCATGAGGGCTGTGAGTGCGACTGCGGCGACGAGGGCGATGCGGCGCATGGATGTGTCCTCCTGGGGGCGTGCCCGGCGGCGACCCCGGGTGCGAGCGGCGGGAGCCTAGCCATGGCCGGGATTTTCGCAAGCGCGATGATGAGAGGCACTGGCGGGGCCCCGGGATGCAAATCGATTGAAAATGATGCACCGCAGCAACGATTTCCGTGCGTCGAAGCCCGTTCCTGCGGGCGAAATCGTCGTCGCAGCCGGCACTTAGTCTTGCCATCCGGCCCGCCCCGGCCTTGGATGGGCGCCCCGGCCACCCAAGAGCCGGCCCGTCACCGAAACGCCCGATCGCGAGATGCCCATGACCCGCCGCAAGACCCCTGCGGACCTCCGCAGCGCCCGCTGGTTCGCCCCCGACGACCTCCGGTCCTTCGGCCACCGCTCGCGCTGGATGCAGATGGGCTACGCCCCGGAGGACTGGGTCGGCAAGCCGATGATCGCCATCCTCAACACCTGGTCGGATGCGCAGCCCTGCCACGCCCACTTCAAGGACCGGGTCGAGGACGTGAAGCGCGGTATCTTCCAGGCCGGCGGCTTTCCCATCGAACTGCCGGCGCTCTCCCTGTCGGAGAGCAACGTCAAGCCGACCACCATGCTCTACCGCAACCTGCTCGCCATGGAGGCGGAGGAGCTGATCCGCTCGCATTCCGTCGACGGCGCGGTGCTGATGGGCGGCTGCGACAAGACCACGCCCGCCCTGCTGATGGGCGCCACCTCGGCCGGGCTGCCGATGATCTACGTGCCGGCAGGCCCCATGCTGCGCGGCAATTGGAAGGGCCATACGCTGGGCTCGGGCTCGGACGCGTGGAAGTACTGGGACGAGCGGCGCGCCGGCAACATCTCCGACCGCGACTGGACCGACGTGGAGGGTGGCATCGCCCGCTCCTACGGCGTCTGCATGACCATGGGCACGGCCTCGACCATGACGGCGATCGCCGAGGCCATCGGCATCACCCTGCCCGGGGCCTCGGCCATCCCTGCCCCCGACGCCAACCACAAACGCATGTGCGCGGCCGCCGGCCGGCGGATCGTCGATATGATCTGGGAGGACCTGAAGCCGACGGACATCCTCACCCGCGAGGCTTTCGAGAACGGCATCACGGTCGCCATGGCCATGGGCTGCTCCACCAATGTCGACATCAGCCTCGCCGATTTCGACAAGGCGAGCCGCAAGGTGCCTGTCCTCGCCAATGTGCGGCCGAGCGGCGACACCTACCTGATGGAGGACTTCTATTATGCCGGGGGCCTGCCCGCGCTGATGACGCGGCTCACCGACCACCTGCACCTCGGCGCCATCACCGTCACCGGTGGCCCGCTGTCGGAGAGCCTCGCCGGAGCGGAGGTCCACAACGACGACGTCATCCGGACGGTCGAGAACCCGATCTATGCGGAGGGCGCGCTCGCCGTTCTCAAGGGCAATCTCTCGCCCGACGGCTGCGTCATCAAGCCGAGCGCCTGCGAGCCGCGCTTCCTGAAGCACAGCGGCCCCGCCCTCGTCTTCGACGACTATCCCTCGATGAAGGCGGCGATCGACCGCGACGACCTCGACGTCACCGCGGACACGGTGCTGGTCCTGCGCAATGCAGGTCCGCACGGCGGCCCGGGCATGCCGGAATGGGGCATGCTGCCGATCCCGAAGAAGCTGGTGAAGCAGGGCATCCGCGACATGGTGCGCATCTCGGACGCGCGCATGTCCGGCACGAGCTATGGCGCCTGCATCCTGCACGTCTCGCCGGAGGCCCATATCGGCGGGCCGCTGGCGCTGCTGCAGACCGGCGACATCGTCGATCTCGACGTCGACGGGCGCACGCTCAACATGCGCGTCACGGACGAGGAACTCGCCCGCCGCCGGGCCGCCTGGCAGCCGCCGAAGGCTCATTACGAGCGCGGCTACGGCTGGATCTTCACCAAGCACATCAAGCAGGCCCACGAGGGCTGCGATTTCGATTTCCTCGAGGAGAGCTTCGGCGGCCCCGTGGCCGAGCCGGCGATCTTCTGAGCTGCGGAGTTTTTTTCATGAGCCTCAAGACCGAGACCCGCGAGAAGCTGAAGGGCGTCTCGACCGCCACCCTGTGCACGGCGCTGTTCAAGCGCGGCCTGCGCAACCAGTTCATCCAGGACGTGAAGCCGCTGAACCCCACCCTGCCGACCATGGTGGGGGAGGCCTTCACGCTCCGCTACAT
>LNFH01000264.1 GCA_001464235.1 Rhizobiales bacterium Ga0077556 | reverse complement strand
GTCGACCGTGACCAGGTCTTCGCGGCGCTGAGCCGTTCCATGGTCACGGCGCTCGCCATCTGGCGGCGCGGCCAGGGTTTCAACGCGATCCGCGCCGGCTGGCTCGCCCGCGCCCACAATCTCGGCGGTCCCATGGTGGCCAAGAGCGGCGACAGGCGCATCGAAGGCGTCTTCGTCGGCCTCGACGGCGAGGGACGCCTGCTTCTCGATACCCCGGACGGCCGGGAAATGATCACCGTCGGCGAGGTCGTTCCCGCGCTGGCCGGCACGGTGCACTGACATGGCGAGACGAAACAACGCGGGAACGGCCGACGAGCTGGTGTTCTGCCCGCTGGGCGGCGTCGGCGAGATCGGCATGAACTTCTCGCTCTACGGCCACGGCTCACCGGCGAAGAAGGACTGGCTGGCGGTGGACTGCGGCGTCGCCTTCGCGGGTCCCGACCTGCCGGGCATCGACCTGATCATGCCCGATCCCCGCTTCCTCGCCGACGAGAAGAAGCGGCTGAGGGCGCTCGTCATCACCCATGCGCACGAGGACCATATCGGCGCGGTGGCGGACCTCTGGCCGCGCCTCGGCTGCCCGATCTACCTCACGCCCTTCGCCGCGGCGATGCTGGAGGCCAAGCGCCTCAACGAGCCCGGCGCGCCGAAGGTGCCGATCCACATCATCCAGCCGGGTCAGGTCATCACGGTCGGGCCGTTCTCCTTCGAGATGATCGCGGTGGCGCATTCCATCCCCGAATCCACCTCGCTGGCCATCCGCACCCCGCTCGGCCTCGTCGTCCACACCAGCGACTGGAAGATCGATCCGACGCCGGTGCTCGGCGCCGTCACCGACGAGGCGCGGTTCCGCGCGCTCGGCGACGAGGGCGTGCTGGCCATGATCGGCGATTCCACCAACGCCATCCGCGAGGGCATCTCCCCCTCCGAGCGCGAGGTGGCGAACGAACTCGAGAAGATCATCCGCGCCGCGAAGGGCAGGGTCGCGGTGACCACCTTCGCCTCCAATGCCGGCCGCATCCGGTCTGTGGCAGAGGCGGCGATGCGCTGCGACCGTCAGGTGGTGCTCGTCGGCCGCGCCATGGAGCGCGTCATCGGGATTGCCCGCGAACAGGGGATGCTCGACGGCATCCCGCCTTTCGTCGGCGCCGAATCCTACGGCTACCTGCCGCGCGACAAGGTCGTGGCCGTGCTCACCGGCAGCCAGGGCGAGCCGCGCGCGGCGCTCGCCCGCATCGCCAACGACGACCATCCGGAGGTGACGCTGACGCCCGGCGACACGGTCGTCTTCTCCTCGCGCACCATTCCCGGCAACGAAAAGGCGGTGGGCAACATCATCAACAGCCTCGTCAAGCAGGGCGTGAAGATCATCACCGACCGCGACGGGCTGGTGCACGTCTCCGGCCATCCGCGGCGCGGCGAGATGGAGCAGATGTACAATTGGGTGCGACCGAAGATCGCCATTCCCGTCCATGGCGAGGCCTATCACATGGCCGAGCACGCGGCGCTGGCGCGGCGCATGGGCGTCAAGGAGGTCATCCTCGCCAATGACGGCGACGTCATCCGCCTCGCTCCCGGCGAACCGGACGTGGTCGACACCGTGCCGGCCCAGCGTCTGTTCAAGGACGGCTCGCTGCTCATCGAGGAAGCGGCGCGCGTCGTTCCCGAGCGGCGGCGCCTGTCCTTCGCCGGCATCGTCTCGGTCGCCATCGCCCTCGACGACCGCGGCCAGATCGTCGGCGACATCCAGATGGACATGGCCGGCGTCCCCGAACAGGACGCCATGGGCGAGGATCTCGCCGAACTGGTCGAGGAGACGGTCATCGACTGCGTCGAAGGCCTGCCCAAGGCCCGCCGCCGCGATCCCGATGCGGTGGCCGAGAGCGTCACCCGCGCCATCCGCGGCACGCTCAACGGCAGGTGGGGCAAAAAGCCGATGTGCCATGTGCTGGTGGTGACGGTATAAGGCAGTCGAACGGGTGTCGGCCTGCGAAGGCCCGAGCCGCCTGCCAGGGAGCCTCATCCATGATCGGACGCCTCAATCACGTCGCCATCGCCGTCAGGGACATCGCCAAGGCGAGCGCCCTCTACCGCGACACGCTGGGGGCGACGGTCACGGCGCCGGTGGCCCAGCCGGCCCACGGTGTCACCGTCGTCTTCGTCGAACTGCCGAACACCAAGATCGAGTTCCTCGAGCCGCTCGGCGCCGACAGCCCGATCGCGAAGTTCCTCGACAAGAACCCCGACGGCGGCATCCACCACGTCTGCTACGAGGTGGACGACATCATCGCCGCGCGGGATCATCTGAAGGCGCAGGGCGCGCGTATTCTCGGTGACGGCGAGCCGAAGATCGGCGCGCACGACAAGCCGGTGCTCTTCCTCCACCCGAAGGATTTCAACGGCACGCTGGTGGAACTGGAACAGGCATGAGTATCCCGGCCGCGCTCGCCATCTACTTCATCATCTGGTGGCTCGTTCTCTTCGTGGTCCTGCCCTTCGGCGTGAAGTCGCAGGTGGAGGCGGGGCGGGTCGTGCCGGGCAGTGATCCCGGCGCGCCGATGCGGACGGTGATGCGCGACAAGGTCATCGCCACCACCATCGTGGCGGGGATCGTGTTCGGGCTCTACTGGCTGAACTACACCTACGGGTTCATCACGCTGGACGACATCCCGCTCATGCCGCGGGCGCTGGTGGGCTGAGGGGCGCCGACGCCCGGCCTTCCGGAGGCCTGTATGCTGCAGCGCAGCGCAAGGGTGGATAAGTATTCTTCCGGATAGCCTCTTCTGCACTTTTTTTCGCCACCGGCTGCCCATGTTGGTGACAAACCATTTTTCGTCGTCTAGCCTTCCCTTGCTGCAAGAAAGAGGCCCCTGCGAGCAACGCGGAAAGGTCTCATGGCTCAGGTCTTGGGAGGAAGACCCCCCGGGGTGAAGGTTCGGAAGAGCCATCGTCACGGGATATAAAAAGGAGACGGCAGGCGCGATACTCCGCGACGTCGATCTTCACTAGCATGCCCTAGAGGAGGCGGGATCCATGATCCCGCCTTTCCTTTTTGGTGGGTGTCGCCCCGCCGGAGCGCGCCGTCAGCGATCGGCCGGACGCCGTCGCGCCATCCCGAAGCGAGCCTTCTCCGGCCTTCCGGCTTGCTTCCGGCGGCAAAAGAGGGTCAATTCCCGCCTCCCGCGCCTTGGCTTGCGCGGCCGCCACCGCCATGCCCTCCGAGGTCTTCGATGCGTCTGTCCCGCTACTTCCTGCCGATCCTGCGCGAGACGCCGAAGGAAGCCGAGATCGTCTCCCACCGCCTGATGCTGCGCGCCGGCATGGTGCGGCAGGAGAGCGCCGGCATCTATGCCTGGCTGCCGCTGGGCCTCAGGGTCCTGAACAAGGTGCAGGCCATCGTCCGCGAGGAGCAGAACCGCTCGGGCGCCATCGAGCTCCTGATGCCGACCATCCAGTCGGCCGATCTGTGGCGCGAGAGCGGGCGTTATGACGCTTACGGCAAGGAGATGCTGCGCATCCGCGACCGGCACGACCGCGAGATGCTGTTCGGCCCGACCAACGAGGAGATGATCACCGAGATCTTCCGGGCCTATGTGAAGAGCTACAAGGACCTGCCGCTCAACCTCTACCACCTGCAGTGGAAGTTCCGCGACGAGGTGCGGCCCCGCTTCGGCACCATGCGCTCGCGCGAGTTCCTGATGAAGGACGCCTATTCCTTCGACCTGGACAAGGACGCGGCGGTCCATGCCTACAACAAGATGTTCGTCGCCTATCTCAGGACCTTCGAGCGCTTCGGCCTGAAGTCGATTCCGATGCGCGCCGACACCGGCCCGATCGGCGGCGACCTCTCCCACGAGTTCATCATCCTCGCCGACACCGGCGAGAGCCAGGTCTATTGCCACAAGGACTATCTCGACTTCGCCGTGCCGCCGGCCGACACCGACTTCGACGACGTCGCCGGGATCAAGGCGACGGTCGCCAAGTGGACCTCGCTCTACGCCGCCACCGACGAGATGCACGACGCCGCCGCCTACGAGGCGATCCCCGAGGCCTCCAGGGTCTCGGCGCGCGGCATCGAGGTTGGTCACATCTTCTATTTCGGCACCAAATATTCCGATCCGATGGCCGCGACGGTGCAGGGGCCGGACGGCAAGCCGGTGCCGGTGCACATGGGCTCCTACGGCATCGGCCCGACGCGCGTCGTCGCCGCCATCATCGAGGCCTGCCACGACGAGGCCGGCATCAAATGGCCGGCGGCGGTTGCGCCTTTCACCGTCTCGGTGATGAACCTCAAGCAGGGCGACAGCGCCTGCGACGCGGCCTGCGAGGAGCTCTACCGCACGCTCTCTGCCAAGGGTGTCGACGTGCTCTACGACGACCGCGACGACCGTCCGGGTGCGAAATTCGCCACCGCCGACCTCATCGGCATTCCCTATCAGGTGATGATCGGTCCGCGCGGCCTTGCCGAAGGCAAGGTGGAGATGAAGCTGCGCGCCACCGGCGAGCGCGAGATGCTGACGGCGGCGGACGTCGTCGCGCGCATCACCAGGACGTCGAGATCCGGCCGGTCGGCCCCGCCGACCGCGCGCTGTTCCGGCGCGTCGCCGCCGACGTCTTCGACGGCGCGGTGATGCCGGAGCGGCTGGCAGCCTATCTCGACGCGCCCGACCACCTCATGGTGCTGGCGCTGCGGGACGGCGAGGTGGTGGGGCAGGTGGCCGCCGTCATCCACCGCCACCCGGACATGCCGGACGAGCTCTACATCGACAATCTCGGCGTGACGCCCGCTCTGCAGCGCCGCGGCATCGGCCGGCGGCTGATGCAGGCCATCTTCGCCATCGGCCGGGCGCGGGGCTGCGAGGAGGCCTGGGTCGCGACCGAATCCGACAACCGGCCGGCGCGGGCGCTCTACACCCGGCTGGGACCCGTCGAGGACGAACCGGTGGCCTTCTACCTCTACGAGCTCTGAACGCTTCCGGCAGGGCTGCCTTGCCTTGTCCGGCGCCGCGAAGCCCCCATCTCGGTGGTGCGGGGACGACCCCGCCATGGTGGTGTTTGCGCCGGGGACGACCCCGCATCAGGGGAGGGCCGCATGGCCTGGATCTATCTCGTTCTCGCCGGCCTGTTCGAAATCGGCTGGGCGCTCGGCCTCAAGTACACCGACGGCTTCACCCGGCCGGTTCCCACCGCCCTGACGGTCGCCAGCATGGCGGTGAGCCTGTTCCTTCTCGGCCTCGCCCTGAAGACGCTGCCGCTCGGCACCGCCTATGCCATCTGGACCGGCATCGGCACGGTCGGGACGGTGATCCTCGGCATCGCGCTGTTCGGCGAGAGCACCCAGGTGCTGCGTCTCGCCTGCATCGGCCTGATCGTCGCCGGCATCGTCGGGCTGAAGCTCGTCTCGCCGGAATGACGAGTCGGGAGAATCGGTTGCGGCGGAATGCTGAGAGATCGATTCCGGTCGTTGAGACGATGATTCCCGTGGGTGGTGGGCTGAGAGGCCGATTCCGGAAGCGGGCCCAAGTGATTGCGCAGGGGTTCGTTTTAGTTTCCGCGTGACGACAGGAAGTCGTGGATGCCCGGGTAAAGCCCGGGCATGACGCGATGAGGGCGGTGATCTCATCTGCGTCGCTGCCGATCAGGCCCGGCGTCTGGCCGCGCCCGTCCCGCTTCGTCATGCCCGGCCTTGTGCCGGGCATCCACGACTTGACTACCGCCTCATCGGAATTCGTGGATGCCCGGGCCAAGCCCGGGCATGACGCGATGAGGGTGTCCCTCCACGAAATGTCTCTCCACCGTCACCCCCGGCGAGGCCGAAGGCAGAGGGAAGGGGGTCCAGGGGCCGCATATGCTACCGCCGGGACCGATGGACGGGCTGCAGGATCGGATCGGTTCTGCACAGCGGCCGCTCCTACGGCGCCCTGCATTCAGCAATTGCATCCTTCGAGGCTCGCTCGCTGCGCTCTCTCGCACCTCAGGATGAGGAGGGACGAGAGTTGCATCCGGGCCTGCCGAAGCACGGCCGTCCCGCCTCAGCCGACCACCGTGCAACCCACCGTCCTCCTCATCCTGAGGTGCGAGAGAGCGCAGCGAGCGAGCCTCGAAGGACGCACTTCCGGCGGGCAGGGCACTCACGCTGACGGCCTCACCCGTCATGGCGTTCCGTGACGGCGAGGGGTCGCAAGACGCACCGCCGCAACCGTCCCCTCAGCCCAGCGTGAAGGCCTCGTGGATGGCGCTCTTCACGCCGCCGCCCATCTGCGGCCCGCCGCCGGCGACGTAGATGGCGTCGCCGATGGCGACGGCCCCCATGCCGTGGCGCGGGGTGAGCATGGGCGCATAGGCCTCCCAGCGGTCGGCGACGGGGTCATAGGCCTCGTTCTGGCCATAGACGCGGTTCCAGCCCTCGCCGCCCATGCAGAAGATCTTGCCGCGGTAGAGCACGGCGCCGTGGCCGGAGCGGGCGGTCGGCATGTGGTTGCGCGCCGCCCACTTGTCCGCGCTGGCGTCGTAGACGTGATGCAGGACCGAGTTGGTGTGGAAGCTGTCGAC
>LNFH01000263.1 GCA_001464235.1 Rhizobiales bacterium Ga0077556 | reverse complement strand
GGCTCCCGCCACGTTGGTGCCGACGCGGGCATAGCGCGACAGGCGACCGGTCAGGCGATTGGCTTCGTCGTCGCGCGGCGGCATGCGGGCTCCCGGGGAAGAGGTGGAGAGCCTGAGATAGTGCGGCAGGGGCCGGGTTTCGAGGGGGCTCACGCTGGCGGGCGCTGCCAGCGTCTCACGGTGGCTCCTCAGCCGGCGTTCGCCTTCAACTGCTCGATCAGGCCGTGGACATCGCCGAGCACCCAGAGGTCGCGCACCTTGTCGCCCTCGAAGGTGAAGAAGGGGGCGCCCGCCCAGGCGACATGCTTGCCGGTGGGGGCGAAGCCGAACAGCTCCTGGCGATGATAGCCGTGGAAGCGCAGGCGCCCGGCGACCTTGTCGCCCTGCTCGACGAGGTCGAGGATGTCGCTGGTGTAGCTGCCGAGCGCGCCGGTGACGAAGTCGACATAGCCGGCGAACTGCTCGTGGCCCACCAAAACCGGCCCCAGCGATCCCCGGAAGGTGAAGTCCGGGTGGAAGATGCCGGGGATCAGGCTCTTGTCCGCGTGGTCCCACATCTCCTTGTAGAAGCGGGTGACGACGGCGATCTGGTGGGACATCAGGCTTCCATCGCCTCCAGTTCGTCGATCAGTCGGGCGATGACGCCGAGGCCGCCCTGCCAGAAGGCGGGGTCGCGGGCGTCGAGCCCGAAGGGGGCCAGCAGTTCGGCGTGATGCTTGGTGCCGCCGGCCGAGAGCATGGCGAGGTAGCGCTCGGCGAAGCCCGCATCGGCCTTCTCGTAGACCGCGTAGAGCGAGTTCACCAGGCAGTCGCCGAAGGCATAGGCGTAGACGTAGAAGGGCGAGTGGATGAAGTGCGGGATATAGGCCCAGAAGGTCTCGTAGCCCGGCTTCAGCTCGATGGCGGGACCGAGGCTCTCGGCCTGTACGCTCATCCAGGCGGCAGAGATGGCGTCGGCCGTCAGTTCGCCGTCGCGGCGGGCGGTGTGGATCTTCCGCTCGAAGGAATAGAAGGCGATCTGGCGCACCACCGTGTTGATCATGTCCTCCACCTTGGAGGCGATGAGCGCCTTCTTCTGGACGGGATCGGTGGTGGCTTTCAGGATCGCCTTGAAGGTCAGCATCTCGCCGAAGACCGAGGCCGTCTCGGCGAGGGTCAAGGGCGTCGGCGCCATCAGCGCGCCGTTGGGGCCGGCGAGCACCTGGTGGACGCCGTGGCCGAGCTCGTGGGCGAGGATCATCACGTCGCGCGGCTTGCCCTGGTAGTTGAGCAGCACGAAGGGATGGGCCGAGGGCACGGTCGGATGGGCGAAGGCGCCCGGGGCCTTGCCGGGCCTGACCGGCGCGTCGATCCAGCCCTCGTCGAAGAAGCGGCGGGCGATGGTCGACAGCTCGGGCGAGAAGCCGGCATAGGCGGACAGCACCGTGTCGCGCGCCTCCGACCAGGGGATGGTGCGCTGCTCGACCTTCGGCAGAGGCGCGTTGCGGTCCCAGTGCGGCAGGGTCTCCTGGCCGAACCAGCGGGCCTTCAGCCGGTAGTAGCGGTGGGAGAGGGCGGGATAGGCCTCGCGCACCGCCGCGACGAGGGCGTCCACGACCTCGCGCTCGACACGGTTGGCGAGGTGGCGGGAATCCGCCACGTCCTCGAAGCCGCGCCAGCGGTCCGAGATTTCCTTGTCCTTGGCGAGGGTGTTGGTGATGAGGGAGAAGGTGCGCAGGTTCTCGCCGAAGGTCGCGGCGAGCGCCTCCGAGGCCTTGCGGCGGTTGTCCGCGTCGGCGTCCTGCAGGAGGTTCAGCGCCGGTTCCAGCGGCAGCTTCTCGCCGTCGATCTCGAAGCGCAGGCTCGCCATGGTCTCGTCGAACAGACGGTTCCACGCGGCGCGCCCGGTCATGTTCTTCTCGTGGAAGAGCTTTTCGATCTGGTCGTCGAGCTGGAAGGGCTTGTCCTTGCGGATGTCCTCCAGCCAGGGCCGGTAGCGGGCCAGCGGTTCGCGGCCGATGGCCTGGTCGAGCAGGGCGTCGTCGATGCGGTTGAGCTCGAGGGTGAAGAACAGGAGGTGCGACGAGGTCGCGGTGATCTTCTCCTGGATGTCCCCGTAGAACTTCGCCCGCGCCGGATCGGTGGTGTCGCCGGCATAGACGAGCCCCGCATAGGAGGCGAGGCGGCCGAGCAGGTCCTCCAGCGCCTCGAAGCGCGTCACCGCCTCGGCGAGACCGGCGGAGGCGTCGGCGCCCCGCGCCATCTCCTCCAGCCGGCCCTTGTAGGCGCTCTCGAAGGCCAGCGCCTCGGTCTCGGCCCGGTAGAGGTCGTCGCCGACGGCGGGCGCGTCCATGCCGGCGTAGAGCGCGGTCAGGTCCCATTCGGGGAGGGCGCCGAGCGCTTCCCCGCGCTTCTCGCGCGCGGCCGCGTTCTTCGAACCGGCGTCGCTGACTGAACGGCGCATGGATGCCTCCTGGCGGTCGAACCCTCGAGAGGCTGGTATGGGCAATGCCTCCGGCCGGATCAACGTGGCGCTTCGTCGAAAGGGCGATCCGGGCCGCGGCCGTTGCCCATGAGCAACGCCGCAGGGCGATACCGGCGGCCGGGACCCGGCGCGGAGCGGCGCCATCCGAGGCCGGTCGTGCCGCGCCTCAGGTGAGACGAAGGCCCGTCGTGCCTGGTTGGTCATGCGAGAGCGAGGCGGGCGGCCGAAGTCCCCCTCTCCGCGCAGCGGGGAGGGTGCGGGTGGGGCATTTGAGACGGAACGCCGCCGTTCAATGGGTGAGACAGCGAGCGACCGCCTTTGAAGATTAAGGCCCCACCCGCACCCTCCCCTCGCTGGCGCGAGGAGAGGGGGACTTCGGCGTCGCCAATGATCTTTGGCCTTGCGCCTGGCGCGGCCGCTCGGGGCGCCGACTCACCCCGCGGCGGCGAAACGGGGAGCGGCGCGCTCGCCCTCGGCCAGCTTGCGGAAGCGGACGAGGGTGTAGACCCCGAGCGGGGCGACGCGGCGGCGCTCGGCCACCTCCACGCCGCCATGGGCCTCAGCCCAGGCCTGCAGGCGCTGGAAGGGGAATTCCGGCCTCAGGCCGAAGGTGTGGGCGTGGCGGGCGAACCAGCGTTCGACGGCGGCGGCGAGGCCGCGCTCCGAATAGAGGTGGTTGACGAGGATGATCTCGCCGCCGGGCTTCAGCACCCGGGCGCATTCGTCCAGCACGCGCTCGGGCCGCTCCACCAGGGTGATGACGAACTGCGCCACGACGCCGTCGAACATGGAATCGGAATAGTCGAGGTGGTGGGCGTCCATGACGCGCACCTCCTTCACATGGGGGAAGGCGCCGGAGGCCATGCGCTCGCGCGCCTTGGCGATCATCGGCCCGGAGAGGTCGATGCCGTAGATTTCGTGGCCGGCGTCATAGTCCTGGAAGGAGAGGCCGGTGCCGACGCCGACCTCGAGGATGCGGCTGCCGGTCTGCTTCACGGCGGCGGTGGCGGCGCGGCGACCCTTCTCGAAGACGGGCCCGCAGACCGCGTCGTAGATGGGGGCCCAGCGGGCATAGGCCCGTTCCATGGTGTCGCGGTCGAGATCTCCGGCCATCCGGCGTCTCCCTCTTGCTCCTGAGCCCGCCCGCCCCGAATCGGGCCACCGGGCCGGCAATCCCGCGAGGGCTAGCAAGGCTCGACGACGGTTCGACGACAGGTGGAGCGTCGCTTCGCCGCGCCTGTCACAAAAGCGCAAGGCGAATCTGGTCTTGCTCGCCGCGTCGAAGGATGAGCGGCCGGGAGCCGGACGATGGTGCAGAAGCGGCACAGGGCCATTTTCATCTCGGATGTCCACCTCGGTGCCCGGGGCTCGCAGGCGGCCCTCCTCATCGATTTCCTCAGGCACAACGACGCGGACGTGATCTACCTCGTCGGCGACATCGTCGACGGCTGGCAGCTGAAGCGCGGCTGGTACTGGCCGCAGGCCCACAACGACGTGGTGCAGAAGCTGCTCCGGACGGTGCGCAAGGGCAGCCAGATCTTCTACCTGCCCGGCAATCACGACGAGTTCATGCGCGACTATTTCGGCACGCATTTCGGCGGCATCGAGGTGATGGACCAGGTGGTGCACGAGGCGGCGGACGGCCGGCGGTTCCTCGTCATCCACGGCGACGCCTTCGACGTGGTGGTGATGCACGCCCGCTGGCTCGCCCATCTCGGCGACTGGGCCTACGACGCCGCGCTCTACTGCAACCGCTGGCTCAACTTCGTGCGCCGGCGCATGGGCCTGACCTACTGGTCGCTGTCGGCCTGGGCCAAGTTCAAGGTGAAGAAGGCGGTGAACTTCATCGGCGCCTTCGAGGAGGCGCTGGCGACGGAAGCGCGGCGGCAGAAGGTGGACGGTGTCATCTGCGGGCATATCCACCACGCCGCCATCAAGGACCAGGCGGGCATCCGCTACATGAACTGCGGCGACTGGGTGGAGAGCTGCACGGCCCTGGTGGAGGGCTATGACGGCCGCTTCGAAATCATGCGCTGGACCGAACTCGTGGCCGCGCCGGCCCTCGTGGAGGCCGAGAGCCACGAGCCCGATCTCCCCGTCGCCCTGCCGGGCCGCTCGCGGGTGAACGCCTGACGGGGAGGGCCCGATGCGTCTCGCCATCGCCACCGACGCCTGGGCGCCGCAGGTCAACGGGGTGGTGCGCTCCCTCACCGAGACCGCCGGGGCGCTGGCGGCGCTCGGCGTCACGGCCGCCTTCGTGACGCCGGAGGGCCTGCCGACCTGGCCGCTGCCGACCTATCCCGACATCCGGCTGGCGATCGGCGCCGGCCCCGCCATCGCCGCGCGCCTCGACGCCCTGGCGCCGCAGGCGCTGCACATCGCGACGGAAGGGCCGGTCGGCCATGCGGCGCGGCGCTGGGCGCTGGCGCGGGGACTGCCCTTCACCACCAGCTACCACACGCGCTACCCCGAATATGTCCGCGCCCGTGCGCCG
Organism: Rhizobiales bacterium Ga0077556; assembly: GCA_001464235.1. Classification (GTDB taxonomy): domain Bacteria; phylum Pseudomonadota; class Alphaproteobacteria; order Rhizobiales; family Phreatobacteraceae; genus Phreatobacter. The sequence continues at coordinate 848 of LNFH01000263.1, read as the reverse complement.
ATCCCGGAGGCGCTGACCTATGCCTGGCTGCGCCGCTTCCACGGCGCCGCGACGCGCACGCTGGTGCCGACCGAGACGATGCGACGGGAGCTTGCCGGCTGGGGCTTTGCCAATCTCGCGGTCTGGTCGCGCGGCGTCGACACCGCGCTGTTCCGGCCGCGGCAGGACGCGCGGCTCGACCTGCCCGGTCCGGTCATGCTCAGCGTCGGCCGGCTGGCGGTGGAGAAGAACCTCGAGGCCTTCCTGTCGCTCGACCTGCCGGGGACGAAGGTCGTGGTCGGCGACGGGCCGCAGCGCGCCGAGCTGGAACGCCGCTTCCCCGAGGCCGTGTTCCTCGGCGTGAAGACCGGCGAGGACCTCGCCGCCACCTATGCGGCGGCGGACGTCTTCGTCTTCACCAGCCGCACCGACACCTACGGCAACGTCATGCAGGAGGCGATGGCCTCGGGCGTGCCGGTGGCGGCCTTTCCGGTGCCCGGCCCCCTCGACGTCGTCACCGATCCGGCGGTCGGCGTGCTCGACGAGGACCTCGCCGCGGCGATCGCCGGCGCCCTCGTCCTCGATCGCCGCGCCTGTCGCGCGGTTGCCGAAACCCGCACCTGGGACGCCGCGGCGCGCCAGTTCGCGGCGGCTCTCGCCCCCTTCGACGCCGCGGCCCGCGCCGCCTGATCCGTCCGGGGGCAACGCGTTAGAGCGGCGTTAACCGGCCCTTAAGCGGCACCCACCACCCTCTCCCGAATCGAGACATCCGCATCCCCGGGAGTGCATGCCGTGACGACCATCCTCATCTGCGACGACGATCCGGTTCAGCGCCGTCTGGTGGAGGCCATGGTCCGCAAGTTCGGCTA
>LNFH01000262.1 GCA_001464235.1 Rhizobiales bacterium Ga0077556 | reverse complement strand
CATGACGCGTAGCAGGCCGCGACCAGCGATCCTCACACCGGATCCCACGAGAAGATGTCGGCCGAGCGGTCCAGCGGATAGAAGGACGACTTCAGCGCCGGCATGCCGTGGCTGGCGAGGCTGTCGCAGGTCCACCCGCCGTCGCGATGGACTTCGACAGGCCGACGATGCCGAGCTTGGCGGCGGCGTAGTTGGCCTGGCCGTAGTTGCCGATGAGGCCCGAGGTCGAGGTGAAATGGACGAAGGCGCCGCTCCCCTGTTCGCGGAAGATGCGGGCCGCGGCATGGGAGACGTAGAAGGTGCCCATCAGGTGCACCTTGATGACCAGCTCGAAGTCCGCGACGCTCATCTTGTGGAAGATGGCGTCGCGCAGGATGCCGGCATTGTTGATCACCGCGTCGAGACCGCCGAAGGCGTCGACCGCCGTCTTGACGATGGCGTTGGCGGAAGCGGGCTCCGCGACGCTGTCGAAATTGGCGACGGCCTTGCCGCCCTTGGCGCGGATCTCCTCGGCGACCTCCTCGGCCGGTGCGGCGCTGGCGCCCGAGCCGTCGGCGGCGCCGCCGAGATCGTTGACCACCACCTTGGCGCCCTCGGCCGCCGCCGTCAGGGCGATCTCGCGGCCGATGCCGCGCCCGGCCCCCGTCACGATGACGACCTTGCCGTCCAGAGCGCCCGTGCCCGCCATGCCGATCCCCGTATCCTCGATCCGTCGGTCCCGCCTGAATGGAGGACGTGGCCGAACCATAGTCCGATCGTCAATTGAACGAAATCCCGTTTCATTCGCCGAAACGCCTGTCTTAGGATAGAGGCTCGTTGCGGGGCCTGGGCCTCCGCGTCCGGTTCAGGAGATGCGCGCCATGACCGCCACCGCCGCCTACTACAAGGAGGAGCACCACCTCTTCCGCGATGCCTGCCGCCGCTTCATCGCCGAGGAGATCGCCCCCCATCACGCGCGCTGGGAGAAGGAGGGCGTCGTCGACCGCGAGGCCTGGCTGAAGGCGGGTGCCGCCGGCATGCTCCTCACCAACATTCCCGAGGCCTATGGCGGCGGCGGGGCGGATTTCCTCACCAGCGCCATCATGATCGAGGAGATGATGGGCCACGTCTTCACCGGCCCCGGCTTCCGCCTGCACTCCGACATCGTCGCCCCCTACATCCTCAACAACGCCTCCGAGGACCTGAAGCGCCACTGGCTGCCAAAGATGGCGTCGGGCGAGGCCATCGGCGCGCTGGCCATGACCGAGCCGGGCGCGGGCTCCGACGTCCAGGCCATCCGCACCACAGCGATCCGTGACGGCAACCATTATATCGTCAATGGCCAGAAGACCTTCATCACCAACGGCCAGCTCGCCGATTTCATCCTGGTCGCCGCCAAGACCGACCCGAAGGAGGGCGCCAAGGGCGTCAGCCTCATCCTGGTCGAGGCCGACCGCGAGGGCTTCAAGCGCGGCCGCAACCTCGAGAAGATCGGCCTGAAGGCGCAGGACACCTCCGAGCTCTTCTTCGACAACGTCCGCGTGCCGGCGACCAACATCATCGGCGAGGAGGGGCGCGGCTTCGCCTACATGATGAACGAGCTGCCGCGCGAGCGCCTGCTGGTCGCCATCTCCGCCGTCGCGGTGATGGAATCGGCGCTGCGCTGGACCATCGACTACACCCGCGAGCGCAAGGCCTTCGGCAAGTCCATCGCCGATTTCCAGAACACCCGCTTCAAGCTGGCCGAGGTGAAGACCGAGGTGACGGTCGCCCGCGTCTTCCTCGACGACTGCATCTCCAAGTTCCTGCGCGGCGAGTTCGACGTGACCACCGCCGCCATGGCCAAGTGGTGGCTGACCGAGCTCCAGGGCCGGGTGGTCGACACCTGCCTGCAACTGCACGGCGGCTACGGCTTCATGTGGGAATATCCCATCGCCCGCGCCTATGCCGACAGCCGCATCCAGCGCATCTATGCCGGCACCACCGAGATCATGAAGGAGATCGTCGCCCGGTCTCTGTGAGAAGGGCGCGCCCCTGGCCGTCATGGCCGGGCTTGTCCCGGCCATCCACGACTTGAACGCGACGCCGATGAGAATTCGTGGATGCCCGGGACGAGCCCGGGCATGACGGGACAGGCTCCAACGGACACCCCCATGCCCATCGACTACGACAAGCTGAAGAACTGGCATTTCCCCGACCTCGAGCACCGCTACGAGGCGAAGGACACCATCCTCTACGCCCTCGGCGTCGGCTGCGGCGCCGATCCGGTGGACCGCAGCGAGCTCCCCTTCGTCTACGAGGACGGCCTGAAGGCCCTGCCCACCCTGGCCGTCGTGCTCGGCTATCCCGGCTTCTGGCTGAAGGACCCGAACACCGGGGTCGACTGGCGCAAGGTCCTGCACGGCGAGCAGGGCCTCGTCATCCACAAGCCGCTGCCCGCCACCGGCACGGTGATCGGCCGCTCCCGCGTCACGGAGATCGTCGACAAAGGGCCGGGCAAGGGCGCGCTGCTCTTCTCCGAGCGCGACGTGATCGACAAGGCCTCCGGCGACCTCTTGGCGACGCTGACCTCCACCACCTTCATCCGTGGCGAGGGCGGCTTCGGCGGCCCCTCCGGCCCGACGCCCGAGCCCCATCCGCTGCCCGACCGCGCGCCCGACGAGGCGGTCGACCTGAAGACCCTGCCGCAGGCGGCGCTGATCTACCGCCTGTCCGGCGACTATAATCCGCTCCACGCCGATCCGGACGTCGCCCGTGGCGCCGGCTTCGAGCGGCCGATCCTGCACGGCCTGTGCACCTATGCGGTGGCCGGCCGCGCCATCCTCAAGGCGTGCTGCGGCAACGACCCCGCGCGGCTCAGGCGCCTCGACGTGCGCTTCTCCGCCCCGGTCCTGCCCGGCGAGACGATCCGCACCGAGATCTGGCGCGACGGCGGTGTGATCTCGTTCCGCGCCCGGGTGGTGGAGCGCGACGTCGTCGTGCTGACCAACGGCCTCGCCGGGATCGCCTGATCCCGGCGCGCCGCCGCATCTCAGGCCGGCGTCAGGCCGAGCTTGCGCACGTTCTCGATCCAGATCGGGCCCTCCGCGTCGTAGACCTTCCTGAAGTCGGCATGGCCGAGGACCGGGTCCTCGATGCCGAAGGTCTCGTTGAGCTTGCGGATGCGCTCGGTCTGCGCCGCCTCCAGCATCAGCGCCGACACGGTCTCGACCATCGCCTGGGGCATGGAGGACTGGCCGAGGAAGCCGACCCAGCTCAGCAGCCGGAAGACCGGGTTGTCGAGGCCCTGCTCGATGAACGTCGCCGTGTTCGGCAGCGCCCGCATGCGCCGGGTCGAGGGAATGGCGATGGCCGTGCCGGCATTGGCGTCGAGCACCGCCTTGGCCGCCGTGAAGCTGCCGAGGGCGACCTGGCTGTTGCCGGTCAGCACGTCCTGCCACATCGGCGCCTCGCCGCGGTAGTTCACCACGGTCATGTCGAGGCTGAACTGCTGGTTCAGGGCGTTGCAGACGATATGGGCCATGGACCCCGCGGCATAGGAGCCGAAGCTGACCCGGTTCTTGCGGGCGAACTCGACGAACTGCGCGATGGTGGTGGCGCCCGTCGCCTTGGCGGCGACCAGCGGCAGGCTGCCGGTCGGCAGCAGCGCCAGCAGCGCAAAATCCTTGTCCGGGTCGTAGGCGAGGCTCTTGAACATGACGCGGTTGCCGAACAGCGTCGTCGAGATGGTGATCATGATGGTGTGGCCGTCGTCCGGCGCGGTCTTCATCGCCTGGGCGGCGATGCCGCCGCCGGCCCCGGGCCGGTTCTCGACGATCACGGTCTGGCCGCTCTTTTGGCCGATATACTCGCCATAGGCGCGGGCGAAGGCATCCGTGATGCCGCCGGCCGGGAAGGCGCAGATGATCTTCAGCGGCTTGGTCGGCCAGGCGGCCCCTTGCGCGCGCACGACGGCGGGCGCGGCGAAGGGCAGGAGGGCGCCGGCGGCGACCAGCCGGCGGCGGGAGAGCGTCAAGGGCATGGGCGTTCCTCGGGAATGAAATGCGGGCTTCTGCGTCCCGTTGTGAATCGCGGTTCAGTCTAGGGCCGTCCCCGTCGGAACGGTGCTGCGACCGATCGTCAGGGCTCAGCTCGGCGTCACGCCGAGCCGGTTGAGATGATCGAGCCAGATCGGCCCCTGTGTCTCGTAGATGTGGCGGAAGAACCTGTGGTCCTGCGCCGTGTCGTCGATCCCGAAGGTCGCCGTCAGCCGCCGGATGCGCTCGGTCTTGCCGGCCTCGACCATCATGTCGGAGATCTGCTGCACCATCTCGGCCGGCATCGACGCCTTGCCGAAGAAGCCCGCCCAGCTCATCAGGTCGAAGACCGGATCCTTCAGGCCCTGTTCCGCATAGGTGGCGACATCCGGCAGGGTCGACATCCGCTTGTCCGTCGGCACCGCGATGGCGGTTCCAGCGCCGGTGTCGAGCACGCCCTTGGCGGCGGTGTAGCTGCCCATGGCCACCTGGCTGCTGCCGGTGAGGAGGTCCTGCCACATGGGCGCCTCGCCCCGGTAGTGGACGATGGTCATGTCGAGGCCGAAGCGGCGGTTCAGTTCGGCCCCGACGATGTGGGCGAAGGACCCCGCGGCATAGGAGCCGAAGCTGGTCCGGTTCGCCTTCGCGAAGGCGACGAATTCGGCGATGGTCTTCGCCCCCGTCGATTTCTGCGCCACCAGCGGCAGGTGGCCGGTGGACATGATGGCGAGGAAGGAGAAGTCCTTGTCCGGGTCGTAGGGCAGGTTCCTGAACATGACCCGGTTGCCCAGCATGGTCGAGGAGATGGTGATCATCAGGGTGTGGCCGTCGTCCGGCGCCGCCTTCAGCGCCTGGGCGGCGATGCCGCCGCCGGCCCCGACCCGGTTCTCGACCACCACCGTCTGGCCGCTCTTCTGCTGGATGTAGTCGCCATAGGCGCGGGCATAGCCGTCGGTGATGCCGCCGGCCGGGAAGGCGCAGAGAATCCGCACCGGCCGGTTCGGCCAGGCGCCCTGGGCGCGCAGCAGGGGAGGTGCCGCCACGGTGGCGGCGGCGGCCAGCATCAGGCCGCGGCGGGAGAGGCGATGGCGCATGGTGTTCCCTCTGGATCGTTCTTGTCGGGCTTTGCCCGTTGGGGCCTCTGCGGGCCCGATGCGAATCCTCTCACGGCTCCGGGATACGGTCAAATCCCGTCGAAACAGCATTTCATGCAATGAAATACGGTGAAATCTCAGTCCGCTTTGGCGCCGCCGGGCGCCCAGAGGGTGGCGCGGAACTTGTCGGTCAGCGCCCGGGCGATCTGCGTCGCCGTCTCCTGCAGCGGCGCGAGGAAGTTCTTCACCGCGTCCTCCACCGAGATGACGCCGTGCAGCATCATGATGTTGATGCTGGCGAAGACCTCGTCGCCGTCGCGCACCGGCACGCCCATGGCCCAGACGCGGCCGTCGAAGACGTGCTGGCTGTAGGCCTCGTCCATCAGCGCATAGCCCTTCTCGCGCACCTCGGCGAGCAGGGGTGCGAGCTTCTTCGGCTGGCGGGCGAGCTCGGTCGACTTGCCCGGGATGGCCGCGAGCAGGGTGATGATCCGCTCCTGCTGCTCCTCGGGGCAGAAGGCGAGATAGGCGCGGCCCATGGACGTGGAGAGCAGGGGAAACCGGAACCCCGGACGCCGCGAGAACAGCATGGAGCCCGGCTCGCGCGTCGTCTGCGCCACGATCATCGCGTCGCGGTCGAAGATGGCGATGTCGGAGGGCCAGCCGATCTGCTTGCGGAACTCGTGCATGATCGGCTCGGCGACGCCGCCGATCCACAGGTGCTGGTCGTAGCCGTGGGAGAGCAGCAGGCAGCGCCCCGTGGGCAGGTACTCGGTCCGCTCCGCGTCCCGCATGACGTAGCCTTCATGCTCCAGCGTTTCGAGCATGCGGACGATGGTCGCCTTATTGAGCCCCGTCGCCTTGTGCAGCGATCCCACCGTCGACCGCCGCTCGGCGTTCAGCACGCGCAGGATTTCCAGGCCGCGCGACAGCGCGATGACGGGCTCGAAGGAAGGCATCTCGGGTTCCTGATGGTCCCGCAGGGGGGTGCCCCGCGGGATTCGCCAAGGATATCAGCACAAACCGTCGCGGAAGTCCCGTTCGCCTCAGGCCGTGCGGCTGGCGCGGTCCTTCTCGTTCGCTGCGCGGATCATCTCGCTCATCGCCTGCCATTCGGCGTCCGACATCTTCGACAGGTTGTAGAAGTTGCCGCCGGAGGCGTTGTAGCGGGCGCCGTCGATGGCGATGGTCTGGCCGGTCAGGTACTCGCAGCCGTCCGCCATCAGGAAGGTGGCGAGGTTCTTCAGCTCCTGCATCTCGCCGTTGCGGCCCATGGGGCTGCCCTCGCGGCCCTTGTCCTCCTCGGCGGCGAGGCCCGGATTGAGCCGCTCCCAGGCGCCCTTGGTCGGGAAGGGGCCGGGCGCGATGGCGTTGAGGCGGATGCCGTAGCGGCCCCATTCGGCCGCCAGCGACTGGGTCATGACGTTGATGCCGGCCTTCGACATGGCGGAGGGCACGGTGAAGGGGCCGCCGTTCCACACCCAGGTGGTGAGGATCGAGATGACCGAGGCCTTGTGCCCGCCGGCGATCCAGCGCTTGCCGCAGGCGAGCGTCACGTAGAACGAGCCGTGGAAGACGATTCCCGCGATGGCGTCGAAGCCGCGCGGCGACAGGTCCTTGGTCGGGCTGATGAAGTTGCCGGCGGCATTGTTGACGAGGCCGGTCAGCGGACCCGCCGTGAAGATCTCCTCGATCATCTCCTCCACCGCCTGGGCGACGCGGATGTCGACGGAATGGGTGATGACCTTGCCGCCGTGGCGGTCCATCAGTTCGCGCGCCGTGTCGTCCAGCACGCCCTTGCGTCGCCCGCAGATGTGCACGGTCGCACCGAGGCGCAGATAGTCCTCCGCCATCTCGCGGCCGAGGCCGGTGCCGCCGCCCGTGACGAGAATGCGCTTGCCGGTGAGCAGGCCGTCCTTGAACATCGTCTCCATGCGAAATCCTCCCCTGGGGCTCAGCGGCCCTTGAAGTCCGGCCGGCGCTTGCCCTTGAAGGCGGCGACGCCCTCGCCGAAATCGTCGCTGCCGAAGGCGACCACCTGCGACATGGCCTCGAATTCCAGGAAGCCCTCGATCGGCAGCTCGTAGCCGCGGCGCATCAGCCGCTTGGTGAGCGCCAGCGACACGGTGGGCCCGGCGGCGAGCGCCTGCGCCGTCTCCATCGCCGCCGCCATCAGCGCCTCGGGTTCGGCGATGCGCGCCACCAGGCCCATGGCGTGGGCCTCCTCGGCCAGGACCTCGCGGTTGGTGAGCAGGATGTCGCTGGCGCGCTGGTAGCCGATGGCACGCGGCAGGGTGTAGGCGAGGCCGAGGTCGGCCGCCGCACCGAGGCCGGGAAAGCCCGCCTTGAAGCGCGCCTCCCGCGAGGCGAGGATGATGTCCCCGGCCAGCGCCAGCGACAGGCCGGCGCCCGCCGCCGCCCCGTTCACCGCGCAGATGATCGGCTTTTCGGCGGTGAGCAGCGGGATGAGCCATTTGTAGGTCCGCGTCATCCGCGTCTTCACCGAGAGCGTGCCGCGATCGTCCATGGAACGGATGTCGCCGCCGGCGCAGAAGGCGCGGCCCGTGCCGGTGATGACGATGGCCCTGACCTCCGGGTCGGCGAGAAGTCCCGGCAGGGTCTCCTCGATGCCCGCCTTGATGCCGGCCGACATGGCGTTCATCGATTTCGGCTCGTTCAACACGAGGGTGGCGACGGCGCCGTCCCTCCTCACCAGCACCGAAGCCTCTGCGGTCGCGTCTGTCATGGCCTGTCCTCCGGGGCGTCCGGGCAGCCGCGGACGAACCATCGTTTCAGTGGACGAAATAGTCGCGCGAAACGCCAGTCCCCAATTCGGGCGGTGCGGTCAGGGCCGGGAGAGCAGCAGCGGGCGGTTGTCGGCCGGCGTCTTGGTCCAGCGGCCGTCCTCCTCGCGCTTGAAGGATAGCGTGCCGGCGCGGCCGCCGAAGACGAGGAGCTCGCGGTCCAGCCGCCAGTGGGCGAGGCCGAGGGCGGCGATGGAGCGCTCGCAGCCCGCCGCCACCTCCACCGCGAAGCGCTGCTCCAGGGCCCCTGCGCCCGCCGCCAGCTCCTGCTTGAGGAGGAGGCCGCAGAGGCTGCGCCCCGAGGGCTGGCCGAGGGTCCAGGCGCCGGCGAGTTCGTCGGCCGTCGGCAGCGTCTTGCCGGCCAGCGCCAGGCTGGTGAGGAAATAGACGGTCGGATCCCCCTGCCGCAGCGATTCGAAGATGCCGACCTCGGTCTCCTCGAAGTCGAAGGCGCTCTGGCCCGTCCGGTCGATCCAGCGGATCGACCCCGTCGGCCCCACCGACCAGGCGACGATGGCCGCGACCGCCGGAAAGGCCGCGACGCAGCCCTCGCCGAAGGTCAGCGCCCGGCCGGTTCCCGCCCGCTCCGCCTTCAGCGTGACGGCGCATTTGCGGCTGCCGGCGGGATTGGAGAGTTCCCAGGCACCGACCGCTCTCTCCGTCAGGGCTGCGTCGGGCTGGGGAGCGGGCGTCTGGCCGCGCGCAGCCCCGGGCGCAGCCATCAGGACGATCAGGAGGACGAATGCGGGCACCATGGCGGAATTAGAAGCGTGATTTGTCGCGCCCGTCCACCGCCCCGCGGTGGTCATGACGCCGCGAGCCGCAGGCATGCCGTGTCGGCCGCTCCCGCCCGGCGCGAAATGATGGCGGCCTTGCGGCGGACGCCCCCCGAGGGCGCCCGGGCGTCGCGGCGGATCGGGTTGGGCAGGATGGCGACGAGGAGCGCCGCCTCGCCGGCGGTCAGCCGCGCCGCCGGCTTGCCGAAGGCCCGCTGGGCGCCCGCCTCGATGCCGAACTCACCGTCCGGCCCCCATTCCGCGATGTTGAGATAGACCTCCATCATCCGCCGCTTCGACCAGACGAGGTCGATCATCAGCGCGAGCGGGATTTCCAGCCCCTTG
>LNFH01000261.1 GCA_001464235.1 Rhizobiales bacterium Ga0077556 | reverse complement strand
CAATAGGCGCCGACGCCGAAATAGTGGGTGACGCCTTCGTCGGTGACGAAGGGCAGGGCGCCACCCCACGGCGAATGGGGCACGTAGACGGCCTGCGGGGCGACCTCGGCCGCCACCGCCGCCAGGGCCTCGTCGAACAACGGCAGGGCCGCCTGGTCCGGCGTCAGGCCGAGCATGGTCGCCTGCTGGGCGATCTCGCTGCCGCCGCAGACGACCGCCAGGGACGGCGAGCCCTGCAGCCGGCCGAGCAGCGCGCGCGCCTCCGCCTCGGCCGCGGCGCGGAAGGCGTCGTCGCCGGGATAGTCGAAGTTGGCGAAGGGCAGGTCGTGCCAGACGAGGATGCCGAGTTCGTCGCAGGCGTCGTGGAAGGCGCGGCTCTCGGGCGTGACGGTGCCGGAGAGGCGGATCATGGTCATTCCCGCCTCGCGGGCAAGCGCCAGAAGCGGCCGCGGATCGGCGCCGCCGGGCGATGCGGGATCCGGCGGCATCCACGAGGCGCCGCGGCAGAAGACGGGCACGCCGTTGACGACGAGGCCGAAGCCCTTGCCGTCGGCGCCGCGGTCGAGGGTCAGGGAGCGGAAGCCGACCCGGCCGCAGTCGATGAGGCGGTCGCCGATGCGCAGGTGCACGCCGTGCAGCGCCGGCTCGCCATGGGTGTGCGGCCACCAGGGCGCGATGCCCGGCAGCACCATGCGGCCGGCATGGGCGCCGTCGGCACCGGGATGGAGCGCCTGTGCCTGTCCGCCGCACAGCACCTCGACCGGCACGTCCGGTGGGCTGTCGAAACGGACGGCGACGTCGAGAATGCCGTCGCCCGCCGCGAGGCGGGCGGAGAGCGAGAGGTCTTCGAGGCGAGGCCCGCCACCGCGCAGGACGAGGTCGGCGGGTTGCCAAGGTCCGACGACGGCGACGCCGGGCGACCAGCCGGGCATGTGGCCGAGCGGCGTGGTGCGGACGAGCCGGAGCGCGCCCGGCTGGATCATCTGCGGCCGCCAGCGCTGCCGCGGACCCTTGGCGGTCGCGAGGAGCGGGTTCAGCGCGTGGAAGCGGATCGCGAGGTGATGACGACCGGCGGCGGCGATGTCGACGTTGTAGCCCCGGAACATCGACGGCGCCGCGAGCAGCGGCGCGCCGTCGAGGAAGACGTCGGCAGGGCCCGCGAGCCCTGCGAAGCGCAGCGTCGCCGGACCGTCCGCCGTGACCGTGCAACGATACCAGACGTCGCGGTCGTGAAGGCCGGACGGAGCACCCGGCGCCAGCCGGCCGGCGGCGACCAGTGCCGCTTCCGCCGTGCCCGGCACGACGGCGTCGATCCAGTCGCCGCGCGCATCGGCATCCGCCGGCGTCTCCGCGGCGCCGGGATCGAGGACGGCCAGCATCCAGCCCGCGTCGAGCGGGACGACCCGCTCGTCCGTATCGCTGCGCACCGGACCCATCGTCCCCTCAGGATGCGGCCCGAACGAGGGTCCGGGTTTCGGCCATGGGAAAGCGCAGGGCGCCGGCGAGCTCGGCCATCAGCGCGTCGTAGTGCCCGGCGGTCTCGTCGAGGGCGGCGGCGAGCGCCTCGGTCTTCTTCCGCGCGAGAGCCCGCGCCAGCAGGAACTGGAACGTCTTCATGCCGCCGGACATCGCCTCGCACAGGGCCATGGCCCGCTCGAGGCCGCCGACACCCTGACCGGCGAGCCAGGCGAGATGGTCGCCGAGCAGCGCGATGTTGGCGCCGAACTGGCGGGCGGTGTTGAAGGCATAGGGGTGGAAGGAGCAGGGCGGCTCGCCGGCCAGCCAGTCGAGATGGCGCTGCAGCGCCTCGCGATAGGCGAGGACGGGATTGCGCTCGGGACGGCGCGCCCAGTGGGCGGAAAGGCGCGCGAGCGCGGCGTCGCGCAGGGCCCGGCCGGAAAGTCCGGGACCCGTGACCTTCACGAATTCCGTATAGGGCGGCAGGACCGGCGTCGGGACGCTCCCGAAGCCGAGGAGCTGGTGGACGTCCTCGCCCTCCATCTCGAAGTAGCCGGCATTGTGGAAGTAGCCGAGGCGCGCGGCGGCGCGGTCGAAGGCGTTGACCGCGATCGTCGTCTTGGAATGGTCGGTGCGGTAGGTCACGCCCCGCGTGTCGGGCAGGAAATGCGCGTCGACCTCGACGAGCACGATGCGGCCGCGGGCGACCTGCTCCTCCAGGTGATCGACCAGCGGGCGATAGATCGACAGTTCCTGCAGGTCGAGGCCGAACAGGGTGTCGAGATCGCCGTTGGGGATCTTGAAGAAGGTGAACTGGTCGCCCTCGAAGTCCTGGGCGAGCGTCATGCCGAGGGCGACGGCCGGCTCGCGGCCGAGCGTCGCCAGGAGCTCGATGAAGAGATCCGTGTGGCAGTTGGTCTCCGGCCAGGCACGGCCCGCGTCGTGCAGGTCGTGCCGCCGGTAGGTCGCCGCCGAGAGATCGGGGAACACCGCGGCCATGGCGTCACAGCCCCAGCGACTGGCGGACGGAAGCCGGCCAGCGGCTGACATTGGTGCCGTAGTGCTTCAGCAGGGCCAGGATCACCCGCTCGTGGCCGAAGCCGACGCAGGCCGTGTGCGCCACCTCGTCGCCCCGGGTGGAGAGCCCGAAGGTCTTGCCGAAATGGTCCTGGTGGTAGTTGAAGGAGAGGCACGCGGTCGGCTTCTCCTCGCTCTCGATGGCGATGAGGAGCTCGAACTTCAGGCGCTGGTCGCGCTGGTTGACCGCCAGCATCTTGCCCGTGCGGCCGAAGAAGGGATCGTTGGCGACGTCGACCGTGAACGGCAGGCCGAGCTCGGCGATGAGCGCCTGGCCGCGCTCCAGCCAGGTTGCGCGGAACTCCGTGACCTGGTCCGGCGTGCCCATGCGGACGAATTCGCGCATCCGGAAGAACTGCTGGCGCGCCGGATCCTGCGAGGGCTCGTGGCGGAAGCAGTAGGACATGAGGTCGAACAGGCGGCCCTCCTCGGGCAGCATGCCGCGCTTGGCCGCCGTCGGGTAGAGCGGGTAGCAGGCCGCCGGCGTCAGCACGATCTCGCTGGCCTTCTGCCCCTCGGTCCAGTCGCCCTGCTGCTCGATGGTCTGCAGCAGGCTGACGTGGTCGGCGGGGCTGCCGCAGAAGCAGTGCACCGTGCCGGCGAGCTGGGGGAAGCTCTTCATGTAGCCGGACTTCTCGAAGACCGTACGGGCCATGGCGGGGGGGAAGCGCACCACCTCCGGCTCGTCGGCGGCGCCGTAGCGCGTCACCATCGCCTGGAAGCCGTCGCCGATGGCCTCGAAGAGGCCCGAGCGGCCGTAGAGGCCGTCGACGCCGGTTTCGATCAGCAGGCCCTTGTCGAAGAGGTCGTCGAGGAAGGTCGCGGTCTCGGTCTTGGCGAGCATGTCTCAGTCCTCCAGATCGGTGTCGAGACGCGACATGAGCAGCATGGTCGCGGTGTTGGCGAGGATGCGGTCGTTGGCGATCATCAGCGGCGCCGACAGGATGTCGCGCAGCTGCCGTCCGACCGAGAAGGGGTTGGCGTTCTTGTAGCCCTGGATGCCGATGATGGTCAGCGCCTCCTGGACGATGGCGACGGCGCGGCGCGAGGCCTCGACCTTCACCGCGTTCATGGCGACGGCGAAGGCCATGGAGTTGATGGCGTCCTCGTCGTGGCGGGCGGTCTCGAAGCGGGCGATGCCGTCGCGCACGATGGTCTTCAGCGCCGCGAGTTCGGCGGCGGCGGCGGCGAGGCGCGGCGCGCCGGGCGGAATGGCGTTGGGCATGCGGCGGGCTGCGGCGCGCACGCTCGCCTGCGCCTTCGACAGGGCCGAGCCGGCGATGCCGAACCACAGCGAGGCCCAGAACAGGTGCGAACTCGCCAGCATGGACTGCGCCGCGATCTCGGCGAAGGGCTTCGGGAAGACCTGCGCCGCCGGCACGCTCGCCGCCAGCTTGAAGCCGTGCGAGGTGGTGCCGCGCATGCCGAGCGTGTCCCAGACCGAGGTCTGCACGAGGCTCGCCTGGTCCTTCTCGATCACGACCATGACCTGGTCGGAGGACGCGGCGTCGGGCGCCCGGCGGGCGGTGGCCAAGATCGCGTCGGCATCGAGGCCGTAGGAAATGACGGTCGCGTCCTTCTCCAGCCGCACCATGTCGCCGTCCGGCACGATGGAGCAGATCGAGTTGCGCAGGTCGCCGCCGATGCCGGCCTCGGTGGTGGCCGAGCCGAGCAGAAGCTGTTTTTCGGCCAGCCGCTGCATGAAGCCGCGGTGCCAGTCGCTCTCCAGCCCGTGATGGACGAGGCTGGAGACCTTGATCTGGTGCATGGCGAAGACCATGCCGGACGCCGAGCAGGCGCCGCCGAGCACCGTGCAGACCTGGGCAATCTCGGCGAAGTCGGCGCCGTCGCCGCCGAGATGGGTCGGAATCATCATGCCGAGAAGGCGCGCCTCACGCATGGCGTCGACCGCCTCGCGGGGAAAGCGGCCGTCACGGTCGACCGCATCCGCATGGGCGGCGGCGATCTCGGCGACCCGCTTGGCGCGGGCCGCAATGTCGGTGCCCTGCGGCACCTTCCGGGATTCCGACCTGTCGAGCATGATCAGCCCCCGACGTTCTCGGAGCGCAGCTCCTTGAGGGCGGCGTCGATCGTGGCGATCGAGGAGAAGAGGCGGCGGTTGAGCATGCGCTCGGGGAATTCGACGTCGAAGGCCTCCTCGAGCGCCAGCATCAGCTGAACCGACCCGAAGGACGTCATTCCGGCTTCGTACAGGTCGCTGGTGTCGGCAAGGTCAGTCACGCCGCCCGGCAGTTCCACCGTCCGGGCGATGATCTCTCGGATCTGACTGTTCATATCGGATCGCTCCTGTGAGCCGATCCCCGTTCCCGGGACCGGTTGTGTTGCATTTGACCGAGGCAATCAACGTTTGATTACCGATAGCGTTAACCGCCCTCCGCCTCCCGGAATGTGTCCGGTGGAGACATGGCGACGGTCTCGCAGGGTGATGAGCAAGAATGACGCCGGGCCGATACACCCGGTCTGCGGGCGGTTCGGGCGTCCAAAGCGGGGATTTCGGCAGTTCGGCCCCGCCGCCGGGTGCGGACGGGACGGGATGTTTAGGAAATCGTAACGAAAGCCTGTGCCAAAACGGGTGTGCTCCGCGCATTTGGCACGGGGCGCCGGCGGCGGTGCCGCTGCTCTCGGCTTCCATTTTTTATGATGATTGTTCCATGTCCGGCATTATCCTCCTCCTCACCCAGTCGCTCCTCTATTTCGGCGTCATGGCCGTCCTGTTCCGGATGCGCCACGCCATGGGCCTCGGCGCCTTTCTCTGCGCCCTCGGGGTCATGCATTTCCTCGAGACCTATCTGGCGGCGGTCTTCTTCATCCAGCTGCCCTTCGGCCTCCTGTCGCCGGGCTCGACGGTGCTGTTTTCCGGCAAGCTCGCCATCATCCTGCTGTTCTACATCCGCGAGGACGCCGAGACGGTCCGCCAGCCCATTTACGGGCTGCTGATCGGCAATTTCCTCATGGTGGGGCTGGTGGCGACGCTGCGCCTCTACGGTCCGCCGGTGTCGCTGCAGGGCTACAACCCGGATCTCGCGCTCATCAACCAGATGGGCGTGCTGATGGTGTGGGGCACGACCCTGCTCTTCATCGACGCCATCGCGCTGATCCTCGTCTACGAGCGGCTGCGCCGTCTGCTGCCGCATTCCGTCGTGCTGAGGGCCGGCGCCAGCCTCGCCGTCATCCTGAGCTTCGACCAGGTGGCGTTCTTCGTCGGGCTCCACTGGGTGACGGGCACGCCCATCGACGCGTTGTATGGCGGCTGGATCGCCAAGATGGGCGCGGCGCTGGTCTATGCCGTCTACATCGGCCTCTACCTCTCCCTCTTCGAGCGCCAGAAGACGGAGACGCCGCCCGAGCCGCTCGCCGACGTCTTCCATAAGCTGACCTATCGCCACAAATACGAGGAACTGCTCGGCACGACGAGCCGCGACGCCCTGACGGGGGCGCTGACGCGGGAGCGCTTCGAGGCCATGGCCGGCCCGATGCTCGCGGCCGCGATCGCCGAGGGTCGGCCTTGCAGCCTGCTGATGGTGGACGCGGACCACTTCAAGAGCATCAACGACCACCACGGGCACGTGGCGGGCGACGACGTCCTGCGGCGCATCGTCGAGACGATGCGCGGGCAGATCCGCAGCAAGGACGCGGTCTTCCGCTATGGCGGCGAGGAGTTCATCGTCCTCGCGCCCGACATGGGGGAGACCGCGGCGCTGGCGGCGGCGGAGCGGATCCGCTCGGCGGTCGAGGCCGGCCTCGACGACGTCGGCGATCCGGTGCCGACCGTCAGCATCGGAATCGCGGTGGCGCCCGGGGAGGGGACGTCGATTGCGGCGTTGCTGCGCCTCGCGGATTCGCGGCTCTACGAGGCCAAGCGTCTGGGGCGGAACCGGGTCGTGGCACGGCCGGCCGACAGATCGACCTGAACGGGCTGGCTCTCAGGGAAAAGGCGCCGGCTGGCGACCGGCCGTTTGGTAGCGGGAGGCAGAGTCGAACTGCCGACCTCAGGGTTATGAATCCTGCGCTCTCACCAACTGAGCTACCCCGCCCCAAAAGGGCCTCCGGCCGGCGAACCGGTCGCGAGAGCGCGGATATAAGGTCGCGGCCGAAGGGGTGTCAAGCCGATCCCGGAGGGCTTTTGCGCCCGAACCGCGCCAGGCCCCGATCGAGCCCGACGAGCACCGCCGCCAGCGCCGCGAAGACCGCCGTGACGACGACGGCGTTCTGCAGCACCACCTGGTAGCCGATCCGGCCGGCGTCGAGGAAGGGGTAGGGGTACCAGCCGTCCACCGCTCCGCGCGCCATGGCATAGGCGAAGAAGACGAGGGGATAGACGAGCCAGACGGGGATGTCGGAGGCCTTCAGCGCGCCCTTTCGCGCGAAGCCGACCCAGAAGACGATGGCCAGGACCGGCACCACGTCGTGGAGCAGGGCGTCGGCGACGAGCGAATAGATCAGCCCGACCACGGCGATGGAGAGCGTCGCGGCGCCGTGGAGGGAGGCCGACGGCGGCCGCCCCAGCGCCGTCGCCGTCATCACCGCGGCCACGAGGATGTTGGTCAGGATGGTGAAGAAGCTGAGATAGTTGAGGATCGCTCCAGCCGCCGATCCGCCCGCCGCCTGCGTCATGGTGATGATCA
The DNA here is from genome assembly GCA_001464235.1 of Rhizobiales bacterium Ga0077556. Taxonomy (GTDB): domain Bacteria; phylum Pseudomonadota; class Alphaproteobacteria; order Rhizobiales; family Phreatobacteraceae; genus Phreatobacter. The sequence goes on along the minus strand of LNFH01000261.1, from coordinate 24,838 downwards.
GCAAGAGCTGCAGGGCGAGGGCGAACCAGCCGAGCGCCGCGATGGCGCCGGCGAGAAGGCGGGGTCCGGTGTCGGTCGCGCTCACGGCGTCCTCCCGCGGCGAGGGGTCAGGCCGCGGACTTCTTGAAGCGCACCAGCGTGAACAGGCCGCCGAACCCGGCGGGCTTCTTCTCCACCATGGTCAGCTCCTTCTCGCCCATGACGCGGTCGAAGGAGAAGTCGGGATGCCAGCCGAGCTTGTCGCCGAACGGCGCCGCCGCCTTCTCGACGAGCGCACGGATGCCGCCCTCGGCGGCGAAGTGGTTGACCAGAATGACCTCTCCGCCCGGCTTGCACACCCGGTTGAGCTCGGCCATCACCCCTTCCGGGTCCGGCACCACGGTGATCAGGTACATGGCGACGACGCAGTCGAAGGTTGCGTCGCCGAAGGCGAGGCGCCCCGCATCCATCTGCAGGATGCCCTCGACGTTGGTCAGGCCCTCCTCGACGCGCTTGCGGGCGATGCGCAGCATGTCGAAGGACAGGTCGAGGCCGATGACCCGGCAGTCGCGCGTGTAATCAGGCAGGGCGATGCCCGTGCCGACGCCGACCTCGAGGATCCGCCCGCCGACCCGCGAGGCCGCCGCCACCGCCGCCTTGCGGCCCGTGGTGGTGATGCGCCCGAAGATCGGATCGTAGATCGGCGCCCAGCGCGCATAGGCCTTCTGGATCGATTGCGCGTCGAGCTCGGCGGCTTGCATGGAAACTCCGGTCAGATCGTGGCCTGAAGCGCGGCGGCGTCGCGTGAGGCGGCTGGCTGCGGCCGCCGGCGGATGAAGCCGCCGCCGAGCACCCGGGCCATGCCGTCCGCCCCGTCATAGAGCACGCAGGCCTGGCCGGGGGCCACCCCGTCCTCGCCGTCGAGCAGTTCGATCTCCACCTCGCCGTCCACCACGCGCAGCCGGGCCGGGCGCGGCGGGCGGGTCGAGCGGACCTTGGCGAAACAGGCGAGCGTCTCGCCCTCGGCGAGCGGTCCGTCGCCCAGCCAGTTGAAGTCGCGCAGGGCGATGGCATGGGTGGCGAGCGCCTCGCGCGGGCCGACGATCACGCGCCGGCGCGCCGCATCGAGCCCCACCACGTAGAGCGGCTCGGCGGCCGCGACCCCGATGCCGCGGCGCTGGCCGACCGTGAAGCGCATGACGCCCTCGTGGCGTCCGAGCACGCGGCCGTCGACATGGACGATCTCGCCCGCTTCCGCCGCCTCCGGCTTCAGCTTCTCGACGATGGACGTGTAACGGCCGGTCGGCACGAAGCAGATGTCCTGGCTGTCGGCCTTGTCGGCGATGGCGAGGCCGAAGCGCCGCGCATGCTCGCGCGTCTCGGGCTTGGTCATCGTGCCGAGGGGAAAGCGCAGCAGGTCGAGCTGGTCGGGCGTCGTGGCGAAGAGGAAATAGCTCTGGTCGCGGTCGGCATCGGCCGGCTGGAACAGCGCCCGCCGCCCGGAGGCGGTCATGCGGCTAGACACGTAGTGGCCGGTCGCGAGCGCATCCGCGCCGAGGTCGCGCGCCGTCTCCAGGAGGTCGGTGAACTTCACGTGGCGGTTGCAGTCGATGCAGGGGATCGGCGTCTCGCCGTCGGCATAGGACTGGGCGAAGCGGTCGATGACCGCCTTGCGGAACCGCTCCTCGTAGTCGAGCACGTAATGGGGAATGCCGAGGCTCTCGGCGACGCGGCGGGCGTCGTGGATGTCCTGGCCGGCGCAGCAGGCGCCCTTGCGGTGGATCGCCGCGCCATGGTCGTAGAGCTGCAGCGTCACGCCCACCACGTCATAGCCCTGCTCGGCCATGAGGCCGGCGACGACCGACGAATCGACGCCGCCGGACATGGCGACGACCACGCGGGTCGCAGAAGGGGGCTTGGCGATGTCGAGGCTGTTGAGCATCGGGCGGCGGTTCTCGTCTGAACGCGCTATATAGGCTGCGCCGCCGCCGCCGCAAAGCGTTCGCTCGCTGGAGGGGCGAGATTGCGGCAGGGGACTTGAGACGGTCACATCCGCTGGCTAACAGGCGCTCCATGACCGCCCGCTACGCCCTCTACGCCGCTCCCGCCCCCGAGACGCCGCTCTGGCGGTTCGGGTCTTCCGTCATCGGCTACGATGCGGCCTCGGCGACCGACGTCGATCGCCCCGGTGGCGCCCCGTTCGATGCGCCGGACTGGCACGCCCTCACCGTCGATCCCCGCCGCTACGGCTTCCACGGCACGCTGAAGGCGCCCTTCGCCCTGGCCGAGGGCACGGGCGAGGCCGATCTCCTGGAAGCCGCCATGCTGTTTGCCGAGCGGCGGCGGGCCTTCACGCCTCCCGCCCTGAAGGTCTCGCTCATCGGCGCCTTCGTGGCCCTCGTCCCCGACGGGGCGGCGCCCGACCTCGACGCGCTCGCCGCCGACTGTGTCAGGGACTTCGACGCCTTTCGAGCCCCGTTGACCGAGGCTGACCGGGAGCGGCGCCTGCGCTCGCCGCTGAGCGAGAGGCAGATCGCGCAGCTCGACGCCTGGGGCTATCCGCACGTCTTCGAGGATTTCCGCTTCCATATGACGCTCACCGGCCGGCTGGAGGCGGAGCGCCGCGAGCCGGTGCGCGCGGCGCTGGCGGAGCGCTATCGCGCGGTCTCCGCGCCCATGCAGGTGGATGCGCTCTGCGTCTTCCGCCAGCCGGACAGGGCAGGGCGGTTCAGCATCCTCGCGCGCTTCCCCTTCGAGGCCTGACGGGGCGGACGGCCCGCCCGCGCTTGCCTTGGCGATGAGGCTCGCTTAAGCCGCTTGCACGGCGCTTTCCGTCAGGAATCCGCCGGGCGCAGACCGCGGGACGACCATGCACGACATTCGCTGGATCAGGGACAATCCGGAGGCCTTCGACGCCGCCCTCGCGGCGCGCGGTCGCGAGCCGCTCGCCGCCTCCCTGCTGGCGCTCGACGATGCCCGCAAGGCGGCCGTCTCCACCCTCCAGGCCGCGCAGGAGCGCCGCAACGCCGCCTCCAAGGAGATCGGCCAGGCCATGGGCCAGAAGGACATGGCCCGCGCCGATGCCCTGAAGGCCGAGGTTGCCGCCCTCAAGGACCGCATGGCCGAGGCCGAGGTGACCGAGCGCAAGGCGAGCGCCGATCTCACCGCCGCGCTCGAAGTCATCCCCAATCTGCCGCTGGCCGAGGTTCCCGTCGGCCCGGACGAGAGCGCCAACGTCGAGCGCCACCGCTTCGGGACGCCGCGCGTGATCGCGGGCGCGAAGGAGCATTTCGAGCTCGGCGAGGCCCTGGGGCAGATGGACTTCGAGGTCGCCGCCAAGCTCTCGGGCGCGCGCTTCGTCGTGCTGAAGAAGCAGCTCGCGCGCATGGAGCGGGCGCTCTCCCAGTTCATGCTGGACCTGCACACCGACACCCACGGCTACACCGAGGTCAATCCGCCGGTCCTGGTGAAGGACGCCGCGCCCTACGGCACCGGCCAGCTGCCGAAGGCGGCGGAGGACATGTTCGTCACCCGCGAGGGCCTCTGGCTCACCCCGACCGCCGAGGTGACGCTCACCAACATGGTGGCGCAGGAGATCGTCGCCGAGGACGTGCTGCCGCTGCGGCTCACCGCCGCTACCCAGTGCTTCCGCTCGGAGGCGGGCGCCGCCGGCCGCGACACCCGCGGCATGCTGCGCCAGCACCAGTTCCTGAAGGTCGAGCTGGTCTCGATCACGGCCCCCGAGCAGTCCCTCGACGAGCACGAGCGCATGCTCGCCTGCGCCGAGGAGGTGCTGAAGCGCCTCGACTTACACTACCGGGTGGTGACGCTCTGCACCGGCGACATGGGCTTCTCGGCGCGCAAGACCTACGACATCGAGGTCTGGCTGCCGGGCCAGCAGGCGTTCCGCGAGATCTCGTCCTGCTCGGTCTGCGGCGACTTCCAGGCCCGCCGCATGAACGCCCGCTACCGGCCGAAGGCGACCGACAACAGGCAGCCGGCGCCGCAGTTCGTCCATACGCTGAACGGCTCGGGCACAGCCGTCGGCCGCGCGCTCATCGCGGTCATGGAAACCTATCAGCAGGACGACGGAACCATCGCCGTCCCCGCCGTCCTGCAGCCCTACATGGGCGGCCTTACCCTGATCGAGAAAGCCTGATGCGCATCCTGGTCACCAACGACGACGGCATCCACGCGCCGGGCCTCCTGGCGGCGGAGCGAATCGCCCGCACGCTGTCGGACGACGTCTGGGTGGTGGCGCCCGAGACCGACCAGTCCGGGGTGTCCCATTCGCTGTCGCTGAACGATCCCCTGCGCCTGCGCGAGGTCGGGGAGCAGCGCTACGCCGTGCGCGGCACGCCGACCGACTGCGTCATCATGGCGGTGAAGCACATCATGGCGGGGGAGGGCCCGAACCTCGTCATCTCCGGCGTCAACCGCGGCCAGAACGTCGCCGAGGACGTCGGGTATTCCGGCACCATCGCCGGCGCGATGGAGGGGACCATCCTCGGCATTCCCTCGGTCGCCCTGTCGCAGGCCTATGGCCCCGAGAGCCGGCATTCGGTCCCCTACGAGACCGCCGAGGCCCATGCGCCCGGCGTCATCCGCACCATCCTCGAGGAGGGCCTGCGGCCCGGCTCGCTGATCAACATCAATTTTCCCAACCGCAGCCCCGATCAGGTGCGCGGCATCCAGGTGACGGCGCAGGGCCGCCGCGACCAGGAGATCCTCACCATCGACCCGCGCCACGACGGCCGCGGCAATCCCTATTACTGGATCGCCTTCGTGCGGAACCGCCACCGCATCGAGAACGGCACCGACCTCTGGGCGCTGTCCGAGGGCTATGTCTCGGTGACGCCGCTCGAGATCAACATGACCGACGAGCCCACGATGACGCGCCTCGCCGCCGTCTTCGCCGGCGACCGCGCCCCCGGCAGCTGAGGCGCACGATGAACGCGGCACCCGGACCGGAGCATTTCCTGGCCGCTGCCGAGTTCGTCCTCATGTTGCGGCAGTCCGGCCTCTCCGACCGCCGCGTCCTCAAGGCGATGGAACAGGTGCCGCGGGTGCCCTTCGTCGAGGAGCGTCACTTCGCCCTCGCCGACGAGGACGTCTCCCTGCCCATCGCCATGGGCCAGTCGATCCTCCGGCCGACGCTGCTCGCCACCATGCTCGACGCCCTCGACGTCGGCCCCACCCACAAGGTGCTCCACGTCGGCACGGGCTCCGGCTATGCCGCGGCGATCCTCGGCCGGCTCGCCGCGAGCGTGGTGACGGTGGAGCGCTGGCGCACCCTGGCCGACGCCGCCCATGTCAGGCTGCGCGCCCTCGGTTACGACATGGTCGAGACGATCTTCGGCGACGGCTACGAGGGCTATCCCCAGCGCGCGCCCTACGACCGGATCATCCTCACCTGCGCCGTCTCCGATCCGCCGCCCCATCTGCTCGCGCAACTCGCCCCGGACGGGGTGATGGTGGTGCCGCTCACCGCCGGTGTGATCGTCCGCACCGGCAAGGCGGATTCCCAGGCCGCGCGCACCGCCTTCGCCGTCGCCCAGATCGATCCCGCGGTCCACGGCGTCGCCCGCCGGCTCTGATTTTCCCCGAAAATCTCCGCGGTGAATACCGAACCTTAACCTGAACAGGTCATAAATCAGGACGTCACTTGTTGCGTACCGCGTGAGAGTAGCCATGCGTCCTCGTGCGTTTCCCGGGCTGTCCCGGCTCGTCCTCGTCATCGCGGTGTCCGGCCTCGGAGCTGCCTGCAGCACCGATGTCGCGCGGTTCGACGAAAACCCCTTCGCGACGCGACAGGTCGCCAGCGCGCCCCCGCCCCAGGTGGCGGCAGCTCCCGTCGCCCAGGTCGAAGCCCAGCCGCTGCCCGCCCGCGATTTCGTGGTGACATCGCCGCCGCCGGGCGGGGCGCAGAGCACGGCTCAGGGTGCCTCGCCTTTCGGCCGCAGCGCCGACACCGGCCTGACCACCGGGACCGTCACGCCGCGTCAGCCCTTCGGCTCGTCCAACCCGCCGACCCCCGCCGTCCGCCAGATGGCCGCCGCTCCGGCGACCAGCGGCCGCGGCAGCTGGTCCGCTGCCGGCGGCACCACCATCACCGCCGCTCAGGGTGATACGCCCGAGGCCCTGTCGCGCCGCTACGGCGTGCCGGCGGCAGCGATCGCCCAGGCCAACGGCACCTCCGGCAACCAGGCCTTCTCGGCCGGCCAGAGCGTCGTCATCCCGACCTATTCGATGGCGGCGGCGCCGCAGGCGGCTCCGGCCGCAGCGCCCGCCCGGCCGGGCACCGACCTCGTGCGCCAGCCGGCGGCCGACCAGCCCCGCCGCGTGCAGACCCAGACCATCGCCGTGCCGCCGCAGCGCACCGCCGCCGTGGCACCGCAGGCCACCGGTGGCCGGATGAACTGGCAGGCCGGTGCCCAGCCCGCCGCGACCCAGCCGGCCGCCGCGCAGCCCGCTGCGCCGGCCCGGCCGGCGGCCACCGCCGCGCGTCCCGCCAGCCATACGGTCACGTCCGGCGAGACGCTCGCCGGCGTCGCCCGCCGCTATGGCGTGTCGCGCCAGCAGCTCGCCAGCGCCAACCAGCTCCAGCCCACCCAGTCGCTGCGCACCGGCCAGGTGCTGCGCCTGCCCGCCGCCACCCGCACGGCCGCCGCTCCCGCCGGCCAGCAGCTCTCGGTGACGCCGGCGGCACCCGCCGCCGCGCCGGCCGCCGCCCCGGCCGCGCGTCGCGAACAGGCGCAGCGCGCCGTCGCCCAGGCCCAGGCAACCCCGGCCGGGCGCCAGGCCGATCCGCAGCCGACCTCCGCCATCCCGCCGGTGCAGCCGCAGCCCGCCGCGCAGCCTGTCTCGCCGGCTCCCGCTCCGGTCGCCGAGGCACCCGCCGCGGCCGAGGCTCCGGCCCGTGCCGCCTCGTCCGAGCCGCAGTTCCGCTGGCCGGTGCGCGGCCGCGTGGTCACCGGCTTCCGCGCAGGCTCCAGCGACGGCATCAAGCTGTCGGTGCCGCAGGGCACGCCGATCAAGGCGGCCGAGGATGGCGTGGTCGCCTATGCCGGCAACGAGCTGCGCGGCTACGGCAACCTCGTGCTGGTCCGCCACGCCAACGGCTACGTCACCGCCTATGCCCACAACTCGACCATCGCCGTCAGGCGCGGGGACCAGGTGCGGCGCGGCCAGACCATCGCGGCGGCCGGCCAGACCGGCAACGTCTCCTCGCCCCAGCTCCACTTCGAGATCCGCCGCGGTGCGACCCCGGTCGACCCGATGGCCTTCCTCGGGGCGAACTGAGTTTTCCGAATTCCCGGCGCGCGCCGGGCACGGGTAGTCGATCGGTCCTCTCCTGCGACCTCCAAAGGGACCGGTCTTTTCGGGGCGGCACGGCAGTGCCGCCCCATCTTCTTTTTTGTGAGGTCAGGCCTCCAGTCTGAGGCCGGCACGGCCGGCATGGTCCTGCACGAACTGCCAGGCGACGCGGCCCGACCGCGAGCCGCGGGTGGTGGCCCATTCGAGCGCCTCGGCGCGCAGCTGGTCCTCATCGGTCGACCATGGCGAGGTACTCGTCCTGGCTGCACTTGTGGAAGCCGAGCCAGAGGCCGAACCGGTCCGACAGCGAGACCTTCTCCTCCACCGCCTCGCCGGGGTTGATCGAGGTCGACCGCTCGTTCTCCATCATGTCCCGCGGCAGCAGGTGGCGGCGGTTCGACGTGGCGTAGAAGATGACGTTGTCGGGCCGCCCCTCGATGCCGCCTTCCAGCACGGCCTTCAGTGACTTGTACGACGTGTCGTCGTGGTCGAAGGACAGGTCATCGCAGAAGACGATGAAGCGGTAGGCGGTGCCGCGTACCATTCCCATCAGCTGCGGCAGGCTCTCGATGTCCTCGCGGTGGATCTCGACGAGCTTCAGCACCGCCTCGCCGCCGGCCCGCGCGAGGTCGCCGTTGACGGTGGCGTGGGCCGCCTTCACGAGGGAGGACTTGCCCATGCCGCGCGCCCCCCACAGGAGCGCGTTGTTGGCCGGCAGGCCCTCGGCAAAGCGCCGCGTGTTCTCGATCAGCGTGTCGCGGGCCCGGTCGATGCCGCGCAGCAGCACCATCTCGACGCGGTTCACCCGGGCGACGGGGTCGAGCCTCGGCCCCTGCGGATTCCAGACATAGGCGTCGGCCGCGGCGAGGTCGGGGGGCCTGGGGGCGGGAGGCGCGAGCCGCTCCAGCGCGGCCGCGATGCGGTGGAGCGCATCGAGGGTGAGGGGATCGGACAAGGGCATACCTCCGGGAACGATTTTCCCGTCCCATGCACCAGCGCCGCAGATGAGGCAATGAGCCCTACTGGAAAGAATGCCGCGCGCGGCTTACATGGCGGTTCGCCCGGGATCGCGACCGGCGCGACGGCATCGTTGCAATCGACGGCTTGCTGGCTATAGTCCGCGCCAAAATCCCGTCCAGCCGCGCTTCCGCGGCGGGAAATCCCCAAGAGGATCCCTCATGTTCATCACCCCGGCCTACGCGCAGACCGGTGCGGGCGGCACCAACGACATCCTGATGTCGATGCTGCCCTTCATTCTGATCTTCATCATCATGTATTTCCTGATCCTCCGCCCGCAGCAGCGCAAGGTGAAGGCGCATCAGGAGATGATCGGAAGCCTGCGTCGCGGCGACCAGGTGACGCTGTCGGGCGGCGTCATCGGCCGGATCACCAAGGTGATCGACGATTCGACCATCGAGCTCGAGATCGCCGACAACGTCCGCATCCGGGCCGCCAAGCAGTTCGTCTCGGACCTGCGGTCCAAGAGCGAACCCGCCGACGAGAAGTGACGCATCAGGCCGCAGCATGCGGCCGGCCGCCGAGGATGACTGATCGATGCTGAGCTTCACGCGCTGGAAGGCGACCCTGATCCTGGTGGCGGTGTTCGCCACGATGCTGCTGGCGGCGCCCAACGTCATGCCGCAGTCCTGGGTCGACAAGCTCCCGCGCGCGATGCGCACCCACATGACCCTCGGTCTCGACCTGCAGGGCGGCGTCCACCTGATGCTGCAGGTCGATTCGGACGAGGTCCGCCGCTCCATGCTGGAGAATCTGCGCGACGACGTGCGGCGCGTGCTGCGCGACAACCGTCTGCAGGTGCAGAACCTCGGCTTCCAGGGCAATGCCGTGGTCGCGCGCCTGCGCGAGGGCCAGAACGGCGATCTCGCCCTGACCGAGCTGCGCAAGATCCCGCAGCTCATCGGCGGCGCCTTCTCCACCTCCGGCCAGTACGACTTCGAGGTCTCCCGCTCCGGCGACAGCTTCACGGTGACGGCGACCGACGCCGGCATCCGCGACAAGATCTCGCGCGCCGTCACCCAGTCCATCGAGGTGGTGCGCCGCCGTATCGACCAGCTCGGCACCACCGAGCCGGTGATCCAGCGCCAGGGCATCGACCGCATTCTCCTGCAGGTGCCGGGCGAGCGTGACCCGCAGCGCCTGAAGACGATCATCGGCCAGACCGCCAAGCTCGAATTCCGCATGGTCGACCAGTCGGTCACGGCGGAACAGGCGCTCGCCGGCCGGCCGCCCGCCGACAGCGTCATCCTCTACGAGGAGGTCAAGGAGGGGAATCGCGTCGTCCAGCAGGTTCCCTACGTCATCCAGCGCCGCGTCATCGTCTCCGGCGAGGAACTGGTCGACGCGCAGGCCGCCTTCAACGCCCAGCAGGCGGAATGGGTGGTCAACTTCCGATTCAACTCGTCCGGCGGCCGCAAGTTCGCCCAGGCGACGACCGAGAACGTCAACCGCCCCTTCGCCATCATCCTCGACAACAAGGTGGTCTCGGCGCCGGTGATCCGCGAGCCGATCCTCGGCGGCTCCGGGCAGATCTCCGGCCGCTTCACCGCCGAGAGCTCGGCCAACCTCGCGCTCCTGCTGCGCGCCGGCGCGCTTCCCGCGCCCCTGACCGTGGTCGAGGAGCGCACCGTCGGCGCCTCGCTCGGGCAGGACTCGATCACCTCGGGCACCCGCGCCGCCATCATCGGCTCGATCTTCGTGCTCATCTACATCTTCGCGACCTACGGCCTGTTCGGCCTGTTCGCCAACATCGCCGTCATCGTCAACGTGGTGATGATGTTCGGGCTCCTCAGCCTGATCGGCGCGACGCTGACTCTGCCGGGGATCGCCGGCATCGTGCTCACCGTCGGCATGGCGGTCGATTCGAACGTCCTGATCTTCGAGCGCATCCGCGAGGAGGTGCGATCGGGACGAAGCGTGATCGCCTCCATCGACGGCGGCTTCACCAAGGCGATGGGCACCATCATGGATGCCAACATCACCCAGCTCATCACCTGCGTCATCCTGTTCTATCTCGGGACGGGTCCGGTGAAGGGCTTCGCGCTCACCCTCGGCCTCGGCATCATCACCACGATGTTCACCGCCATCACCTTCACACGCTATCTGGTCGTCATCTGGCTGCGCGTGTTCAAGCCGGCTCGGGTTCCGATGTGATCCGGACGACTGGGAGACTTCCGCCGTGCGCCTGCTGAGACTGATTCCGGACGACACGTCCTTCCCGTTCATGAAGTTCCGGCCCTTCGCCTTCGGGCTGTCGGCGCTGATCTCGATCGCCACCATCGTCGGGTTCCTGACGATCGGCCTGAACATCGGGATCGACTTCAAGGGCGGCACGCTGGTCGAGCTGCAGGCCAAGCAGGGCAACGCCAACATCGGCGAACTGCGCACCCGTCTGCAGGGCGCCAATGTCGGTGACGTCCAGCTGCAGGAGTTCGGCGGGCCGAACCTGGTGATGGTTCGCTACGGTGAGCAACCGGGCGGCGAGCCCGGCCAGCAGGCGGCCCTGCGCCGCGTCCGGGCGCTGATCGACGCCGACTACGAGGTGCGCCGCACCGAGGTGGTCGGCCCGACCGTCTCCTCCGAGCTCGTCCAGATGTCGGTGATCGGCGTGATCCTGTCGATCCTCGCCGTGCTGGTCTATCTGTGGTTCCGCTTCGAGTGGCAGTTTGCCGTCGCGGCGATGATCGCGACGCTGCACGACGTCACGGCGATCATGGCCTTCTATATCTTCACGCAGGCCGATTTCGACATCACGTCGATCGCGTCCGTGCTGACGATCATCGGCTATTCGCTCAACGACACGGTCGTCGTGTTCGACCGCATCCGGGAGATGTTGCGCAAGCACAAGAAGCTGCCGGTGGCCGAACTGCTGGACGTCGCCATCAACTCCACCCTGTCGCGCACCACCATCACCGCCACGACCACCTTCCTCGCCCTGCTCGGCCTGTTCTTCTTCGGCGGCGAGGTGATCCAGGGCTTCACCGCCTCGATGCTCGTGGGCGTCATCATCGGCACCTATTCCTCCATCTTCATCGCCGCGCCGATCCTCATCTATCTCGGCCTGCGCCAGGGCGGCTTCGGCACCGTCCGCGCCGAGGCCGAGGACGGCGAGGGAGCTGCTGCGGCCAAGGCCAAGGCCTGACGTGCCGCGGGGCGAGCCGCTCAGGGTCCTGCACGAGGGGTTCGTTCCCGGGCGGTTCGCCATCGACGCCTATGGCCGCGGGGGCTTCCGCTTCGCCGACATGAGCCATCGCGGTTCGATCCTCGCCCTGCCGTCGGGCGTCCATGCCTGGGCGCCGGAAGACGGGGCGGTGCTCACTCCGGCCGATTTCGACGCCGTCGTCGCTGAACGCGCTGATATCGACGTGCTGCTCCTCGGAACGGGCGTCGATCCGCGGCCCGTCGACGACGCCGTGCGCTGGGTTCTGCGCGAGGCGGGCATCGGTCTCGACGTGATGGCGACCGGCGCTGCCGCCCGCACCTACAACATCATGCTGGGCGAAAACCGCAGGGTCGCGGCAGCCCTTCTCGCGGTCGGGTGACGGGCCGAACGATGGCGCCGCTCCCGCCCCCGGAGGCTCTCGCACCCGCCTATGCGCACTGCGATGCGCTGGTGCGCGAGGGCGACAAGGACCGCTGGCTCGCCGCGCTCTTCGCACCGGCCGACCGCCGAGGCGACCTCCTGGCGCTGGCGGCCTTCAACCTCGAGATCGCCTCGGTGCGGGACCGCGTCTCCGAGCCCCTGCCGGGCGAGGTCCGCCTGCAGTGGTGGCGCGACGTGCTCACCGGCGAGGGCAGGGGCGACGTCTCGGCCCATCCGGTGGCGGCGGCGGTGCTCGACGTGGTCGGTCGCCACAACCTGCCGATCAAGCCGCTCATGGACCTCATCGAGGCGCGGGTCTTCGACCTCTACGACGACCCGATGCCGTCGGTGGCGGATCTCGAGGGCTATGGCGGGGAGACGAGCGGGGCGCTGATGCAGATGGGGGCGCTGGTCCTGGCCGGCGGCGATGATCCGCGCACCGGTGAACTCGCCGGCCATGCCGGCATGGCCTATGCCCTGACGGGCCTCGTCCGGTCGCTCGGCCTCCACGCCTCGCGCGGACAGGTCTACGTTCCGGCCGAGATGCTCGCCGGCGAGGGGATCACCCGCGACGACGTGGTGGCGGGAAGGTCTTCGACCGCGATCCTGAGGGTGCGCGACGCCATGGTCGCCATGGCGAGCCGGCATGGCGCGGCAGCCGAGAGTCTCGCCCGCGCCGCCGACCGGCGCACGGTCGCGGCCTTCGTGCCGCTCGCGACCGTCATGCCGCGCCTGAAACGGCTCGGCTCTCTCGACAACCCCTTCATGCCGCCACCGGACGTGTCGCAGTGGCGGCTTCAGTGGGCGATGTGGCGCTTCGCGCGGCGCTTCGGCCGCGCCTGAGCCTTCAGCGGGCGTCGGCGACCTGACGGGCGATGTACTCGATCTCGCCGCGCTGGAAGCCGAGGTCGGCGAGCGCACGGTCGTCGAGCTGGGTCAGCTCCTCGCGGGTGCGCAGATAGACGAGATGAGCCTTGAAGCGGGCGATGAGGGCGTTGAGGAGGTACAGCATGGCGATCGGTCCTGATCCGGACGGGCTGTTCGTGACCCGTCCCTTGCCCGCTAGATAGTCATTATGCTGCGATTGCGAGATGAGAAATTGTGCACCGCAGCTATGCGATAGGCACATGCGATCGTTAAGGAATTCTCATCCGCCCAGGAGCTGCGTCCCGAAATTGGCGGCAGCGCCCGCGGCGAGGGCCACGGCTGATACCGCGGCGAAGACGAGACCGAACCGCCAGGAGCCGAGCATCAGCGCATAGGCTGCCTTGGCGATCGTGTTGCTGGTCACCGCGACGATCATCGCCAGGGCTGCGGTCTCCGCGCTGAGACCGCGGCCGAGCAGGCCCGCAGCGGTGATGACCGGCGCGTCGACGTCGGCGAGGCCGGTGATGGCGGAGACGGCGATGGCGCCGGTGTCGCCGAACCAGGCGGCTGCCGCCCGTGTGGCGAAGGCGATGGCGGTGAGCAGGAGCGCCATCTGGAAGACCTTCCGCAGATCGAAGGGGTTGGCCGTCTCGGTCGCCCCGTGACCCTCCGTGTCACGGCGTGCCAGCCAGAGCGCCGCCGCCGCCATGACGAGTCCGGCGGCGGCGAGAGGGGGCGCCACCATCGTCAGGACCGAGGGCGCGAGCACCAGGACCAGAAGGCTGGTGCGGCCATAGGACACGAGGCCGGCGCCGAGCGCGCCCGCCGCCAGCTTGTCGGCCTCGCCGCCGTCGACCGAGCGCCGCGCGTTGGTCACTGTCGTGGCGGTGGACGACAGGAGGCCGCCGACGGCGCCGGCGACGAGTTCGCCGTTGCGCTCGCCGAGCAGCTTCACCGCCACGTAACCGGCGAAGGAGATGGCGGCGACGAGAATGGCGAGGGTCCAGATCCGCGCCGGCGAGACGCCGCCGAAAGGACCGATGGGATCGTCCGGCACCAGCGGCAGGATGACGAAGGTCATCGCCAGCAGAACGATGGCCGAGCGCAGCTCGGTGAAGGTGAGCGCCTCGACGAACCGGTGCAGCGCCTCCCGCGACGCGAGGATCGCCACCAGCACGACGCCGCCGGCCCCAGCGAGGCGCATGTCGCCGAGAACGGCGAGGGCACCGAGCGCGAACGTGACCATGCCGGCGATGACGGAGGTGACGCTGTAGGACTGCTCGGCCTGCCGTTCGCGGTACTGGAACAGGCCGAAGACCAGCGAGAAGACGACGAAGGCGCCGACCACCACCAGGCCCGGCGGTCCGCCTCCGGTTCCGCGCAGGGCGAATTCCAGAGCCCCGGTGATGCCGCCGAGCATGCCGATGAGCGTATAGGTGCGCAGGCCCGCGGTGCGCTGGCCGTCCTCCTCCGCCCTGTCGCGCCAGTGGCGCTCGGCACCGACCAGCGCGCCGACGGCGAGCGCGACGCCGAGCCGCTGGGCGAGTTCGAGTTCCGTCATGCCCTCACACGCCCTTCGCCGCACCCGTGGGGATGCAGCCCTATTCGGCGGCCTCGCTCTTCACCTTGAGCGGCCTGCGGGCGAGAACCTCGGCGAGGAACCGGCCGGTGTGACTACGCTTTTCCTTGGCGATGAGTTCCGGCGGCCCCTCCGCGACAACTTCGCCACCACCATCGCCGCCCTCGGGCCCCATGTCGATGACCCAGTCGGCCGTCTTGATGACCTCGAGATTGTGCTCGATGACGATGACCGAATTGCCCTGGTTGACCAGCTCGTGCAGGACCTCGAGCAGCTTGGCGACGTCGTGGAAATGCAGGCCCGTCGTCGGCTCGTCGAGGATGTAGAGGGTGCGCCCCGTGGAGCGGCGGGAGAGCTCCTTCGACAGCTTGACGCGCTGCGCCTCGCCGCCCGACAGCGTGTTCGCCTGCTGGCCCACATGGATGTAGCCGAGCCCGACCTCGGAGAGCGTCTTCAGGATGTCGCGCACCCGCGGCACCGCCTTGAAGAACTCGACGCCCTCGTCGACCGTCATGTCCAGGACGTCGGCGATGGACTTGCCCTTGAACACGACCTCCAGGGTCTCTCGGTTGTAGCGCTTGCCCTTGCAGACGTCGCAGGTGACGTACACGTCCGGCAGGAAGTGCATCTCGATCTTGATGACGCCGTCGCCCTGGCAGGCCTCGCAGCGCCCGCCCTTGACGTTGAAGGAGAAGCGGCCCGGCTCATAGCCGCGCGCCTTCGCCTCCGGCAGGCCGGCGAACCATTCGCGGATCGGCGTGAAGGCGCCCGTATAGGTCGCCGGGTTCGACCGCGGCGTGCGGCCGATGGGCGACTGGTCGATGTCGATGACCTTGTCGAGATGCTCGATGCCCTCGATGCGGTCGTGAGGGGCAGGGGCCTCGCTCGCCCCGTTCAGCTTGCGTGCCACGGCCTGGTAGAGGGTGTCGATCAGCAGGGTCGACTTGCCGCCGCCGGAGACGCCGGTGATGCAGGTGAAGAGCCCCAGTGGGATGTCCACCGTGACGTTCTTCAGGTTGTTGCCGCGCGCGCCGACGATCTTCATCGACCGGCCCTTCTGCGGCTTGCGCCGCTTCGGCAGCGGCACGCCGAGCTCGCCGGTGAGGTATTTGCCGGTCAGCGAGGCCGGATTGGCCATGATTTCCGCCGGCGTGCCCTCGGCGATGATCCGCCCGCCGTGGATGCCGGCGCCGGGGCCGACATCGACCACGTGGTCGGCCTGCAGGATGGCATCCTCGTCGTGCTCGACGACGATCACGGTGTTGCCGAGGTCGCGCAGCCGCTTCAGCGTGCCGAGCAGGCGCTCGTTGTCGCGCTGGTGCAGGCCGATGGACGGCTCGTCCAGGACGTAGAGCACGCCGGTCAGCCCCGAGCCGATCTGGCTTGCGAGACGGATTCGCTGGCTCTCGCCGCCCGACAGCGTCCCGGAGTTGCGGCCGAGGGTGAGATAGTCGAGGCCGACGTCGATCAGGAAGTGCAGCCGCTCGCGGATCTCCTTGAGGATGCGGAGGGCGATCTCGTTCTGCTTCGTGTTGAGCTTCTCCGGCAGGGCGGCGAACCAGGCGCCCGCGCCGCGCACCGACATCTGCGAGACCTCGCCGATGTGGACGCCGCCGACCCGCACCGCGAGCGCCTCCGGCTTCAGGCGGAAGCCCGAGCAGACCTTGCAGGGCGTGTCGGAGACGTAGCGCGAGATCTCCTCCCGTGCCCAGTCGCTCTCGGTCTCCTTGAGCCGCCGCTCGAGATTGCGGACGACGCCCTCGAAGGTCTTGGTCGTCTCGTAGGACCTGAGGCCGTCGTCATACTTGAAGGTGACGGTCTCGCTGCCCGTGCCGAACAGGATGGCGTTGCGCGCCTTCTCCGGCAGCTTCGACCAGGGCGTCGTCAGCGAGAAGCCGTAGTGCTTCGACAGGGCGTCGAGCGTCTGGGTGTAGAACGGCGAGGTCGAGCGCGCCCACGGGCCGATCGCGCCCTTGCGGAGCGAGAGATCCTTGTCGGGGATGACGAGGTCAGGGTCGATCGTCTGCTCGACGCCGAGCCCGTCGCAGGCGGGGCAGGCGCCGAACGGGTTGTTGAACGAGAACAGCCGCGGCTCGATCTCCGAAATGGTGAAGCCCGAGACCGGGCAGGCGAACTTCTCCGAGAACAGCACCCGCATGGGCTCGCCGCCCTCGGTCTTGGCATCGGCGAACTCGATGACGGCGATGCCGTCGGCGAGCTTCAGCGCCGTCTCGAAGCTGTCGGCGAGGCGCGTCGCCATGTCTGCCCGCACGACGATGCGGTCCACCACCACGTCGATGTCGTGCTTCAGCTTCTTGTCGAGGGCCGGCGCGTCGGCGATCTCGTAGAAGGCGCCGTCGATCTTGACGCGCTGGAAGCCCTTCTTCTGCCAGTCGGCGAGCTCCTTGCGGTACTCGCCCTTGCGGCCGCGCACGGCGGGCGCCAGCAGGTAGAGGCGCGAGCCCTCCGGCAGGGCCAGGGTCTTGTCGACCATCTGGCTGACCGTCTGGCTCTCGATCGGCAGGCCCGTGGCCGGCGAGTAGGGCACGCCGACCCGCGCCCAGAGCAGGCGCATGTAGTCGTAGATCTCGGTGACGGTGCCCACCGTCGAGCGCGGGTTCTTCGAGGTCGTCTTCTGCTCGATGGAAATGGCCGGCGACAGGCCGTCGATCTGGTCGACGTCCGGCTTCTGCATCATCTCGAGGAACTGGCGCGCATAGGCCGACAGGCTCTCGACGTAGCGGCGCTGGCCCTCGGCATAGATCGTGTCGAAGGCGAGCGACGACTTGCCGGATCCCGACAGGCCGGTGAACACCACGAGCGAGTCCCGCGGGATCGTCAGGTCGACGTTCTTGAGATTGTGCTCGCGGGCGCCGCGCACCGAGATGAAGCGGGAATCCGGGCGGCGGACGTCGTCGCTGAACTTGTCGAACAGATCGCTCATCTCAACAGGCCTTCGGGTGCCCGGGCGGGCACGCTGCGCGGTTTCAGGCTGGGCATGGCTTCAAGGCTAGGCAGGCTGTCGGCAGGAACATGGCAGCAGAATGCCGGGCCGCCCCGTTCCCAAGGTAGAAACGCCCGGGGCGTCGCGCCAGACCTCCACGTTACGGGATGGCAGCCGTGCACAGGATGTCGCCGAATCCCTGCGGGCTCTTGCCATCGGAGGAAAGAACAAATAAAGAACATGGATGCGAGGCGGCCGCCTGTCAAAAACGGGGGATACCGCGAAAAGTTGGGCGAGCGAGCCGTGACGCGCGCCGGCGAACGTGGGAAGTCTCGCACCGATGCAAGCGCAAGGCGCCCCGGGCGAGAGGCTGCGGGGAAGGGGAGAGCGACGATGGCAGGCAGCGTCAACAAGGTCATCCTGATCGGCAATCTGGGCCGCGACCCCGAAATCCGGCGGCTGAACAACGGCGAGCAGGTCTGCAACCTGCGCCTCGCCACCACGGAAACCTGGCGCGACAAGGCCTCGGGTGAGCGCAAGGAGCGCACCGAGTGGCATCAGGTCGTCATCTTCAACGACAACCTGACGAAGGTGGCCGAGCAGTACCTGAAGAAGGGCTCCAAGGTCTATGTCGAGGGCCAGCTCCAGACCCGCAAATGGACCGACCAGTCCGGCGTCGAGAAATATTCCACCGAGGTGGTGCTGCAGCGCTTCCGCGGCGAGATGGTCCTCCTCGACAGCCGCGGCGGCGGTGGCGGCGGTGGTGGCGGCGCCGACTACGGTGACGACAGCTTCGGCGGATCCGGCGGCTTCGGCGGCGGCGCCATCGAGGGTCGTTCCGGCGGGGGGCGATCGGAAGCGCCGCGGCGGTCCGCTGCGCCTGCGGGCGGCCGTCCGATGGACGATGACGAGATTCCGTTCTGACGGACGGAGCCCGGCGGATGGACGTGGCGGCCGGCGCAACCGGGCCTTGCCCGGTGCGCCTGCAGCGGGCGGGGGCCGCTGATCTGCCCTTCGTCCTCGCGACGGAGGGCCTGCCTCACAACCTCCTGCGCATCAGCCAGTGGCCGCGCGAGCGCCACGAGGCCTGTCTCGCCGATCCCGACTTCGCCTACTGGCTGGCGCTGGACCAGGCCGGCACGGCGCGCGGATACGCCATTCTGCGTGGGCTGACGGACCGCAGCGGCAACATCGCCCTGCAGCGCATTTCGGTCGCGGCGCCGGGGCAGGGCACCGGCCGCGCCTTCCTCGCCGCCCTCATCGACCACGCCTTCGCCGAGACGCCCTGCCACCGGTTCTGGCTCGACGTCTTCACCGACAATCCGGTCGCCCGTGCCCTCTATCGCAGCATTGGCATGACCGAGGAGGGCGTGATGCGCGAGAGCGTCGTCCGCGCGGACGGCCGGAGGGCGAGCCTCGCGGTCATGTCGATCCTGCGGCCCGAGTGGCAGGCGGGGCGCGCCGGGGACTAGCGCGCGGCGAAGAGGCAGAGCGCCCCGATGGCGAGGAAGGCCGGCCAGGCGATGTGACGGCCGCGGCTTAGGGCGAGGATCGCCACCCCGTGAAGCAGGAAGGTGACGCCGATCCCGATGATGGCGATCCGGCCGGCTTCGCCCTGCGGGGACACGGCGAGCGCCGCCAGAACCACGGCCATCCCGGTCCAGGCGAGCGAGGTGATGTGCCAGGCGTGGCGGAGCACCTGCCGCAGGAAGGCGCTCTTCAGAACGCCGACGCGCGGTTCGATCGCGAGGAGTGGACCGATCAGGCGCCTCTCGCCGATCCAGGAATGGACGATGCTGACCGCCACCGTGAGGAGGGCGGCGGAGAGGAGAGCGGTGCTGGCCATGAGACATCTCCATACGGTTGCGTATGGGTACGCTAGGACGCTCCCTTGCCGTGGTCAATACGCCAGCGTATGGGAAGGCCGATGAAGGACAGTCTCGATCGTTCCGCCTGGGTGGCAGCGGGCCTTGCGACGCTCGCGGCCAAGGGGCTCGACGCGGTGCGCGTCGAGCGGCTGGCGGCCGACCTCAAGGTCACCAAGGGCAGCTTCTATTGGCATTTCCGCGATCGCGCCGACCTGCTCGCGATGATGGTCGAGACCTGGCGCACGTCGGCGACCACCGACATCATCACCCGGGTCGAGGCGCGGGCGCAGGAGCCGGCGGATCGGCTGAAGGCGCTCTTCGCCACCGTTCTGCGGGCCGATGGTCGCCTCGAAATGGCGATGCGCGACTGGGCGGCCCGCGACGCGGACGTCGGAGCCGCCGTGGCCGCGGCGGACGATCGCCGCGTCGCCTATGTGGAGGCGCTGTTCGCGGGGGTGGGGGTCCCGGAAGCGGAGGCGGGCGCGCGGGCCCGCTTCGCCTACCAGGCGCTGATCGGCCACTTCCGCATGGGGGCCGGCGCGGCGGAAGAGCGGGCCCGCGAGGCGCTGGATCTCATCCTGCCGCTGATGAGCCGGCCCTGAGCCGCCTCACGCCGTGGCCGGGGCCATGATGGTCCGCAGCGCACGGCCGCCGAACAGGCCTGCCGCGACGCCGGTGACGGCCGCGAAGGCGGCAACATAGGTGATGCCGGACACCGCGGCGGGGGCCATGGCCACCATTGCGCCGTGCGCGAATTTCGCGCTGAACAGCGTCATCATGCCCGCCAGTGTGAGGTTCTCGCCGGCAAGCCGTACCCGCCCATCTCCCTTGGCGAGCACCCAGCGCACCTGGAGGCGATAGCCCGCTGCGGCCCCTGCGGCATAGCCGAGTCCGTGGACGGCGAGGGCGGCGGCCGCATGGGGAAGGGCAACGAGCGTCGGCAGCGTCACGAGCCCGATGGCCGGGAGAAGGAAGACGACGGCCATGGGAAGGGTGCGTGCCCGGCGGGACTGAAGCCCCACGACAAGGAGGAGGGCGAAAAGCGGCCAGACCCAGAGGGAGGCGGCGGTGAGGATCGTCATGTCATGTCTCCGTCAAGGGTTGATGTAAAAGCAATTGACATGGCCGAACGATAATGTAAATAGCATTCGCATCACGTCGGAGAGACCCATGACCCTCGCCCCGCTTCTGGCCGCTCCTCTCGCCATCCAGCTGCACGCCGTTGCGGCGCTGTCGCTCATTCCGCTGACAGCCATCCAGTTCTGGCGGCCGAAGCGGGGCGACCTCCACCGCTGGCTCGGCTGGGCCTGGGTCGTGCTGATGACGGTGACGGCGGTCTCGTCCTTCTGGATCCATTCGATCCGCCTGATCGGCCCCTTCAGCCCGATCCACGCCCTGTCGCTCTTCACCCTCGCGAACCTCTATCTCGGCGTCCGGGCGCGGCGGCAGAACCGCATCACCGCGCACAAGTCGCACATGATCGGCATCGCGGCAGGATGGGCCGGGGCAGGGCTCTTCACGCTGCTTCCGGGCCGGCTGATGTTCCAGACCGTCTTCGGCGGCTGAGCGTCGTCCTCAGGTCCTCAGCGCCGCCCTGACGCCGTCCATCACGAACTGCACCGCCAGCGCCGCGAGGATGATGCCGAGGAGGCGCGAGACTACGGCGTTGCCCAGCGTGCCGAGGAGCGCGTTCACAGCCTCCGCCATGCTGAGGCAGGCCCAGGAGACCAGGATCACCACCGCGAGCACGGCGATCAGCGCCGCCAGCAGCGCCGGGCTTCCGGCCGCCTGGCCGGCGAGCAGCAGGGTGGCGGTGATGGCGCCCGGTCCCGCCAGCAGCGGGATCGCCATGGGAAAGGCGGCGACGTTGACGATGTGTTCCTTGTCGACGGCCTCCCGCACCGTCTCGCTCTTTCGGCTCGCGCGCAGCCCGAACACCATCTCGAAGGCGATCCAGAAGACCAGCAGGCCGCCCGCGATGCGGAAGGCGGGGAGGGAGATGCCGAGCTGGCGCAGCAGCCAGTCGCCGAAGAAGGCACAGGCCGACAGGATGAGGAAGGCGATGAGGCAGGCGCGCCAGGCGACCTGCCGCCGCTGCGCCGCCGAGAAGCCCGGCGTCACCGCCAGGAAGATCGGCACGAGGGCGAAAGGCTCGACGATCACGAACATCGTGACGAGCGCGCTGGTGAGGAATTCGACGGTCATCGGCGCTCCGTTTCGCTGTTCGCGGAGGGCGATTGTGGGCGTTTGTGTCCCGCGCCGTCCACAACCCTGAAACCACCTCCAGCAAGATATTGAAATGCCGAGACAATTCAGCGCGGCGAATCCGCCTTTGGGGTTGGAGATCGGCGCCGGAATCGGCTAGAAGAACGCATCCCGCGGGCGTCTTCCGCCCGCCCCACCGGAACAGCTCTCTTGGCAGACGACGACGACAAGACGCCGGCGGGCGCCACGCCCTCCGACCCGACCGAAATTCGACCGATCTCGATCACCGACGAGATGCGGCGGTCCTATCTCGATTATGCGATGAGCGTCATCGTCAGCCGCGCCCTGCCGGACGCGCGCGACGGCCTGAAGCCCGTTCACCGGCGCATCCTCTATTCGATGCACGAGAACGGCTACGAGTGGAACAAGCCCTACCGCAAGTCGGCCCGCGTCGTCGGCGACGTCATCGGTAAATACCACCCGCACGGCGACCAGTCCGTCTACGACGCCCTCGTCCGCATGGCCCAGGACTTCTCGATGCGCGTCGAGCTCATCGACGGGCAGGGCAATTTCGGCTCGGTGGACGGCGATCCACCGGCGGCCATGCGCTACACCGAGGTCCGCCTCGAGAAGATCGCCGACCAGCTCGTCTCCGACCTCGACAAGCAGACCGTCGACTTCCAGGACAACTACGACAATTCCGAGCGGGAGCCGAAGGTGCTCCCCGCCAAGTTCCCGAACCTGCTGGTCAACGGCGGCGGCGGCATCGCCGTCGGCATGGCGACCAACATCCCGCCGCACAATCTCGGCGAGGTCATCGACGCCTGCATCGCCACCATCGAGCGGCCGGACATCGAGATCGAGGAGCTGATGGACTACGTGCCGGGGCCGGACTTCCCGACCGCCGGCATCATCCTCGGCCGCACCGGCATCCGCCAGGCCTACCTGACCGGCCGCGGCTCCGTGGTCATGCGCGCCCGCACCTCCATGGAGACCGTGCGCCGCGAGCGCGAGGCGATCATCGTCACCGAGATCCCCTATCAGGTGAACAAGGCCCAGATGCTGGAGCGACTGGCCGAGCTGGTGCGCGAGAAGCGCGTCGAGGGCATCGCCGAGTTCCGGGACGAGAGCGACCGCGAGGGCATGCGCATCGTCATCGAGCTGAAGCGCGACGCCGTGGCCGACGTGGTGCTCAACCAGCTCTTCCGCTTCACCGCCCTGCAGCAGAGCTTCGGCTGCAACTTCGTCGCCCTGAACGGCGGCCGCCCCGAGGTGATGAACCTCAAGGACCTCATCGTCACCTTCCTCGCCTTCCGCGAGGAGGTGGTCTCCCGGCGCACCAAGTTCCTGCTGGGCAAGGCGCGCGACCGCGCCCATGTCCTCTGTGGTCTCGCCATCGCCGTCGCCAACATCGACGAGATGATCCGCATCATCCGCACCTCCGCCGACCCGGCCTCGGCGCGCGAGGCGCTGATGGGCCGCGACTGGGACGCGCACGACATCGCGCCGCTGATCCGGCTGGTGGACGATCCGCGCCACCCCCTCAACGAGGACGGCACCTACCGTCTCTCCGAGACCCAGGCCCGCGCCATCCTCGACCTGCCGCTGCGGCGCCTCACGGCCCTCGGCCGCGACGAGATCGGCGACGAGCTGAAGACCCTCTCCGAGGAGATCCTCGACTATCTCGACATCCTGCGCTCGCGCGTCCGCATCATGCAGATCATCACCGACGAGCTGAAGGCGGTGCGGGACGAGTTCGCCACGCCGCGCAAGACCGAGATCGTCGACGGCATCGGCGAGTTCGAGGACGAGGACCTCATCGCCCGCGAGGACATGGTCGTCACCGTGTCCCACGCCGGCTACGTCAAACGCGTGCCGCTCTCGACCTACCGGGCGCAGCGCCGCGGCGGCAAGGGCCGCTCGGGCATGCAGACGAAGGACGAGGATTTCGTCACCCGCCTGTTCGTCGCCAACACCCACACGCCGATCCTGTTCTTCTCCTCCAAGGGGCAGGTCTACAAGATGAAGGTCTGGCGCCTTCCGCTCGCCGCGCCCCAGGCCCGCGGCAAGGCCTTCGTCAACATCCTGCCGCTCGACCAGGACGAGCGCATCACCACCATCCTGCCGCTGCCCGAGGATGAGACCACCTGGGGCGATCTCGACGCCATGTTCGCCACCACCCGCGGCACCGTCCGGCGCAACAAGCTCTCGGACTTCGTCCAGGTGAACCGCGGCGGCAAGATCGCCATGAAGCTCGACGAGGGCGAGGGCATCGTCGGGGTCGGCGTCTGCACCGAGGCGGACGACGTGCTGCTCACCACCGCGCAGGGCCAGTGCATCCGCTTCGCCGTTCCCGAGGTGCGCGTCTTCAAGGGCCGCGACTCCATGGGCGTGCGCGGCATCACGCTGGCCGAGGACGACCGCATCATCTCCATGGCCATCCTGCGCCACTTCGATGCGACGTCCGAGGAGCGCGCCGCGCCATCGCCGGCGAGGCGGCGGCCGGCGAGGAGCAGGGCGAGGACGAGGAGGCCAACGGCTCGGGCGAACTCGCCTCCGAGCGCTACGCCGAGATGTCCGCCGCCGAGCAGGTCGTTCTGACCATCTCCGAGAACGGCTACGGCAAGCGCACCTCGTCCTTCGAGTACCGCATCACCGGCCGCGGCGGCAAAGGCATCGTCGCGATGGCGGTGAACGAGCGCAACGGGCGGCTGGTGGCCTCCTTCCCCGTGGAGGACCGCGACCAGATCATGCTGGTGACCGACGGCGGGCAGCTCATCCGCTGCCCGGTGGCGGGTATCCGCGTCGCCGGCCGCGGCACCCAGGGCGTCATCGTCTTCGATACCGACGAGACCGAAAAGGTCGTGTCGGTGGAGCACATCTCCGACGAGGGCGAGGAGGAGGGTGACCTCCCCGAGGCCGAGGGCGGCGAAACGACCGAGGGCTGAGCCCCGGGTCCCAGACACGACGGTTCCGATCGCCCGGCCCCGTGCCGGGCGATTTGTTTTGGGTGGGGCCCTCAGTCCACCTGCGCGCGGCACGATGCTGTCGATCTCCAGATACTCCTCCACCGTGTGGGCGTTGCCGCCGACCGGTCCGACGCCGCAGATGGTCGGCGTGCCGACGCTCGCAGTGAACCCTGAATCGGCACAGCCGCCGGAGAACTCGCCGTCGAGGGTGGCGAGGCCCGCGTCGCGCGCGGCAGCCTGATAGGCCGTGAAGATGGCCTTGGCCTCCGGTGTCTGCACCACGGGCAGGAACTCGCCCTTGATCTCCAGCTTGGCCGTCGTGCCGGGCACCGTCGGGGTGTCGATGATCCGCTGGATCGCGGCGAGGGTGGAGGCGCGGTCGGCGGGATCGATGTAGCGCAGGTCGATCTGTCCCTCCGCATGGGGCGCCGTCGTGTTGACCGACTGGCCGCCCGAGACGAGGCCGACGTTGAGGGTGATCCCCCTGGCGAGATCGGTCAGGGCATGGAT
>LNFH01000260.1 GCA_001464235.1 Rhizobiales bacterium Ga0077556 | reverse complement strand
GCAGCTCCCGCCATGCCATCGACATAACCTCCGCCCCAACGACGAAAGTGTCAGGCATCTCTCCGAACAGGTGTCAGGTATGTCTCCGGTACGAACACCAAGCCCGGGCATGACGATAGCGGCGGCTGGAGGCCCGGCACGAGGCCGGGCATGACGGTGAGGCAGTGGCCGATCAGAGGCGCGGAACCCTCCCGCCGCGGACTGACCCGCCCGCCTCACTCCCCCCGCGTGCAGATGCGCGCGATCTCGCCGACGCGGGTGCGCTCGGTCGTGCTCATCTGCCCCGACAGCGCCTGGCCCCAGAGATTGTCGCGCTTCAGCCGGTCCGCCGTGCACTCGCAGGCCTCGCGGCAGAGCTCCGCCTCCTGCCCGTTGCTGACGCAGGTGCGTATGCAGGCCTCCACGAAGGGCCGGGTCTGGGAATCGGCTCCCGCCGTCCCGCGATGCACGGAGGCGGGAAACAGCCAGATCCAGGCGGATAGGAGCCCGATGAACAGCGGCTGGTGGATGAGGTAGATCGGCAGCGAATGCCGCCCCATGGTCGCGAGGAGTCCCGCGGGGCCGCCCTCGGCACGGAGGGCGGCGAGCCGCGCCTCGCCGACGAAGGACAAAGCCGCACGCGCCGCGACGATGCCCGTGAGCACGCAGCCGAACCAGGGAAACAGCGGCACGAAATCGCCGGAGCGGATGGGGCGGTCGGAGAGCCCGAGCCAGAGAAGCCAGTCGGCGTCGAGGACGGGATGGGCGACGAGGGCCGGCAGGGCGAAGGCGGTGATGGCGCCGCCCGCCACGGCGAGGCTCGGCAGCATCAGGAAGGGCAGGGCGAGGACGGTCGCGACCGCGATGTGATGGAGGATGCCGAAGAACACATAGGCGTCCGGCATGAACAGATAGGTCCCCGCCGTCACCAGCACCGCCGCCCCGGCCACCAGGGCGAGCCGCCGCAGATAGGCGGCCCGGTCGAAAGGCTCGCCCCCACCAGCGCCAGGAACGAGCCGGCGATCAGATGGGCGAACCAGCGCCAGCCGGCATGGGCGACGATGTCGGTGGCGATGAGGCGGAAGAAGGAGAGGTCCCAGGCGAAATGGTAGACGAACATCGCCACCAGCGCCGCGCCGCGGGCGACGTCCACCAGCGCGATCCGGGGGCGGCGCGGGGTGTCGATGGGGCGCGGCGGCAGGCTCGCCATGTCGGGGGTGGTCATGCGGCATCCTTCGGCGGGCGCTTGCGCCGGGGCGCGCGCGGGGTGAACCCCGTTATCCCCTCCGCGTTCCCCCGTCCATCGCCGCGCCCTCCGCGCTCACGCCATGCTGCTGCCAAAACCCGTCTTGCCCGCGCCCGGCGAAGCGGGCAGGAAGGGCCCATGGCCACCCGCTCCCCATCCCCCCGCCAGCGCCCGCCGCGCGCCTGGCAACGCATGCTCTCCGGCCGGCGCCTCGACCTGCTCGATCCCTCGCCGCTCGACGTCGAGATCGAGGACATCGCCCATGGCCTCGCCCGCGTCGCCCGCTGGAACGGCCAGACGACGGGCCCGCACGTCTTCTCCGTGGCGCAGCATTGCCTCCTCGTGGAGGAGATCGCGGCGCGGATGCAGCCGGCGCTGGAGCCGCGCTGGCGGCTCGCCGTGCTGCTGCACGACGCGCCCGAATATGTCATCGGCGACATGATCTCGCCCTTCAAGGCGGTGATCGGCGGCGACTACAAGGCGGTCGAGGCCCGGCTGATGGGCGCCATCCACATCCGCTTCGGCTTGCCGGCTGCGGCCCCGGCCGAGATCGCCACCCTCACCAAGAAGGCCGACCACGTCGCCGCCTTCCTGGAGGCGACGCAACTCGCAGGCTTCAGCCACGACGAGGCGACCGGCATCTTCGGCGCCCCCACCGGCATCTTCGGCGGCGCGAAGGGCGTCCCGCCGGTCCTGGTGCCGATGGATTCCGACAGCGCCAAGGCGGCCTTTCTCGCCCGCTTCGCCGCCCTTGCAGGCTGAGCGCCGGCCGGCGTTGCCCGGCCGAGCGATCTGCCGCATCGTTTCGTCATCGAACCCGCGCTATCAGGCGGCAAGCCAAGCGGGCGCCAGGAGGACACGGTCATGCAGGTTCACGTCTGTTCGCTGTCCAGGCTCGCCGCGACCGTGCAGGCGACCGGCGCCCGGCATGTCGTGACGCTGATCAACCAGGGTACGGTGGTGGAGCGGCCGGCGACGGTGGCGGTCGACGACCATCTCTTCCTCGGCATGAACGACATCGTCGCGCCGATGGAGGGCTACGTCGTCCCTGCGGACGCCCATGTGGAGCGCCTCCTAGGCTTCGTCGAGGGCTGGTGGCGCACCCACAGCGCCCGGAGCCCGCTGGTCGTCCATTGCTGGGCCGGGATCAGCCGTTCGACTGCCGCCGCCTTCATCACCGCCTGCGCGATCAATCCGTCCGAGGACGAGGAGGCGCTGGCAGGCGAACTCCGCAGGCTCAGCCCCAGCGCCACGCCGAATCTGCGCCTCGTCACCATCGCCGACCGCATGCTCGGCCGCATCGGTCGTGGACGCGACGCCTACGAGGGCGAGCCCTTCGCGCTCTCTCTGGGGCGTTGATCGCATTGCCGCGGTCGCGGCAACGCCATCGCAACGACCTGCGGTGACACTTCTCCCGACGCGCGCCATCGCGCGGAAATGTTGAACCCGCATCTGGCGGGATGTTCGCGGCGCGTTTTGCGGCCGCCATACACTCATTCTGGCCATCAGGGGGCCGAACCGCATGGATTTCGTCTTCGGCATCGTCATCGCCACGGCCCTCATCCTGGCTCTGCCGATCATGGCCATCGCCGCCTTCATCCGGGCGGGCGATGCCAGGCGGCGGCTCGACGGGGTCGAGACGCGGCTGCGCCAGGCGGAGACCGAACTCGGCCTCCTGCATGCGGCCCTTGCCGCAGGTGCGTCGGCGCCGCGGCCCGTTCCGCAGGACGACGTCGCTCCTCTCGCGGCGGTGCCCGAGCCCGAGCCCGCGGCCCCTGCGGAGCCCGAGGTTGCCGACACCGCACCGGCTCCGGAGCCTGCCTTCGTCCGCCGCTCCGTGCCGGCGGTCGCCAGCAAGGGCCCGCTGGAAGCCATCGATCCGATGGAGGCCCCGCCCGCTTCGCCCCCGCCGCCCGTAACGGCCCCGGCCGGCCTCGGCGGCTTCGAGGAGAGCATCGGCTCGCGCTGGGCGGTCTGGGTCGGCGCCATCGCCCTCGGCCTCGGCGGCATCTTCCTCGTCCGCTATTCCATCGAGCAGGGCCTCGTCGGCCCGGGCATGCGCATCGCCCTCGGCTTCCTCTTCTCGCTCGCCCTGCTGGCGGGCGGCGAGTGGCTGCGCCGCAACGACAAGGGCCTGCCGACCCTGCCCGTCGCCGACATTCCCTCGGCACTCACCGGCGCCGGTGCCGTCGCCGCCTTCGCCACCATCTACGCCGCCCATGCGCTCTACGACTTCATCGGCCCGGTGACGACCTTCGTCGCCCTCGGCGCGGTCGGCCTCGGCACGCTCGTCCTCGCGGGCGTCCACGGCCCGCTGCTCGGCGCCATCGGCCTCGTCGCCGCCTTCGCCGCGCCCTTCCTCGTCGCCGCCGACGATCCCAACCCCTATGTCTTCCCGATCTACGCGGCGGTCATCACCGCCGCCTGCTTCACCCTCGCCTGGATCCGCGACTGGCTGTGGCTGCGCCTCGCGGCGACCGGCGTCGCCGTCGGGCTCGGCGCCCTGACCCTGGTCGCAACCTCCGGCGGCGCCTATCCGAGCCTCGTCCAGGCGCTGGCCGGCATCGCCACGGCGGCGCTCTTCGTGGTGCCCGGCATCCGCTTCGCCCCGCATCGCGAGCGCGGCGCCGATGCCGGCGCCACGGTCATCCTCTGCGCCTTCGCCCTCCTCGCCATGCTCGCCGTTCTGGAGAGCCGCCAGGGCATGGCCGCGGTCGCGCTGTTCCTGCTGCTCGCGCTCGCGGTCCTCGCCCTCGTCTGGCGTGCGCCGTCGGTCGCCGCAGCCGCGCCGGTCACCGGCCTCTTCGCCCTCCTCATCCTCCTCGGCTGGTCGGTCGGCGTCCGGCCCTCGACGCTGGTCGATCCGCTCGGCGTGCCGCCGGACTTCCCCGACGTGCTCTCCCGCATCGTCTGGTCCGGCCTCGCCGTGGCGCTCCTCTTCGGCATCGTCCCCGCCGTGCTCGCCGTGGCGCGCCGCCAGCGCGAGGCCTGGGTGGTGCTGACCCTCGCCATGACCTCCGTCCTCATGCCTCTCGCGCCATCGTCTACGGCAAGGTCGAGGGCTTCGTGATCTCGCCGCGCTTCGCCGCGCTCGCCATGGTGCTGGCGGCGAGCTTCGGCGCCGCCACCGAGGCGGCCCACCGGCTTCGCTCCGGCCAGAGGCCCGGGCTCGCCTCCGCCTCGGCGCTCTATGCCATCGGCGCGCTGGCGGCGCTCGCCTTCGCCCTGACGCTTCTCCTCGAACGCGCCTGGCTCACCCTCGCGCTGGCCGCGATGATCGCCGGCATCGCCTGGGTCTACACCTTCCGGCCGCTGCCGCACCTGGCTGCGGCGTGCTCCTGCGCGTCGTCTGGGACCCGGCCATCAACGGCTTCGACGTCGGCGAGGCGGTGGTCTTCAACTGGCTGCTGCCCGGCTACGGACTGCCCGCGCTGAGCGCCGCCGCTGCGGCCTGGATGCTGCGCCGGCGGCGCGGCGAGGATGGGCCCGTGGGCATCCTCGAGGCCCTCGCGCTGGTCTTCACGGCTTTGCTGCTGATCGTCCAGGTGCGCCATGCCTTCGGCGCCCACGGCCTCCGGCTCTTCGCCGCCCCCATGCGCTTCCCCGAGGCGGCGACCCATACCGTCACCATGCTCGCCTTCGGTCTCGGCCTGTCGCGCCTCGCCGCGATGCGCAGCGGCGTCTTCTGGGACAATGCGGTCCTCGTCGTCCGCTACGCCTCCTGGGCCTGGATCGCCGTGGTCATGGGCTTCGCCTTCAACCCCTGGATCACCGGAACCGACGTCGGGCCCCATCCGGTCGTCAACTGGGCGCTGCTGGGCTACGGGTTCGGCGCCGTCCTGGCGGTCGGCGCGGCGATGCTGGAGCGGCGCGCGGGCCGGGCCCTGGAGAGCCGCGTGATGGGCCTCATCGGACTCGCCATGCTGGTCAACTATCTCAACATCACCGTGGCCATGCTGGCCCGCGGCGAGGTGTCTCCCTGGGGTATCGGCAACGGCGAGCTCTACGCCTATTCCGCCGTCTGGCTGGCGGTGGGCATCGCGCTGCTGGCTGCCGGAGCGGTCTTCGGCAGCCGGACGCTGCGCCTCGCCTCCGCGGCCACGGTGGCGCTCGCGGTGCTGAAGGTCTTCCTCGTCGACATGGCCGGGCTGACCGGGCTGTGGCGCGCCCTGTCCTTCATCGGCCTCGGCCTCGTGCTCTTGGTCGTGGGACGCGTCTACCAGC
>LNFH01000259.1 GCA_001464235.1 Rhizobiales bacterium Ga0077556 | reverse complement strand
TGGTGTTCCAGGCCCCGCAGCTCTCGCACTTGCCCTGCCAGCGGCCGTAGGTCGCGCCGCAGGACTGGCAGACATAGGTGGTGGTGGAGCGGGCCATGTCAGCCGGTATAGCGCCGGTGGTAGCGCCTGCCGAGGCTCGTCAGGATTTCGTAGCCGATCGTGCCGGCGGCATCCGCCACGTCGTCGACGCCGATGCCGTCGCCAATGAGGGTCGCGGTGTCGCCGGCGGCGACGGCACCCGCCTCCGTGACGTCGATGGCGACGAGGTCCATGGAGACGCGGCCGGCGGGCTGGCAGAGGACGCCGTTGACCCGCATGGGCGCGCCGGTCTTGCGGTCGGTGGAACCAGCCTGGCGCAGGTAACCGTCGGCATAGCCGACCGAGACGACGGCGATCCGGCTGGCGCGCGCCGCCGTCCAGGACGCCCCGTAGCCGACCGTGTCGCCGGCCCTGACGCCGCGCACCTGGATGATGGGCGCCTCGAGCGTCACCACCGGGGAGAGCGGGGCGCGATCCGCCACGAAGCGCGCGCCGTAGAGCGCCACGCCCGGGCGCATCAGGTCGTGGCGTGCGGCCGGCAGCGTGCAGCCGGCGGAATTGGCGAGCGAGCCGGGGATGCCCGGAAACAGGCCGCGGATCTGCTGGAAGCGGTCGATCTGCCGGGCGGTGAGCGGATGGGCCGGGTCGTCGGCGCAGGCGAAATGGCTCATCAGCAGCGCCGGCTCGAAGGCCAGCGACGCCGCGCCCGGCTCCGCCAGCAGGGCAGCCTCGGCGAGGTCGAGGCCGAGCCGGTTCATGCCGGTGTCGACGTGGACGGCGGCCGGCAGACGGCGGCCGACCGTCTCGCAATGGGCGGCGAAGATCTCCACGTCC
Source organism: Rhizobiales bacterium Ga0077556 (assembly GCA_001464235.1). Classification (GTDB taxonomy): domain Bacteria; phylum Pseudomonadota; class Alphaproteobacteria; order Rhizobiales; family Phreatobacteraceae; genus Phreatobacter. The sequence goes on along the minus strand of LNFH01000259.1, from coordinate 9,028 downwards.
TCGCGGCTGCCGAGGACCGGGCGGATGTCGTGGGCGAGGTAGGCATCCAGCGCGGCGCCGAAGAGCCCGTTGAGCACGTAGATGGTGGCGGCCGGAACCGCGGCGCGCAGCCGCTTCGCCTCCGACAGATGGGCGACGAAGAAGGTGGTGCAGCCCGCCGCGGCGAGCGCCGGGCCGGCCTTCTCGATGCCGAGCCCGTAGGCGTCGGCCTTCACCACCGCCGCAGTGGGTACGCCTGCCCCCATGGCGACGAGCGCGCGGTAATTGGCGGCGAGAGCGCCGAGGTCGATGGTCAGGACCGCACCGGCCTCGCTCAGCGGAATGGTCATGCGGTCACTCGAAGCGCTCGGGCAGGCGGTCGGCGTCGGCGAGGTCGGAGAAGCGCGTCACCGAATCCTCGAACTGCAGCATGACCGTGCCGGTCGGGCCGTGGCGCTGCTTGCCGATGATCACCTCGGCGCGGCCATGGACCTGCGCCATGTCGGTCTGCCACTTCAGGTGCTCCTCGGTACCGGGCTTCGGCTCCTTGTTCTTCAGGTAATATTCCTCGCGGAACACGAACATGACTGCGTCGGCGTCCTGCTCGATGGAGCCGGATTCGCGCAGGTCCGACAGCTGCGGGCGCTTGTCGTCGCGGTTCTCGACCTGACGGGAGAGCTGCGACAGCGCCATGATCGGCACGTGCAGCTCCTTGGCGAGCGCCTTCAGGCCGGTGGTGATCTCGGTCAACTCCTGGACGCGGTTCTCACCCTTCTTCGACGAGCCGGACAGAAGCTGAAGATAGTCGACTACCATGAAGTCGAGGCCGCGCTGGCGCTTCAGCCGCCGCGCCCGCGCCGCGAGCTGGACGATGGACAGGCCGCCCGTGTCGTCGATGTAGAGCGGCAGCGACTGGATCTCCTGCGCCGCCTGGGTGAGCTTGTAGAACTCGTCCTCGCGCATGTCGCCGCGCCGGATCTTGTAGGAGGGGATTGCCGCCTGCTCGGCGACGATACGCGTGGCGAGCTGGTCGGCGCTCATTTCCAGCGAGAAGAAGCCGACGATGCCGCCGTTCGTCGTCTTGTGGGTGCCGTCGGGCTCCACCTCGAAGGTGTAGGCCTTGGCGATGTTGAAGGCGATGTTGGTGGCGAGCGCCGTCTTGCCCATGCCGGGGCGTCCGGCGAGGATGACGAGGTCGGAGTGCTGCAGGCCGCCGAGGCGCTGGTCGAGATCGTTCAGGCCGGTCGAGATGCCCGACAGCTTGCCGTCGCGCTGGTAGGCGGCGGCGGCCATGTCGAGGGCGCGCGCCATCGCGTCGGTGAAGCGGCGGAAGCCGCCGTCGTAGCGGCCGGTTTCGGCGAGCTCGAACAGGCTCTTCTCGGCATCCTCGATCTGCTGGCGCGGCGGCATGTCCACCGGCGCGTCGTAGGCGACGTTGACCATGCCCTCGCCGATGAGGATCAGGTTGCGGCGGATGGCGAGGTCGTAGATCGCCCGTCCGTAATCCTCGGCGTTGATGATCGTCGTGGCTTCCGCCGCGAGGCGCCCGAGATACTGCGCTACGGTCATGCCGCCGACGTCGATGGCCGCGTCGTTCATGAAGGTTTTCAGCGTCACCGGCGTGGCGATCTTGCCGGCGCGGATCAGCTGCGAGGAGATCTCGTGGATCTTCTGGTGAAGCGGGTCGAAGAAATGCTTCGGCTCGAGGAAATCCGCGACGCGGTAGAAGGCCTCGTTGTTGACGAGGATCGCGCCCAGCAGCGCCTGCTCCGCCTCGATGTTGTGCGGGGCCTGGCGGAACGGCAGGTCGGACGGACCGACGGATTTCAGGGCGGGCAGGGCGGACATGGGGCTTCTGGGTCTGTGCTCGGCAGGCCTGTCTAGCAGAGCTGAGCGGTGCCGGGGCCAATCCTTTGGCAGCAGCGCCCATCATCGCCCGCTCTCCCCGATTCTCACAGGCCCTCCCGGGAAGGGAGCGCGTCGCAGGAGAACGGTTGACTCCCGCCCTGGCTTGAGGGCGGACCGCTGTGGCCCGGAAACCACGCCCGGGCCCAAGCAAGTCGCCGCCGGTGAAAGACTACAACCCCCGCGTTACTTGGGCGGCCGTTGGAAACCTAACGTTAAGATTAACGTGCGATCCCTCATGCGAGCCGCAATCGCGGTGAATCGTTCATTTCCAAGGGGCGCTCCCATGTTCAAGCGTGTCGCAATACCCATGGCCGCCGCTGCGGTTCTCCTGACGTCCGGCGCCGCCGGAGCCGCTGATCTCGGTGCCCCGGTCCTTCGCGGATCGGAAGTGGTCGCGCCGTCCTACGAGTACAGCGACCAGTGGAGTGGCGTTTACCTGGGCGGCCATGTCGGCACCCAGTTCGTCCACAACCGCGGTTTCCACTCCGACGCCACCGGGACGACGCGTGACGACGGCACCGGCCGGCAGGTCTGGAACTTCGAATACGATTACATGAAGGCCCAGTTCAACTACGGCGTCCACCTGGGCATCCAGCGCCTGTTCGGCGCCTTCCTGCTCGGCGCCGAGTTCAGCCTCGACGGCCCGGGCGGCAAGTCGAACTCCCCCTGGTACAACGGCAACGTCGCCTTCACCGCACCGGCGGTCGGCGGCAACCAGTACCAGCAGCGCATCGGCATCAACTGGCAGGCCTCGCTGGTGGCCCGCGCCGGCTTCGTGCACCACAAGTCGATGTACTACCTGCTCGGCGGCTTCGCGGTCGCCAACATGACCGCCTGCACCGTGCTCGACGACTGCAACAATCCCATCGGCCACGTCGTGAAGTACTCGGCGACCCGCTGGGGCTGGGTCATCGGCGCCGGTATGGAGCACAAGCTGACCCACAACTGGTCGATCCGCGCCGAGTACCGCTACACCGCCTACGGCTCGCGCTCGTGCCTTGCCACCGACCCCTGCGCGATCAACGTCAACGCCTCCGACGTGCGCAACCGGGTCGACACCCATGCGGTGCGCGTCGGCGTGAGCTACCTCTTCGGCGCTCCGGCCCTGCCGGCGGCCCCGATCATCGCCCGCTACTGACGCCGAGGGAGGGCGGGACGCCCTGCGGCCGTCACGCCCCGCCCAAAAGAAAAACGCCCGGTCGCGAGACCGGGCGTTTTCGTTTGGATGGGAGAACGCCCCCCGCAGGGGGCGGCGCCGGGTTCAGCCCTCGGAGTCGCCGAACTCTTCCGGGTTGAAGGTCTCGAAGGTCGGCTCGTCGGCGCGCTGGGTGAGGTCCTCGCCCTCGCTCTGCCGGTTGGCCTCGCCCTCGGAGCGGGCGACGTTGACGGTGACGGTCGCGTCGACCTCCGGATGCAGCGACACGGTGACCTTGTGCAGGCCGATCGTCTTGATCGGGGTGTCGAGCTGGATCATGGCGCGCGACACGGTGATGCCGGCGGCGGTGATGGCGTCCGACAGGTCGCGGGCCGACACCGAGCCGTAGAGCTGGCCGGTCTCGCCGGCCTGGCGGATCAGCACGTAGGAGGTGCCGTCGAGCTCCGCGGCGACCGCCTCGGCTTCCTTCTTCATCTCGAGGTTGCGGGCCTCGAGCTGGGCCTTCATCGTCTCGAACTTCTTGCGGTTGGCCTCGGTGGCGCGCAGCGCCTTGCCGGTGGTGAGGAGGAAGTTGCGGGCATAGCCCGGCTTCACGTCCACGACTTCGCCCATGTAGCCGAGCTTGGCGACGCGCTCGAGAAGGATGACCTGCATGATGATGCTCCTTGATCAGTCAGTCTGTTTCAGGTGTTGAGGGGAGGCGCGGGCGGCTTGCGCCGCGCCCGGATGTCGAAGAGCACGTCAGCGAGGCCGGCGAGCGCCACGAAGATCATCGGCCAGGCGTAGAGCAGGCCGAGGGCGAAACCCCGCATGCCCCAGCCACGGGTGATGTCGTGCGCCAGCGCGAAGCCCTGGAGCGCGTAGATGGCGAGGCCCACCGCCAGCATGATCGCCGCGATCTGGCCCGGAAAGCCCGAGGCGAAGGACCCGATGGAGCCGGCGAGAAGGACCAGCGACGTCCATTTCGGCAGCTTCAGCGCCGGCAGGTCAGGCCAGGGGCGGATGAGGCGGCCCGAGGCGCGGACGATGCGGCCGGCGAAATAGAGGTTGACCGTGGTGACGAAGGTCCAGACCACGGCGGCCGCGACCGGTACCGCGGCGGCCATCAGCGTGACCAGGGCCTCGCGGTCGACGTTGCTGGCGCGCACCTGGTCGAGCGTGCGCCCCACCGCGACGCGAATGGAGGCCTGGAAGGCGGTGTAGTCGAGGCCGTAGAGGGCGATGATGGCGAAGAGGGTCAGCAGCACCGCGCCGGCGCCGATCAGGGTCAGGAGCATGCCGGCCGGCATCCACTCGACGGCCTCGGGGTCGTCCTCGCGCGGCGCCGGGCGCAGCGACAGCGCCGCATAGGTGAGGAACCAGGCGGGCAGGCCGACGGAGAAGAAGAAGAACAGGCCGAACTGCGAACGCAGCGCCACCGACAGGGCGAGCGCCCCGATCGTGCCGGCGAAGGCGCCGGCAAGCCCGGCGATGAGCACGGGCAGCGCGGCGAAATAGAACAGGATGAGCGCCATCGGGCTCCCCGACGCGAGCGTCGCGAAGAGCAGTGCGGAGGCAAGTCCTGCCCCAAAGGCGATGGCGAGGGTCGGTCCCATCGTCAGCTGTCCCGCTCATGGCAGAGGGTTAGGGGAGGAGCCCCAGCTTCAGCCGCGGCGGTCAGGACCGGCACGGCCGACGATTCACGTCGTCAGGTTGGTGCGGCGGGGCGCTGGCGCGTCCCGCCGCAGGCAGATCACTTGATCACGTAGGGCAGCAGGCCGAGGAAGCGCGCGCGCTTGATCGCCTGGGCGAGCTCGCGCTGCTTCTTGGCGGAGACCGCCGTGATGCGGGACGGAACGATCTTGCCGCGCTCGGAAATGTAGCGCTGCAGGAGACGGACGTCCTTGTAGTCGATCTTCGGCGCGTTCGGGCCGGAGAAGGGGCAGGTCTTGCGACGGCGGAAGAAGGGGCGACGGGCGCCACCGGCTGCGGCAGACATGGTCACTCCTCCGTCTGTTCGACATCGGCGGAGGCTTCGACATCCCCGCCATCACGATCGCGGAAACGGCGTGCGCCGCCTCCACCGCCACCACCACCGCCGCCGCCGAAGCCGCGGTCACGACCGCCGCCGCCGCCGAAGCCGCGGTCGCCGCCGAAGCCGCGCTCGCCGCGATCGTCGCGGTCGCGCTTCTGCAGCATGGCCGACGGGCCTTCCTCGAGCTCCTCGACCTTGACGGTCATGAAGCGCAGGATGTCCTCGTTGATCGCCATCTGGCGCTCCATTTCGGAGATCGCCGCCGGGGGAGCATCGATGTTCATCAGGGTGTAGTGGGCCTTGCGGTTCTTGCGGACGCGGAAGGCGATCGACTTCAGGCCCCAGGGCTCCACCTTGGGCACCGAGCCGCCATGGGCCTCGATGACGCCCTTGTACTGCTCGGCAAGCGCTTCCGCCTGCTGAGAGGTCACGTCCTGGCGCGCCAGGAACACATGTTCATAGAGAGGCATTCGGCCTGTCTCCGGTTCGAGTGACGCTTTGTCCGGCGCGAAGCCCCCCGAGCCCTGGACAGGCCCGACAGTTTTCTCGAAGGCGGAGACACCGGACGACGGATGGAAAACACCATCCTGCAGGCGAGCCTGCCGTCCGTTCAGCCACCGGCCGTCCGAAGCGAAGGCGGCCTTATACGCGATCGCCGCGCGGATTCAAGGCCGTTGCCGCAGCGGCCGTGACGTTTTCGCGCCCCGCCCTGGAACCGCGCCCCCGGCAGGCGGGTTGTGGGATGCGGATGAACGGGGGAGACGATGATGGCCAGCACGCTGAAGCCGGGGACGGGACGACCGGACGGTCCGCATGAGGCCGGCTCCGAAGGGCACGCCGGGTCCGGCAACCGCGGGAAGGACCGCGCGGGCGGCGACGAGATCGGCGCCGGGACCCGTGTCGATCGGCCGGCGAGCCCGGAGAACCTCACCCGCGGCGCTCCGCCGAAAAAGAAGAAGCGCTACAGCCTCGCCGACTGACGCCATGATCCTGCCGTGATGCGATGAAACAAGAAGAAATAGTTCGCGAGGCGGACCTTTCCGGGAGCGAATCCATGGCCGACCTTCATCACACCCCCAGTCGCAGCTGCGTCCTGACGGCGCGCGACCTCACCCTCATCAAGCGCAAGTTCGACCGCACCTGCGAGGAACTCGGCGTGTTCGCCGAGGACGAGACGGCACGCCGCTCCCTCGGCCGTGCGCTGGTCGAGGCCGTCGCCCGCGGCGAGGTCGAGCTCGCCGTGCCCGAGGAAGCATCCGCCGGCACCGAGACCCTGTTCTTCGAGGGCGAGGAACTGGTCGTGACGATCACGGATCGCCCGGGTCACTGAGGCGCGGTCACGCCGCGTCGGCCTCCCGCCGCCAGGCTGGGAAGGGGTCCGGCAGGCCCGCGAACGCGTCGGGGTTGAAGCGTGTGGCCGAGGCGCGGCCGAGCAGGCATCCATCCAGCGCTGCACGCATGGCCGCCTCGTCCATGCCCGTTCCGATGAACACCAGTTCCTGCCGGCGGTCGCCGTAGACCGGGTGCCAGTGCCTCTTGAGCATCTCGCGCCATTCCTCCGACTGCGGCCAGCGGGCCTTCGGCACCGCGATCCACCAGAATCCCATGGCCGACGTTCGGCACACGGCGCCGGCGATCGACAGCTCCCCGCACCAGTCCGGCCGCGTCGCCAGCCAGAAATGCCCCTTGGCGCGGATCAGGCCCGGCCACGTCGCCTTGAGGAAGGCGTCGAAGGCCTTGGGGTCGAAGGGGCGGGCGGCGCGATAGACGAAGGATGAGATTCCGTATTCCTCCGTCTCCGGCACGTGATCCTTGAATCCGTAGAGCTCCTTGGCCCACAGCGGATGCATCTCGGCCTTCTCGTGGTCGAAGCGGCCCGTGTCGAGAACCTCGTCGAGGTCGACCGACGCGAAGTCGGTGGTGATGACGTGGGCATCGGGGTTCAGCCCGCGCACGACCTTCAGGACGAGATCGCGGCGCTCGGCGTCCACGTCGGAGATCTTGTTGACGATCACCACGTCGGCGAACTCGATCTGGTCGGTCAGGAGATCGGCGAGGGTGCGCTCGTCCTCGCCTCCGGCGGTCTCGCCGCGATCCCTGAGGAAATCCCGGCTGCCGAAATCGGTCAGCAGGTTGATCGCGTCGACCACCGTCACCATCGTGTCGAGCCGCGCCACGTCTTCCAGCGCCCGGCCGTCCTCGTCACGGAAGGAGAAGGTGGCGGCGATCGGCAGCGGCTCGGCGATCCCCGTGCCCTCGATCAGCAGGTAGTCATAGCGCCCGGCCTCGGCGAGGCGGCGCACCTCGGTCAGGAGATCGTCGCGCAGGGTGCAGCAGATGCAGCCGTTGGTCATTTCCACCAGCTTCTCGTCGGTGCGCGACAGGTCGGCCCCGCCGTCACGGACGAGATCGGCGTCGATGTTCACCTCCGACATGTCGTTGACGATGACGGCGACCCTGCGGCCCTCGCGATTGTTGAGGATGTGGTTGAGCAGGGTCGTCTTGCCGGCCCCGAGGAAGCCGGAGAGGACGGTGACGGGCAGGCGGTGGTCCGGGGACATGGGATCCTCATACGTTATAGTGTAACATATCAGGGATCGGCGGCCCGCTGGCAAGAGGGCGGTTGGAAACGGTCCGGACTGTCGACAGGCGAGCGTCTCGCTTGACTCCGCGCCGGCCCGATGCCAGTCCCGCGCACCTTCTTCAGGGGCGTCGCGAGGTCCGGTCCATGACAGCCGCATTCACCTTTCCCGGTCAGGGCAGCCAGAGCGTCGGCATGGGCAAGGCGCTCGCCGATGCCTTTCCCGCCGCGCGCGCGGTCTTCGACGAGGTCGATGCGGCGCTCGGCCAGAAGCTCTCCGCCGTCATGTGGGACGGGCCGATCGAGACGCTGACGCTGACCGAGAACGCCCAGCCGGCACTGATGGCCGTCTCGCTGGCCACCATCCGCGTCCTCGAGGCCGAAGCCGGTCTCGACCTCGCCCGCGACGCCGCCTTCGTCGCCGGCCACTCCCTCGGCGAATATTCGGCCCTCGCCGCCGCCGGCACCTTCTCCATCGCCGATACGGCGCGCCTGCTGCGCATCCGCGGCAACGCCATGCAGGCGGCGACGCCGGTCGGCACCGGCGCCATGGCCGCCATCCTCGGCCTCGACTTCGAGGCGGTCGTCGCGGTCGCTGCCGAGGCGGCGGAGGGCGAGGTCTGCCAGGCCGCCAACGACAACGGCGGCGGCCAGGTCGTCATCTCCGGCCACAAGGCCGGGCGCCAAGCGCGCGATTCCCTTGCCCGTCTCCGCCCCCTTCCACTGCGCCCTGATGCAGCCGGCCGCCGACGCCATGGCCGAGGCCCTGGCGAAGGTCAGCGTGAAAGCGCCGGTCGTGCCCGTCGTCGCCAACGTCGTCGCCGCCCCCGTCAGCGATCCCGCGGAGATCGTCCGCCGTCTCGTCGAGCAGGTCACCGGCACGGTGCGCTGGCGCGAATGCGTCGCCGCCATGGCCGGGGCGGGTGTCACCACCTTCTACGAGATCGGCTCCGGCAAGGTGCTGACCGGCCTCGTCAAGCGCATTGCCGACGGCGCCACCGGAACCGGGCGTTCAAGGCCGCGCGCGGCTGACAGGGAGTTCGACCATGTTCGACTTGACCGGCAAGACAGCCCTCGTCACCGGCGCCACCGGCGGCATCGGCAGCGCCATCGCCCGCGCGCTGCACGGCCGCGGCGCCACCGTCGCCCTTTCGGGCACGCGGCGGGAGAAGCTCGAGGAGCTGGCCGCCGCCCTCGGCGAGCGGGCCCACGTGCTCCCCGCAAACCTCTCCGCCCTCGACGAGGTCGACGCGCTGGTGCCGGCCGCGGAAGCGGCCATGGGCGGGCTCGACATCCTCGTCAACAATGCCGGCATCACCCGCGACAACCTCTTCATCCGCATGAAGGACGAGGAGTGGGACCAGGTGATCCAGGTGAACCTCACCGCCAA
>LNFH01000258.1 GCA_001464235.1 Rhizobiales bacterium Ga0077556 | reverse complement strand
AACGCAGCTTGAAGAGAATGCGTGGATGCCCGGGACAAGCCCGGGCATGACGCGTTGACGAGCCCTACCCCCTTGCCGCGACGGCCACGGCGGCGCCGGCCATCACCGCGCCGGTGCCGCGGTTGACCATCCGCATGGCGCGCGGGCTGGCGATGAAGCGGCGGGCGCGGGCGGCGGCAAGCGCATAGGTCCACATGGCGGTGGAGAGGATCGCCATCATGACCACGGCGAGTTCCACCGCGAGCAGCGGCGTCAGGGTGCCGAGGTCGACCACCAGCGGCAGGATCGAGACGAAGAAGACCATGACCTTGGCGTTGCCCATGGTCAGCGCGAGGCCGCCGAGGAAGAGCTTCCAGCCCTCGCCGCGTGCCGCCGGCGATTCCTGGGGTGCGGCGGCGGGCGCGGTCCAGAGCTTCCAGGCGAGCCAGAGCAGATACCCGACGCCGGCAAACTTGATCGCGAGGAACAGCGGCTGGGCGTTCTGGGCGAGCGCCGCGAGACCGAGGGCGACCAGGGCGAACCAGACGAGGTCGCCGGCGACGATGCCGAGGATGAAGGGCGCGGTGCGCCTCGCCCCCACCGCCAGGGTGCGCGCCACGATGGCCGCCACCGCCGGGCCCGGCGAGAAGGTCGCCATGGCGTAGACGCCGCAGAAGAGGAGGAAGCCGGAGAGGGTCATCGCGTGTTTTCCGATCAGGCGCTCAGCAGCACGCCGTTCAGCACGGCGGCATATTGGCAGCCGGCGGCGACGAGAACGAAGCCGTGCCAGATGGCGTTCTGGAAGCGCAGGGAATGCCAGAGGTGGAAGACGACCCCGGCCGAATAGATGAGCCCGCCCACCACCAGCAGCACGATGGCCGCGGTGGGCAGCACGGCGAAGACCTGGTGGGCGACGACGACGCCGCTCCAGGCGATGGCGAGATAGAGGAAGACGGTGACGCGGTCGTAGCGGCCGGGGGCGAAGAGCTTCAGCGCCGCCCCGGCAAAGCCGGCGATCCACACCGCAGCCAGCATGGCGTGGGCGGTGGGGGTCGCGACATGCACCATGAAGGGCGTGTAGGTGCCGGCGATCAGCATGAAGATGGCGGCATGGTCGAAGCGGCGCAGGATCCACTTGGTGCGCGACACCGGCCACATGTTGTAGGCGGCCGAGCAGCCGATGACCGCGACGAGGCTCGCCGCATAGATCGCCAGGGACGAGATGGTGGCGAGTTCCGCCCGGTAGAGCGCGACGCCGATCAGCGCGCCCGCGGCGAACAGGGCGAAGATGGCGCCGAGCACGTGGACGACGCCGTCGGCGACCATTTCCGCGCGGTCGTAGTGCCAGGTCATGCCCTGCGGCCGGCCATCGGTCATCCAGGCGACATCCTCACGTTCGAACCGGGGCTCCTGTGGCAAGTCCGCCGCGCCGCGGTGGTTCCTTCCCGTCCCGGGCCGGCCAGCATGCCGCTCGGCGGGCCGAGGTCAAGCCCGCCCGTCACCGGCCCGGCAGGGCATGGGCGATGACCTTGCGCATCACGGTGGGAAAGGCCTCGCCGGCGATCTCGCCCGCCGCGATCCAGCGCAGCCCCGGACCGGGCGGCATGTCCTGCGGCGCCTCGGCCCGGAAGACCGCGAGTTCGAGGCCCGGCAGCCGGCGGACGGCGAGCGGCAGGGGCGCCGCCGCCAGCGCCGCGGCCTCGTCGAAATCGGCCGACCATTCGGTGCCGGGGACTTCCGTCATCCCGCCGAGCAGGCCCTTCGGCGGACGGGTGCCGACGAGGAGGGCGCCGTCCGCCCGGACCACGACGAAGGCGGCGCCGCGGCGCAGCGTCCCGGTCTTCTTCGGCGCTTTCCGCGGATAAGATTCCTGGGTGCCCTCGGCGGCTGCGGCGCAGAAGGGGCGCAACGGACAGAGCGCGCAGGCGGGCTTGCGCGGCGTGCAGATGGTGGCGCCGAGGTCCATCATGGCCTGCGCGAAGTCGCCGGGGCGGGCGGGGTCGAGCATGTCGGCCACCAGTGCCCGGATCAGCGGCTTTGCCCCCGGCAGGGGGTCGTCCACCGTCTCGAGCCGTGTCACGACCCGCTCGACATTGCCGTCGACGACCGGCGCGGGCAGGTCGAAGGCGATGGCGCCGACGGCCGCGGCGGTATAGTCGCCGATGCCGGGCAGGGCGCGCAGGCCGGCGATATCGGCGGGAAAGCGACCGCCGTGGTCGCGCGCCACGGCGATGGCGCAGGCGTGGAGGTTGCGGGCGCGGGAATAGTAGCCGAGCCCGGCCCAGGCCTTCATGACCTCCTCGACAGGCGCCGCCGCGAGGTCGGCGACCGTCGGCCAGCGGTCGAGGAAGGCGGCGAAATAGGGCGCGACCGCCTTCACCGTGGTCTGCTGCAGCATGATCTCCGACAGCCAGACGCGATAGGGGTCCACCGACTCGCCGGGGAGGGCGCGCCAGGGCAGGCGGCGGCGGTGGCGGTCATACCAGGCGAGCAGCGCGGCGGCCGGGGCTGCGCTCTCCTGTGCGGGCTTCGTCCGTGCTATGGTGGCGCGCGTCATCGGTGGACCCTCGCCCAGCGCGGGCGCCGCCGCAACGCCACCTCCCGTCCCGGCGCCCGAAAACCCACAGCCTCCATGAAATCGCCCTACCGTCCCAAAGGCCCGCGGCCCCTCGCCGACATCGCCGCCGCCCCCATCGGGCAGGCGCTGCAGCAGGCCGGCTTCGCATCGACGGAGGTGGTGACGCGCTGGGACGAGATCGTCGGCGCGGACCTCGCCCGCCGCTCGGCGCCGGTGAAGATTGCCTGGCCGCGCCGCCCGCAGGGCATCGGCGAGCCGGAGCCGGGCACGCTGCACATCCGGGTGGAGGCGCCCTTCGCGCTGGAGATCCAGCACATGACCCCGGTCATCGTCGAGCGGGTCAACGCCTTCATGGGCTGGCGCTGCGTCGCCGCGGTGCGGCTCACCCAGATCTCGCTGACGGCGAAGCCGAAGCCGCGGGAGGCGCCGCGGCCGCCCGCCGACGAGGCGCGGCTGAAGGCGGCGCTCGCCGGCTTCGAGGACGAGGGACTGCGCTCCGTCATCGCCCGGTTCGGACGGGCGGTCGGCGGTCTGAAGTGAGACTTCGGCCGGCCGCCGCAATGACGCCACGGACCCGGTCTGCTATGTGAGGCGTTGTCGATGCGAGGACCGGTCCGGAGCCGGCCCGCCGGCACGATCATCCGCAGGAGCCGCCATGACCCGCATCGCCGTTCTGGCCTTCACCGCCCTCATCGCCACCGCCCCCGCCGTCTGGGCGCGCGGGGCCGGGCTCGAGGACGAGACCCGCGACCGGGTCCTGCTCGTCCACCAGAGCCGCGGCACGCTGGCCCCCGGCACGCGGCCGAAATGCTTCCCCGCCCGCATGGACGATACGGTGGCCTCCAGCCAGTACCAGTGCCCCTGGGACCGGCCCAACGGCCGGCGCCCGCTGCCGACGGCGCGCAGTCTCTGGGGCATCCTCGGCGGCTACTGAGCCGTCACGGCCCCTCGACCGTGAAACGGTCGCCCTCGAAGACGTAGACGACACCCTGGCGCACGAAGACCTCGGAGGCGCGGACCCGGTCCATCGTGCCGCGCAGCGCCATGAGCGTGCGGCCGACGCCCCCGTGGGAGACGATGACGCTCGGTCGTTCGAGGGTCGCGACGAAGGCACCGAGCCGCGTGGCGACGTCCTCGTAGTTCTCGCCCTCCGGCGGCTTGGTGTGCCACTTGTCGGCGAGGCGCGAGGCGGCGATGGCCGGCGAATGGGCCTCCACCTCAGGCCAGGTCAGGCCCTCCCAGGCGCCGAAGGACAGCTCCTTCAGCCGGTCGTCCATGCGGTAGGCGGGCGGATGCAGCCCGAGGCGGCTGCGCATCAGTTCCATGGTCTGGCGGGTGCGGGAGAGCGGGCTCGACCAGTAGGCGAGGTCCTCGAAGCGCGGCTCCAGCCGGGCGAGGATCGATCCCACCTCCTCGGCCTGGACGCGGCCGACGTCGTTCAGCGGAATGTCGCGCTGACCCTGGAGCCGCCCCTCGGCGTTCCAGTCGGTCTCGCCGTGGCGGACGAAATAGAGCTTGTGGGTCATGGCTGCACGATGGGGGCTGGCGACGACGTCCCTATGGCGGCTCGCCGCGCCGATGTCGAGGATAAGTGCTTGACCCGCCCCGCCGGACGCGCCACCTCGGGCAAGACCGCCACCGGATGACGCGCCCTTGACCCCTTCGCCCTACCTTCGCCCCGGCCTCATCGCCCTCGTCGCCACCCTCGTCGTCGACCAGGCCTTCAAGGTGTTCATGCTCCAGGTGGTGGGGATCACCTCCGGCCAGACGATCACCGTCCTGCCGGTGCTCGACCTCGTCATGGCCTGGAACTACGGCGTCTCCTTCGGCATGTTCCAGCAGGACAGCGTGTTCGGCCAATGGGCGCTGGTGCTGTTCAAGGTCGCCGCCGTCGCCCTCATCGGCTGGTGGCTGTGGCGCGCCGAGAGCCCGATGACGGCGGTGGCGCTCGGCCTCATCGCCGGCGGGGCGGTGGGCAACGGCCTCGACCGGGTGGTCTACGGCGCCGTGGCGGACTTCTTCGCCTTCCACATCACCACCGCCACCTGGCAGTTCCAGTGGTACGTGTTCAACCTCGCCGATGTCGGCATCGTTGCGGGCGTTGCCCTGCTTCTGTATGAGTCCCTCTTCGGCGGCCGGCCGGGTGCCTCGAAATCGGCATGATCCTGAGGGATAGAACCGGCCGCACAGCGGCGCCTCCGGCGCCGGGTCCATTCAAGGCCGGGCTTCCACTTCCAGCCGGGCTCTTTCAAGGGATGACGGACATGACGCGCATCCGCACTGCGCTCCTCGCCACGGCCCTCACCGTCGCCGGAACCGGCGCCTTCGCCCAGCAGGGCGACGGACCGGGCTTCGAGGCCAACATCATGGGCGGCCTGCTCAGCGGCCTCGGCCTCGTCGAGACGGCGCGGCCTCCCATCGATTATCGCGAGCGCGCGCCCCTCGTCCTGCCGCGCAGCAACGCCCTGCCGCCGCCGCAGGATTCGGCCGCCGCCCGCAATCCCAACTGGCCGAACGACCCCGACGTGGCGCGGGCCCGCGCCGCAGGCCTTGCCGAGCGCACGCCGATCCAGCGCGACGAGTTCGGCCGCACCATGACCAACGGCGAGCTGCGCTCCCGCCAGGGCGGCTGGTTCGGCGGCGGGCTGGTCGACACGACCCGCGATCGCTCGCAGGCGCAGATTTCCGGCCCGGCCACCGTCGACGAGATGCGCGTGGCGCCGATCTGGTCGCAGGTCGGCTCGCTGTTCGGCTCCTCCTCGCGCGACCAGGTCGTGCCCTTCCCCGGCGAGCCCGCCCGGCGCCGCCTCGTCGAGCCGCCGCCGGGCTATCGCACCGCCTCGCCCGACGCGCCCTACGGCCCGGTCGGCCGCCGGCCCGACGACCCGCAGGCGCCCAATGCCCGCCGTCCGTCGGGACAGGACCCGGCGGGTCCCGGGACCTGAGCGCGGAGCCGTCACGATGCTCAACCGCCTGACCTCCGGTCGGCCGACCGACGGCGAGGCCGAGCTGCGCTACCTGGACGCGGATTTCCGCATCGTGCGCCCGGGCACCTTCGTGCGCTGCGCCGTCACCGGCCAGCCCATCGCCCTCGACGACCTGAAATACTGGAGCGTCGCCCGGCAGGAGGCCTATTCGGGCCCGCCCGCCGTGCTGGAGCGCCTCCACCCCGAGCGGTTCAAGACCTTCGTGCCGCGATGACCCGGTCGAGGAGCGCCAGCATCACGGCCTCCTCCTCCACCTGCAGCCTCACCGGAACCACCCGCGTCGCCGCCGCCAGCCGGTCGAGGGCGGGCGATCCCTTGAGCTTCACCTGATCCTTCTCGGTGGTGACGAGCGGCAGGCCCGTGCGCGCCGCCTCGGCCAGCAGCCGCTCCGCATCCGCGTCGCCATAGGCATAGTGGTCGGGGAAGGGCCGCAGCACCGCGTTGCGAGCACCGGCCGTGCCGAGGGTCTCGGCGAATTTCGCCGGTCGGCCGATACCGCAGAAGGCGAGCACGTCGCGCCCCGCCAGCCAGGCCGCAGCTGCCGCCTCCACGACCAGCCGACCCCGCAGGACCGGGCGGCCGTCCCGTGCGGCAACAGCCGCCAGCGCGTCCCCCGCCTCTCCTTCGCCCACCACCAGCAGCGCGTCGGCACGGGCGAGCTGGGGCCGGAACGGCGCGCGCAGCGGCCCCGCCGGCAGGACGCGGCCGTTGCCGAGACCGGCGGCGCCGTCGACCACGAGGATCGACAGGTCCTTCGCCAGCGCCGGGTTCTGGAAGCCGTCGTCCATGACGATGAGGT
>LNFH01000257.1 GCA_001464235.1 Rhizobiales bacterium Ga0077556 | reverse complement strand
GGCCTGCCGGACTCGAACGCGCCGCGCAACACCGGCAACATCAATGCTCCGAACATGGAGCAGCAGCGCATGATCCGCTCGTACTGGCAGTCCCAGCGTCCGGCCGCCGTCACCCTGCCGAGCGGCGTGACCGTCACCCGCGGCGCCGTCCTGCCCCCGACCGTCGAGCTGCGCTCGTTCCCGGCCGACGTCGGCATGACCGAGTACCGCTACGTGGTGGTCGGCGAGAACATGTACCTCGTGAACCCGGCTGACCGCCGCGTCGTCCACGTCATGCAGTAACGGCGACAGCCGCTACGATATCGAGCGCCCGGCCATCGTGCCGGGCGCTTTCGTTTGCGCTCAGTCGACCTTCCAGGGGAACGTCCAGGTTTCGGTCAGGGCCCGGTTGCCGGCGCGCAGGAAGGCCCTGAGGTCGGCCGTCTGGCCGGGGTCGCCGACCACGTCGATGCCGGCGCGGAAGCCGCGGGTCTGCGGGTTCGGAATGAGGAAGGTGCGGGTGATCCGCGCGTTGCTGGCGGAGGGCACGACCTGGACGGCGTCCGGCTGGCTCAGGTGATATTCGAGGTCACCACCGGCGAAGTCGACGATGAAGCGCGCCGCGTTGGGCGGCGCCTGTTCGCCCGAGCCCAGCGCGATCGGCCGCGTGCGGAAGGTGTTGAGCGCGAAGCCGCCGGGATGCAGCCGTGCCTCGTTCATGGTCGAGACCAGCCGGTAGGAGAAGACGAGCGTCTGGCCGGCTTCGACGGGCCGGTTCGGCACCCAGTAGGCGACGATGTTGTCGTTGGTCTCGTCGGTGGTTGGGATCTCGACCAGCTCGACGCGGCCCTCGCTGAAGCCCTCGCGCGGCTCGACCCAGTAGCTCGGCCTGAGTTCGTAGTTCAGGTCGAGGTCCTGGTAGTGCTCGAAGATGCGGTCGCGCTGCATCAGGCCGAAGCCGCGGACCTGGCGGTCGACGAATTGCGAGACCTCGACCTGGCGCGGGTTGCGCAGCGGGCGCCAGATCCATTCTCCGGTGTCCGAGTGGATCAAAAGGCCGTCCGAATCGTGCAGCTCGGGGCGGAAGTCGTCGAAGGAGCGCCGGTCGTTCTCCGCATAGAAGAACATGGAGGTGAGCGGCGCGACGCCGAGCTTGGGGATCGGCCGCCGCGGAAACAGCGTGCAGCGGATGTCGAGCACGGTCTCCTGCGCCGGGAAGACGGTGAAGCGGAAGGCGCCGGTGAGGCTCTCGCCGTCGAGCAGCGCGTAGATGTGGCAGGCCTGCGCCTCGGCCGGCGGCGTGTCGACCCAGAACTCGCGGAAGATCGGGAACTCCTCCTGGCCGGGCCCCGCCGTGTTGACGGCGATGCCGCGGGCCGAGAGACCGTATTTCTGGCCGCGCCCGAGGAAGCGGAAATAGCTAGCGCCGAGGAACGAGATGAGCTCGTCGTGGACGCGCGGGTCGTTGAGCGGGTGATGGATGCGGAAGCCCGCGAAGCCGAGGTCGATGGGCAGCGGCCGCTCGAAGCGGTTGCGGCCGTAGTCGAAGAGGGCGGCGGCATAGGGCACGGGCGTCGAGATGCCGTCGCGGATGATGTTCACCACCACAGGCGTGCGGTAGATGAAGCCGAGGTGAAACATCTGCATGCGGAAGGCGCCGCCGCCCTGCTGCAGCAGCGACCGTTCGGGGCGGAAGCGCAGGTCGCGATACTGGTCGAAGTTCATGCCCGTCAGCGACTGGGGCAGGTCCGGACGCGGGGCCTCGTAGGGGAGGGCGGCGAGGTCGCGGGCGCGGCGCTCCACCTCCTCGAAGCCGAAACGGGCCTGCGGCTGGGGCGAGGCAGCCGGCGGCTGGGCGGCGGGCGGCTGCTGCGCCTGGGCCAGCGACGGCCAGGCGACCCCGGCTGCGGCGATGAGCTTGAGTGCGTCACGGCGGGCGAAAGTCGGCAGTCGCATGAGGCCTCGGGTACCTGGATACTCATTGTCGCAGAGCGGCACCGGCGACATGCGGCCTTCACGCGCGCGGCGTCAAGTGGTGCGCACTGCGGCCTGGAGTCCGTGCATCGCTGTCCTCCGCGCGGCCGGCTTGCGGGCGCTGCCCGGCCTTGCCAGTGTGCGCGCCGTCGACGGGAGGCGGGCGAATGGCGCCGAGAGATATTCTGGACATGAGCGGCCGGGTCGCCCTCGTCACCGGTGCCGGTACGGGGCTCGGGGCGCGGTTCTGCGTGGCGCTCGCCGAACACGGCGCTTCGGTCGTCGCCGTCGCCCGCCGGGCCGACAAGGTGGAGGGCGTCGCCGAGGCCATCCGCAACGCCGGCGGACAGGCGATCGCCGTCTCCGGCGACGTCACCGACACCGCATCCATCGCGGGCGCCTTCGATGCCGCCGAGAAGGCTTTCGGCACCGTCGACGCCGTCGTCGCCAATGCCGGCATCGCGGTGCCGGGCCGCGCCGCGGAGATTTCCGACGAGGACTGGCGCAAGACGATGGCGACCAATCTCGACGGCGTCTTCTTCACGGCCCGCGAGGCGGCCCAGCGCCTGCTCAAGGCCGGCAAGCACGGCGCCATCGTCAACATCGCCTCGATCCTCGGCTACGGGGTCGGCAAGGGCAACGCCTCCTACGCCGTCTCCAAGGCGGCGGTGATCCAGATGACCCAGGCGCTGGCCCTCGAATGGGCCTTCAAGGGCATCCGCGTGAACGCCATCGCGCCCGGCTACGTCGTCACCGACATCAACCGCGACTACCTGACCTCCGGCAAGGGCGCCGAGATGACCAAGGAGATCCCGGTCGGCCGGTTCGGCCGCGAGCAGGATCTCGACGGGGCACTCCTGCTTCTGCTGTCCGATGCCGGCGCCTTCATGACCGGCACCACCGTCACGGTCGACGGCGGCCAGCGCATCGGCCTGCGCGGGTCCTGACACATTCCGGGGGAGAAACGTCCATGATCATCGACGAGCGCACCTACACGACGCATCCGGGCAAGGTGAAAGCCTTTCTCGAGGTCTACGAGCGCCTGGCGAAGCCGATCCAGTGGCCGATCCTCGGCGACCCCGTCGGCTTCTTCGTGACCGAGATCGGCACGCTCAACCAGGTCGTGCACCTGTGGAAATACGACAGCATGGCCGATCGCGAGCAGCGACGGGCCAAGCTGGCGGTCGCGCCCAACTGGGGCGACTATCTCGACGCGGCGACCCCGCTGCTCCTGCGGATGGAGAACCGGATCCTGGTCCCCACCGCCTTCTCTCCGATGAAGTGAACCAAGACCCATGACCAAGTCGATGAACGGGGCCGAGAGCCTCGTGCGCACCCTCGTTGCCGGTGACGTGACGGTGGCCTTCACCAATCCCGGCACGTCGGAGATGCATTTCGTCGCCGCCCTCGACCGGGTCGACGGCATGCGCTGCGTGCTCTGCCTGCACGAGACGGTGACGACGGGCGCCGCCGACGGCTACTGGCGCATGACCGGCAAGCCCGCCTCGACGCTGCTGCACCTCGGCCCCGGGCTCGGCAACGCGCTGGCGAACCTCCACAACCTGAAGCGCGCGCGTTCGGGCGTGGTCAACATCGTCGGCGAGCACGCCACCTATCACCGCGAGTTCGACGCCCCGCTGACGTCCGACATCGAGGGCATCGCCGGCACGATGTCGCATTGGGTGAAGACCTCCATGTCGGCCAAGGACGTGGCGGCCGACGGCGCCGAGGCGATCAACGTCGCCATGCGGGCGCCGGGCCAGATCGCCACCCTCATCCTGCCCGCCGACACCGCCTGGACCGAGGGCACGGGCCCGGCCAAGACCGCGCCCGTCGCCGCTCCCGCCAAGGTGTCGGAGGACGCCGTCGAGGCCGCCGCCCGCGCCATCGAGGCCGGCGGCAAGCCGCTCATCGTCATGGGCACCTGGGCGGTGCGCGAGAAGCCGATGGTCCATGCGGCGAAGATCGTCGCCAAGACCGGCGCGCAGATTCGCGCCGAGGGCTCGAACGGACGCATCGAGCGCGGCGTCGGCCGCATGGCGCTGGAGCGCGTGCCCTATCCGGTGGACGTGGCGCTGGCCGCCACCAAGGGCGTCACGCACCTGATCCTCGTCGGCGCCAAGGCGCCCGTCGCCTTCTTCGCCTATCCCAACAAGCCGTCGATCCTCTATCCGCCCGAGGCGGAGGTGGTGACCCTGGCGACGCCCGGCGAAGATGCCGAGGACGCGCTTGCCCGCCTCGCCGAGCGCCTCGGCGCCGACAAGGCGACGCCGGTCCTCAACACGCCGAAGCGGCCCGACCTGCCGACCGGCGCGCTCAACCAGGATTCGATCGCGGCGATCATCGGCCACCTGCTGCCGGAGAACGCCATCGTCACCGACGAATCGGTGACCACCGGCCGCAACTTCTTCAAGGACACCCACGGCGCCGCACCGCACGACTGGCTGTCGCTGACCGGCGGCGCCATCGGCGAGGGCCTGCCGCTCGCCGTCGGCGCGGCGGTGGCCTGCCCGGACCGCAAGGTCGTCGCCCTGCAGGCGGACGGCTCGGGCATGTACTCGCTGCAGGCGCTGTGGACCATGGCGCGCGAGCGCCTCGACGTCACGGTCTGCATCTGGGCCAACCGGACCTACGCGATCCTCAAGGGCGAGCTCGCCAATGTCGGCGCGGAGAATCCGGGCCGCAAGGCGCACGACATGCTCTCGCTGGGCGATCCCAACCTCGACTGGGTGAAGCTCGCCGCCGGCATGGGCGTGGAAGGCACCCGCGTCGACACGGCCGAGGGCTTCGCCGACGCCTTCGCGGCAGCCAACCGCCGCAAGGGGCCGTTCCTCATCGAGGTGCTGCTCTGAACGCCTCGCAAGTCGGGGCCGTCTCGGTCATGATGACGGCGTGACCGGGACCGTCGCCGCTCCGTCCTTCGCCGCCCGCTTTCTCCGCCTGACGGGGGATGCGGGTTGGCGTGTCGCGCTCCACGCGCTGCCCTACGCGCTCGCTTGCGGCGTGATCACCGAGGGCGCCGTGCAGCTGCGCCTCGCGGTGCTGTGGAAACTGCCGATGGTGGCGCTCGTGCTGGCGAGCCTCTATCTCGCGGTGCTGCTCGGCAGCCACGTCTCGACGCTCCGACTCGCCGGCCGCAGCGGCCGGACCCTCGCCCCGCTCCGGCACCTCCTCGCCATGACCGCGCGGATCAGCGCCGAGAGCGCCGTCATGGCCCTGGTCGGCCTGCTCGTGGCGCTCGCCCTGGTCGGCGCCCTCGACATCGGCATTGCGACGGTGGAGCCGGAGAGCGGCGCCCGCTGGCCGGCGACGCTGCTGCGCGCCATCGCCACTCTGGCGGCGCTCACCGCGCTGATGGTCATGCTGGCGGCGGGAACGGCACTGGCGGGCTCGGCCCTCGGCGGCGCCGTGGGCTTTTCCACAGCCGGCCGCGAGCTGTTCCGCCGGTCCGAGCGGACCACGGCCGTCATCTGCACGGCCATCTTCCTGGGGACGGCGGTCGCCATCGGCGCGACGCGGCTCCTCGGGATGGCCGATCTCGGCCCGCCGATCCTCGCGGC
>LNFH01000256.1 GCA_001464235.1 Rhizobiales bacterium Ga0077556 | reverse complement strand
GCGGGCGCGCCGTTCCTCGCCCTCGAGCTGGTCGCGGGCGGTGACGAGGCGGTGCAGCGCCGCGCCGGCCCTGGCGGCCTCGTCGCGCAACGCGGGCAACTGGTGGGCGGCGACCGCCTGGTCCTTCGCCGCCGAGGCCTGATCCGTGGTGCGCTCGGCGACGGTGCGGGTCTCCAGCTCGACCAGGCGCTCGGCCTCGCGGACCAGCTCGCCCGCCTCGCGGAACTTCAGCCAGGCCAGCGTCGCTTCGGCCTTGCGGATGTCGGCGGAAAGGCCGCGATAGCGGACGGCCTGGCGCGCCTGGCGCTTCAGCCCGTCGAGCTGGCTCTCGATCTGCGAGAGGACGGTCTCCAGCCGGTCGAGGTTGGTCTCGGCGCCCTTCAGCCGGGTTTCGGCCTCGTGACGGCGGGCGTGCAGGCCGGCGATGCCGGCGGCCTCCTCGAGGATGCGGCGGCGGGCCTGGGGCTTGGCGCTGATGATCTCGCCGATCTGACCCTGGCGGACGAGGGCCGGCGAGCGCGAGCCGGTGGAGGCATCGGCGAAGAGGATCTGCACGTCGCGGGCGCGCACCTCGCGGCCGTTGATCTTGTAGAGCGAGCCGGCCTCGCGCTCGATGCGGCGGGAGACCTCCAGCACGTCGTGGTCGTTGAACTGGGCGGGGGCGAGGCGGCGGGAATTGTCGACGGTGAGCATCACCTCGGCGGTGTTGCGCGCGGGGCGGTTGCCGGACCCGGAGAAGATCACGTCGTCCATGCCGGAGGCGCGCATGTTCTTGAACGAGTTCTCGCCCATGACCCAGCGCAGGGCCTCGACCAGGTTCGACTTGCCGCAGCCGTTCGGACCGACGACGCCGGTCAGGCCCGGCTCGATCAGGAAGTCGGTCGGCTCGACGAAGGTCTTGAAGCCGTGAATGCGCAGACGGGAGAATTTCATCGCGCCTGTCTGTCCGTGGGCTGCCCGAAACGTGGGTTGAGACTGGCACGGATCGGGCCGGGACGCCACATCTAGCGTTGGACAACGCGGCCACCCTCAACATCTTGCTGTTGAAAGGGCGCTCCCGACTGTCGCGCCGGTGCCCGCCCCCGCAGTGCAGCGGCAGGCTGCCGCAGCGCACGGAAACCCCCTACGACGCTTTGCCGGCATGGTGTAGAAAGGGGACGGGAATCAAAGGGATGGAGCCAATCCATCCGAGGAGGAAACCATGGGCGCAAAGCCCCAGCCGACGCCGCCCAAGGGCGTCAAGCTCGAAGACCGCTACGGCCAGGTCGGCCTGAAGGCGGTGGCGGGCGCGATCAAGTCGCCGAAGCCTGCCAAGGGCGGCTGACCCGGCTTACGCCGGACCCCGGACATGAAAACGTCGGCCGATGGGCCGCCGTGCTCGTCAGGCGAGGAGTGTCCGCGCGTTCAGCGGACGATAACCTTCGTGCCGGTGCCGACGCGATTGTACAGGTCGATGGCGTGCTCGTTGTGCATGCGGATGCAGCCCGACGACACGGCCTCGCCGATCTGCAGCGGCGAATTGGTGCCGTGGATGCGATAGAGCGTGTCGCGGCCGTTCTGGTAGAGATAGAGCGCGCGCGAGCCCATCGGGTTCTGCGGACCGCCTTCCATGAAGGCGGGGAGCGTCGGCCAGCGACGGCGCATCTCGGCCGGCGGGGTCCAGGTCGGCCATTCGGCCTTGCGCTGGATAACGGACGTTCCGGTCCAGCCGAAAGCCTCGTTACCGACGGCGACTTGGTAGCGGATCGCCATGCCGCCCTCCTCGACGAGGTAGAGGTGCTTGCTGGAGGTCTCGACGATGATCGT
>LNFH01000255.1 GCA_001464235.1 Rhizobiales bacterium Ga0077556 | reverse complement strand
CGCATCAGCTTCTCGCGGATGTGCGGCACGGCGGCGGCGCTCTCGTCGCGGTCGACGGTGATGCGCACGAGCTCGGAGCCGGCGCGGGCGAGGGCCGCCACCTGGCGCACGGTTCCCTCGATGTCGGCAGTGTCGGTGTTGGTCATCGACTGGACGACGATCGGCGCGCCGCCCCCGACCATCACGGCCGCGGCGCCCCGGCCGACGGTCACGCCGACCGTCCGGTGCCGGGGCTTCACCCCAAATCCCTGGATCATCGCTTCTCGTCTCCGCTGACCCCGTTCAAATAACCCGAGCCGCGGGGCTGCGCCAGCGCTACGCAGCAGTGGCGCGCAAATGGGCAGCCGCGGCGGCGCGGACGGGTCTCGTGCTTCCGGAAGATTACGGATCACCCAGCGTAAGGTTGCAGCAATTGCGGCCCGCAACCGAAAACTTAACGTCCTGTTGAGGACGCAGACTCAAGCTTCCGCCGGCATCCGGACATGGACATTTCAGCATGATCGCTCTTAATCTGCGCGCTAAACTTGTGATTGGCTTTGCGGCCCTCATCATCATTGCGGCAACGAGCGCGGCGGTTTCTGTCCGGCAGGCAGGACAGATCGCGGCAAGCATGGAGCAGGTCTCGGCGGTGCGCTCGCCGACGGCGCTGCTCGGCATGAAGATGGCCGACGAGCTGTCGCAGACCGGGATCGCGCTGCGCGACCAGATGATCGCCCCGGACGACGTCAACCTGTCGCGGTGGGACACGGCCTGGGCGAGCCTGAAGCAGAGCCGCGACCGCATGGACGGGCTCGCCGCCTCGTTCCCGACCGACGCTCAGCGCGCCTCGTGGACCGCGGTGCGGCCGCTGTTCCAGGAACTCGAGGACGCGCACAAGGCGCTGCTCGCCCTCATCAACACGCCGGCGCAGTACCCGGCGCTCACCACCTACGAGCGGATGGTGACGCCGCAGCTCCAGCCGCTGGAGGCGGCGCTGACGGAGCTCGTCACCCGCGAAATCCAGAACCCGCAGGCCAACGAGCGGCTGCTCGGCGCCGCGGTCGGCCTGCAGGCGAGCATCCTGTCGGCGGTGCGCGACCTGCGCGGTTTCGTCCATCGCGGCCAGGACGCGGAGAAGGCGCATTTCGAGCAGTCCTGGAACTCCGTCAACGCCCGGCTGAAGACCATCACCGACATGACCGGCTCCATGTCGCCGGACCAGATGCGGGTGCTGAACCGCGTGCGTGTCGGCATCATCTCCATCCGGCGCGGCGCCACGCTGGTCATCAACGAGCGCAGCGGCCCGACCTGGAACGGCCCGATGAACCACCTGACCGACCGGGTGGCGCCGATCAGCGACAAGATCCTCACCGCCCTGCAGGGCCCGCTCTCGGCAGGCGGCGAGCGCAAGGGCGGCCTGATCGACGCCCAGACGGGGCTGCTCGCGGCCGACACGGCGGCCGCCGTCGACATGGCGCAGTCGCTCTCCACGCTGCTGCTCGCCGCCGCCGGCCTGTCGGCCCTCGCCGGCCTCCTCATCGCCTTCCTGCTCTCGCGCATGATCGCGACGCCGATCGCCGGCATGACGCGGGCGATGAAGAGCCTGTCGGAGGGCGCCCTCGACACCGCCATTCCCGGCACCGGCCGCCGCGACGAGATCGGCGCCATGGCGGGAACCATGGAGGTGTTCCGCGACACAATGGCGGCCGCCGCCGAGGCCCGCGCCACCCAGGACGAGGCCCGCGCGGCGGAGGCCGGGCGCCTCGCCCGCCGCAACGCCGTGGCGGAGGACTTCGTCGCCCGCATGAGCGCGCTGGCCGAGACCTTCACCGCCTCGTCCGGACGGGTCGAGGAGGCCGCGCGCGACCTCTCGGCGACCGCCGAGGAGACGAGCCGCCAGGCCGGCGAGGTGGCCGGCGCGGCGGAGACCGCCTCGATCAACGTGCAGACGGTGGCCGCCTCCACGGAGGAGCTCGCCGCCTCGGTGCGCGAGATCAACGTGCAGGTGGTGCGCTCGTCGCAGAGCGCCGAGAAGGCCGTGTCGGACGCGCGGGTGACCGAGGGCCAGATCCGCAACCTCGCCATAGCCGCCGACCGCATCGGCGACGTCATCAACCTCATCAAGGCCATCGCCGACCAGACCAACCTCCTGGCGCTCAACGCCACCATCGAGGCGGCGCGCGCCGGCGAGGCCGGCAAGGGCTTCGCGGTGGTCGCCTCCGAGGTGAAGAGCCTCGCCGCCCAGACGGCCAAGGCCACCGAAGACATCGCCGCCAAGGTCGCCGAGATCCAGAACGCCACCGCGGAGACGGTGGAATCGATCGACGCCATCGCCACCAGCATCGGCAGCATCCGCGAGATCACCGCGGCGGTGGCGAGCGCGGTGGAGGAGCAGGGGTCGGCCACCACCGAGATCGCCGACAATTGCCAGCGCGCCGCGGGCGCGGCGACGGGCGTCACCGGCACGATCGGCGGCGTCGGTCAGGCGGCGGAGGCGACGGGACGCTCGGCCCATGCGCTGATGGACCTCGCCAGCGACCTGTCGACCAATGCCGGCACGCTTCAGGCGGAGGTGCAGACCTTCGTGGAGGCGCTGCGCGCGGCCTGACGCGTCAGGCTTCGGCCGGCGCGCAATGGGCGCAGCGGCCGAACATCTCGACGACCTGCGTCGCCGGCTTGAAGCCGGCGCCGGCGGCGATGGCCGCGAGGTCCTTCTCGACCGGCGCGCCGGAGGCCTCCGCCACGCAGCCGCAGGAATCGCAGATCATGAACACGACGAGGTCGCGGCCCTCGTGGCGGTGGGCGCAGGCGACGAAGGCGTTGCGGCTCTCGATGCGGTGGGCGAGGCCCGCCTCCAGAAGGAAGTCCAGCACGCGGTAGACGCTGATCGGCGCAGGGCGGCGGCCGCTCTCGCGGTGCATGCGCTCGATCAGGTCGTAGGCGCCGACGGGGGCGGGCGAGGCGGCGAGATGGGACAGCACCTCGCGCCGGATGGGCGTCAGCTTCAGCTTCTTCTCGGCGCAGCGCGCTTCGGCCACCTTCAACACGTCCACCGGCGGGTGGCCGTGCTCGCAGGCGTGATCGTGCGCGTGTCGGGACTTCAGCATCGCTGCTTGCCTTCGCGGTTCCGGGGTTCCAGCTTCCTAGCATGGCGGGCGGACGGGCCAAAGCACGTCGCCGTATCGCCATGTTGCATTGCGACAAGACCCGGGCCAGTGATGGCCGAGCGGGTCACGGCCGCCTTGAGGAGATAGGGATCATGAGCCTTGCGGGAAAGAGTGCGATCGTCACGGGGTCGACGAGCGGCATCGGACTGGCGATAGCGACCGCCCTGGCCGGGGCCGGCGCGGACGTCATGCTCAACGGCCTCGGCGAGGCGGCCGAGCTGGAGGCGACGCGGGCGAAGCTCGCCGCCGACACGGGCCGCACGATCCTGTTCTCGCCCGCCAACATGATGAAGCCGGACGAGATCGCCGCGATGGTGGCGACCGCGGAGGCCGAGTTCGGCAAGGTCGACATCGTCGTCTCCAATGCAGGCATCCAGTTCGTCTCGCCGGTGGAGGAGTTCCCCACCGAGAAGTGGGACGCCATCATCGGCATCAACCTGACGGCCTCGTTCCACCTCGCCAAGGCGGTGGTGCCGGGCATGAAGGCGCGCAAGCACGGGCGCATCGTCAACATCGCCTCCGCCCATTCGCTGGTCGCGTCGCCCTTCAAGTCGGCCTATGTCGCCGCCAAGCACGGCCTCCTCGGCTTCACCAAGACCATCGCGCTGGAACTCGCGACCTTCGGCATCACCGCCAACTGCATCTCGCCGGGCTATGTCTGGACGCCCCTCGTCGAGAAGCAGATCCCCGACACGATGAAGGCGCGCGGCATGACCAAGGAGCAGGTCATGAACGACGTGCTGCTGGCGGCGCAGCCGACCAAGCAGTTCGTGCGGGTGGAGGAGGTGGCGGCCCTCGCCCTCTGGCTCTGCTCGGACGAGGCGAAGAACATCACGGGCGCCAACAACGTGATCGACGGCGGCTGGACGGCGGCGTGATGGCGAAGGCGCCGAAGGCCACCAAGGCCATCAACCTCGCCCTGCAGGGCGGAGGCGCCCACGGCGCCTTCACCTGGGGGGTGCTCGACGAGATCCTGCGCGACGGGCGCCTCGTGATCGAGGGCGTGACCGGCGCCTCCGCCGGCGCCATCAACGCCGTGCTGCTCGCCGACGGCCTCGCCGAGGGCGGTCCGGAGGCGGCGCGCGAGCGGCTCGGCCGGTTCTGGAAGGCGGCCTCCGTCGACAGCAGCATGACGGCGCTCCAGCGCCGCGCACTCGACCGGCTCTTCTCCGTGGTGCCCTACGAGGGCTCGCTGATGGAGACCTGGGTGACGGCGATGCAGCGCTACTTTTCGCCCTACGATCTCAATCCCTTCGACATCAACCCGCTGGAAGACCTGATCCGCACCTTCGTCGATTTCGACCGCCTCGCCGCCTTCGAGGGGGTGAAGGTGTTCATCTCGGCCACCAACGTGCAGACGGGCAAGCTCACCATCTTCCGGCGCGAGCACATCACCTGCCGCGCGGTGATGGCCTCGGCCTGCCTGCCGACCCTGTTCAAGGCGGTGGAGATCGACGGCACGCCGTTCTGGGACGGCGGCTACATGGGCAACCCGCCGATCTTCCCGCTCTACCGGGCGACGGATGCGGAGGACATCCTGCTGGTCCAGATCAACCCGGTGGTCCGCAAGGAGACGCCGACCACGTCCCGCGGCATCGTCGACCGGCTGAACGAGATCACCTTCAACTCCTCGCTGCAGGCGGAGCTGAGGGCCGCGGCCTTCGTCGCCCGCCTCGTCAACGAGGGGCGCCTGCCGCGCGGCCGCAAGCCCGGCGAGTACAAGCGGGTGAACCTGCACCGCATCGCGCTCGGCGACTCGCTCAAGGGCCTGACCGCCGGCTCGAAGGTCGTCACCGACTACGACTTCCTGCTGGAGCTCAACGCCGCCGGCAAGAAGGCGGCGCGGCGCTTCCTGAAGGCGCATTTCGCCGACATCGGCGAGCGCTCGACCCTCGACCTCGAGGCGGAGATCGCCGCCGAGTGGGCCTGAGGCCTCAGCGGCGCGGTGCCTCCACCCCCATGAGCGCCGCGGCGCGCTCGACCACCGCCTCCTCCAGCTCGGCGGCCGCGCCGTCGGCGAGGACGACGCTCCACATCATGTCGACGATGCGCCGGCGCCCGTCCTCGTCGAGCCGCTTGGCGAGAAGGTCGGCGAAGGAAGTCCAGCTGTCGGCCGAGGCCTCGGCGTCGATGGCCTTTTCGATCAGCCGCCCGGTGTCGGCGGCCGAGAGGGCGAAGCCGGAGGCGAGCACCGTCTCGATGCGCGTCCGCTCGCTGTCCGAGACGCGCCCGTCGACGGCCATGACGTGAACGAGCAGGGCCGCCGCGGCGAGGCGGTAGTCGTCGTCGCCGAAGGCCTCGTGGGGTCCCTCCGTCAGGTCGGTGATCATGGACAGGAAGCGGTCGAGCATGGGGCGGGGTCCGGTGGGTGGCGGGGGAACCGGCCGTACGGGCATCGGCCGGGGGATGCGACGCCGGGTGCATGGCGCCGAAGCGGCGGGACGGGTTGGCCTGACGCGCGGCCCGCGCTAGGAGACGCGTTCTGCGATCAGGCAGTTCCAAGGAGAGACAAACATGGCCATCGAGCGCAAGCAGGTCGGTCCGCGC
>LNFH01000254.1 GCA_001464235.1 Rhizobiales bacterium Ga0077556 | reverse complement strand
CCCGTGGCGATGCCGATCTCGGCGCCGAAGCCGAACTCGCCGCCGTCGGCGAACTGGGTGGAGGCGTTGTGCAGCACGATGGCGCTGTCCACCTCGGCGAGGAACCGGTCGGCGGCCACCTGGTCGGTGGTGACGATGGCGTCGGTGTGGTGCGAACCGTAGCGCTCGATATGGGCGATGGCCTCGCCGAGGCCGCTCACCACCTTCACGGCGATGATGGCGTCGCTGAACTCCGTGCCCCAGTCCTCCTCGCTCGCCGGTGTGACGCGCGGATCGACGATGCGGGCGAGGCTGTCGCCTCGGACCTCGCAGCCGGCGTCCAGCAGAGCCGCGACCAGCGGCCGCAGATGCGTGCCAGCACAGGCTTCGTCCACCAGCAGGGTCTCCGCCGCGCCGCAGACGCTGGTGCGCCGCATCTTGGCATTGACGACGATCTCCTTCGCCATGGCGAGGGGCGCGGCCCCATGGACATAGACGTGGCAGTTGCCGTCGAGATGGGCGAACACCGGCACCCTGGCCTCGGCCTGAACGCGGGCCACGAGGCTCTTGCCGCCGCGCGGGATGATGACGTCGAGGTTGCCCCCCAGGCCCTGCAGCATGAACCCGACCGCGGCGCGGTCGCGGGTCGGCACGAGGCCGATGGCGGCCGCCGGCAGGCCCGCCTGGTCGAGGCCGAGGGCGATGGCCTGGTGCAGGGCGCGGGAGGAACGGAAACTGTCCGAGCCGCCGCGCAGGATCGCGGCGTTGCCGGACTTGAGGCAGAGCGCCGCGGCGTCCACCGTCACGTTGGGGCGGCTCTCGTAGATGACGCCGATGACGCCCAGGGGCACGCGGACCCGCTCGATCCTGAGACCATTCGGCCGGTCCCAGGCCTCCGTCACCGCGCCGACGGGGTCGGCGAGGTCGCGCACCAGCTCGACCCCCGCGGCGATCGCCTCTCGAGCGCCAGCCGGTCGATGAAGGAGGCGGTCATGCCCTCCTGCCGCGCCGCGGCGACGTCCTCGGCATTGGCCTCGCAGATTTGGGCGGTACTGGCGCGGATCGCCTGCGCCATGGCGGTGAGCGCGGCGTTCTTCTGGGCCGGGGTGGCGAGCGCGAGACGGCGCGCCGCGGCCTTGGCGCGGCGGCCCATCTCCAGCATCACCTCTTCGGTGCTGGCCTCGTCGCTGGTCGCGCTGTGAGCCGCGGACATCGTTTCCTCCCGGGGCGACTTGCCTAGCACGGCGGCCCGAACAGGTAAAATCTGACGGGATCGCCGCCATCCTCCTGCCTTTCGCGGGTTTGGTTAACCGCGGTTTAACGGTTCGCGCCTGATCTAGAGGAGCGGTATTTCGACCGCGCCGGCACAGGCGCCATGACCGACGAT
>LNFH01000253.1 GCA_001464235.1 Rhizobiales bacterium Ga0077556 | reverse complement strand
GGGCGAGGAGTGGCTGAAGGCGCTAGCGCCGCTCGGCACCGATCCGGACAAGCCCTTCCTGGAGACGGCGCCCTGGCTCATCGCCGTGTTCGGGGCGCGGCGCTCGGCGAGCGCCGACGGCGTCATGCGCAAGAACTATTACGTGCCGGAATCGGTCTCCATCGCGGTCGGGTTCCTCATTATCGCCCTGCACCAGGCGGGGCTCGTGAGCCTCACCCACACGCCGGCGCCGATGGGCTTTCTGAATGAGATCTGCGGCCGTCCCTCCGACGAGAAGCCCTATATCCTGATGGTGGTCGGCCATCCGGCGAAGGACGCCACCATCCCCGCCCATGCGCTGGAGAAGAAGCCGCTGGAGGCCATCGCCAGCTTCCTGTGACCCGCCCGGCTCAGCGCCAGGCCACCGCCTTCAGCGTCCAGGTCCAGCGCCGCAGCGGCACGAGGCAGTCGCCGATGGGAATGTCGGCGCAGGTCCCCGGCGGATTCTCGGTCTCGAGGAAAACGATGATGCTCACGCCGTCGCGGGCGTAGCGCCGGACGAGGCTCATCGGCCCGTCGGCGTCGAACGGGACGTCGTGCCGCCATCCCCGCAGGGCGACGGCCAGCCGGTCCGAGACCTCGCCGAAACGGCGCGTCAGGCCCGTCGCCGTTCCGGTGACGAGGCAGCCCTCGCCGCGTGGGGCGCGCTCGTCGACGGTGCGGGCGGGCCCGACCGCGGTGGTGACGGCGATGCCGGTCGCCTCGGACAGGGTTTGGGCGAGAGCCGCACAGGCGGCGGGAGCCGGCGGCGTCGCCGCTCGGGGAGAGGTGGCGCGGGAGGCCGAGGGCGCGGCCGTGGTCAGGACGAGCGCGAGGACGACCGGAAGGAAGCGGGCATGCATGGGGACTGTCCGAATGCGGGCCTGGGCCCGGACGACGGGGCGCGTCCCGCCCCGTCCGCTGCAGGTCCGGCGACGGCCCGAAGGCCGCCCCGGGGGCACCGCCTCAGTAGAGGCCGCCGGTGCCGGTGCCGATGGCGCGGTTGCTCTCGCTGGAGGGCCCGCGACGCGGGCCGCCGGCGGCCGCCGAGTCGAAGGGATTGATCAGCTGGTAGCTGTCGGGCGGGGCGGTGCCGGGCTTGAACGCCTCGAGGATGGCGCCACCCGAGCCGGCGCCGGCGCGCAGGCCGGTGCGCGGATCGATGCGGATCAGCTTGATGCCGGTCGGCACGCGGAAGGGCACCGCCGGCCGATCGGCGAGCGCCACCTTCATGAAGTCGTGGAAGATCGGCACGGCGAGCGCGCCGCCGGTGGCGCTGGCGCCCAGGCTGCGCGGATTGTCGTAGCCGACATAGACGCCCACCGCGAGGTCCGGCGAGAAGCCGACGAACCAGGCGTCCTTGGCGTCGTTGGTGGTGCCGGTCTTGCCGGCGATCGGCTTGCCCAGCGCCCGAAGCGAGGTGGCGGTGCCGCGCAGCACGACGCCCTCCATCATCGATGTCATCTGGTAGGCCGTCATCGGGTCGAGCACCTGCTCGCGCCGGTCGACGAGGATCGGCTCGTCCTGGTTCTGCCAGCGCGGCGCCGTGCAGCCCTGGCACTGGCGGTCGTCGTGGCGGAAGATGGTGGAGCCGGTGCGGTCCTGGATGCGGTCGATGAGCGTCGGACGGATGCGGCGGCCGCCATTGGCGAACATGGAATAGGCAGCGGTCATGCGCATGACCGTCGTCTCGCCGGCGCCCAGCGAATAGGACAGGAACGAGGGCATGTCGTCATAGACGCCGAAGCGCTTGGCGTATTCGGCGATCAGCGGCATGCCGACGTCGTTGGCGAGGCGCACGGTCATGACGTTGCGCGAGCGCTCGATGCCGAAGCGCAGGGTCTGCGGCCCGTAGAACTGGCCGGAGTAGTTTTCCGGCCGCCAGACCTCGCCCGTGCCGGTGGCGAGCTCGAAGGGCGCGTCCATGACGACGGTCGAGGGCGTGTAGCCGTTGTCGAGGGCGGCGGCATAGACGAAGGGCTTGAAGGAGGAGCCCGGCTGGCGGCGCGCCTGGGTGGCGCGGTTGAACTGGCTCTGATCGAAGGAGAACCCGCCCACCATGGCCAGCACGCGGCCGGTATAGGGATCCATGGCGACGAGACCGCCGGAGACTTCCGGGATCTGGCGCAGGCGGAACTGGCCGTCACGGCCGGCCAGCGGCTCGACATAGACGACGTCGCCGGCATTGAGGGTGCGGCTGACCGGCCGGCGCGTCCAGCGGGCGCCCTCGGCGGTGATGAGGCCGAGATCGCGGGCGGAGCTGACCTGGCCCGAGGCCTCGCGGCCCGGCTGCAGGCCTATGCGGGCGGTCTCGCCCTGGGCGTCGATGACGACGGCGAGGCGCCAGCCGATGTCGTTGAAGTTGCGGATCTCGGCGAGCTTCATGCCCCAGTCGCCGCGCATGTCCTCGATGCGGGTGACCGGGCCGCGCCAGCCGCGCTGCTCGTCGAAGCGGATGAGGCCGGCGGTCAGCGCCTGGCGGGCGGCGACCTGCAGCTTGGGGTCGAGCGTGGTACGGATCGACAGGCCGCCTTCGAGCAGCTTCTTGTCGCCGAAGCGGTCGGTCATCTCGCGGCGGACCTCCTCGGCGAAGAAGTCGGCGGCGAACTGCTGCTGGCGCGGCGAGCGCGGGTTGACGGTCAGCGGCGTGCGGCGGGCGGCCTCGCCCTGCTCGGCGGTGATGTGGCCGTCCTCGACCATGCGGCTGATGACGTAGTTGCGGCGCTCCAGGGCGCGGTCGCGGTTGCGGAAGGGGTGGAGCTGCGTGGGGCTCTTCGGCAGGGCGGCGAGATAGGCGGCCTCGGGGATGGTCAGCTCGTGCACCGACTTGTCGAAATAGACGAGCGCGGCCGCGGCGACGCCATAGGCGCCGTAGCCGGGAATGACGAAGCCCAGATAGATCTCGTTGAGGTAGAGCTCGAGGATCTGGTCCTTGGTGAAGGCCGATTCCATGCGCATGGCGATCAGCGCCTCGCGCACCTTGCGGTCCACCGTCTGCTCGCCCGACAGGAGGAAGTTCTTGGCGACCTGCTGGGTGATCGTCGAGGCGCCCTGCGGGCGGCGGTTCGAGCCGCGGTTCTGGAAGTTGGTGAGGGCGGCGCGGGCGATGCCGGTGAAGTCGATGCCGTTGTGGGTGTAGAAATTCTTGTCCTCGGCCGAGAGGAAGGCCTGGACGACGAGCTTCGGCACCGCCTGTATGGGCAGGTACAGGCGGCGCTCGCGGGCATATTCGGCCATGAGCTGGCCGTCCGAGGCGTGGACGCGGCTCATGATCGGCGGCTCGTAGTTGCGCAGGGTGTTGTAGTCCGGCAGCTCCTTCGTCACCTGCGCGACGTAGACCGCCACGCCGGCGGCGCCGAGCAGGAACGCGATCGTTCCCAACCCGAAAGCCCAGCCGAGGAATCGAAAAACCAGCCTCATCCGCTCAATTCGCGCCCGCAGGGGCTGCGCCTCTCATCGTCCCCGGGAGGGGGCCGGCCCGAAAACCGGCTGGGGATGCCCTGTCCTAACGTCTCGCCATCCTAGCACGAGGCCGGCGCGCCGCCCATCCGCAAGGCCCGACCCGCATCCCGATTCTGGCAGCGGGAAGCGCATGGGATCACGGATGTCCTGCGACTGTGGCGGCGATGTGACCCGTTCGCGGCGTGCCGGAACCGCGCGGCCGGTGCGGTTTTCCCGCCACATCCCGCATGGCGCGCAGAGCAGGCGTCACGCACCGGTCATGGGGCCTCCCTAGCGTCCGCCGGTGGGGCTGTCCACCGCGGTGACCGCGGGGCCCCGGGATCTTGCGGGTTACAGGGGGCGTTTCATGCAGGTCGATGTGTTCACTCAGGTCATCGTGCCTGTGATCGGAGGTCTCGGCATCTTCATGCTGGGCCTCGAATTCATGTCCAACGGCATCCAGTCGCTGGCGGTCAACAAGATGCGGGCGCTGCTCGCGAAGTTCGCCGGCACGCCGTCGAAGGGCGTGATGGCCGGCACCTTCATCACCGGCATCATCCAGTCCTCGACCGCCATGACCGTGATGGTCGTCGGCCTGGTCAACGCCGGCGTCATCGGGCTGCGGCCCGCCATCGCGGTCATCATGGGCGCCAATATCGGCACGACGCTCGGCAACGGCCTGATCGCGCTGCCGCTCGGGCCGCTCGGCCTCTTCCTCGGCGGGATCTTCGCCCTCGTCTACATCTTCGCCAAGACCGACAAGGTGAAGAACATCGCGCTGGCCTGCATGGGCTTCGCCCTCATCTTCTACGGCCTCAACCTCATGACCGGCGGCCTTCGTCCGCTGCGCGCCATGCCGGAGGTGATGAGCGTCATCTCCACCCTCAGGGCCGACACCTACGTCAACCTGCTCTACTGCGTGCTGATCGCCGCCTTCATCACGGCGATGATCCATTCCTCCTCCGCCACCATCGGCATCGTCATGGGCCTCGGCGCGGCGGGCATCCTCGACTGGAAGACGGCGGTCGCCTTCTCGCTCGGCGCCGACCTCGGCACCACCATCACGTCGTGGATGGCCTCGCTCAACCTGTCGAAGAACGCCAAGCGGGCGGCCTACGCCCACATCACCTTCAACATCATCGGGGTCTGCGTCACCATTCCCCTGTTCTTCGTCTCGATGGACGTGCTGACCTGGGCCATGCAGTGGTTCGGCGGCGACCCCGGCGTGCCGGTCGTCGTCAACGGCAAGGAGACCTTCCCGCTCGTCCCCGTCGCGGTCGGCGTCTACTCGACCTTCTTCAACATCTTCAACGTCCTCCTGCTCTTCCCCTTCGTCGGGGTCTTCGAGCGGGTGCTGATGAAGGTCGGCGCCTCGTCGCTGGACGACATCGAGGACTATTCACAGCCGCGCTTCCTCACGGAGGCCGCGGCGGGTGATCCCGCCCGGGCGGTGCCCGCCGTGCTGCAGGAGACGGGGCGCTATCTCGAGGCGGCGGAGAAGTTCCTCGACATCGCCCGCGGCGACGAGAACGCCCCGGACAAGGTGGAGGAGCACTGGGCCGCGATGGACCTGCTCAACCGCGAGATCAGGTCCTACACGTCCGGCATGTTCAAGGCCGACCTGCCCTATGCGCGGGCCGACCTCGTGGCGAGCCTCATCGAGGAGGAGGACTTCACCGCGAGCCTCGGCGAGGCGCTCTACCAGATCGCGCGCCGCGTCGAGCGCCAGCCCTTCGGGACGGCGGGCCGCCAGCTCGTCGATGCGATGCTGGCCGAGGTGACCACCGCCATGCGCGCCATCGTGCCGATCGACCAGCCGGACCGCGACGTGCCGGCCGCCGCCGAACCGCGCATCGCAAGGCTCGCCGAGCTGCGCACCCAGGCGCTGCGTCTCGGCAACGACCTGCCCTGGGTCGAGCGCGGCGCCATCCTCGCCCTGCTCGGCAGCGCGGAGCGCGCCTATTTCCTGATCGAGCGCATTGATGCCGAGCGCCGCTCGGTGTCGCGCACCGTGCCCGTCGCCGAGACGGGGACCCAGACGCAGGCCAGCGGCGGGCTGACCCCCGCCCCGGCCCGGGCGTGAGGCGCACCGCCATGGTCCGCACCGCACTCGCGCTCCTCGTCGGGCTGGCGCTCCTCGCGCCGGCCCCGGCCGCCGCCCAGACCTTCACCGGCGCCGGCTCCACCTTCGCCTACCAGTTGCTCATCCGCTGGTCGCAGGCCTACCAGCGCGCCCAGCGCGACGGGGACTACCAGCCCGTGGGGGCGCTGTTCGACTACGAGCCGAGCGGCTCGGAAGCGGGAATCCAGCGCCTGCAGCAGCGGGCCGTCGATTTCGGCGCGACCGAGGCGCCGCTCTCCGACGAGGAACTCCACCGCTACAACGCGATCCAGTTTCCGGTGGTCGCCGGCGGCATCGCCATGGTCACCAACGTCGAGGGCGTCGGCCCCGGCCGGCTCAGACTGACGAGCGACACGATCGCGGCGATCTATGCCGGTCGCATCACCCGCTGGTCGGATCCGGCCATCCGCGCCGACAATCCGGACCTCGCCCTGCCGGACACGGCCATCGTGCCGGTGCGGCGCGCCGACGGATCCGGCACGACGGCGGCTTTCACCACCTATCTGTCGAAGGTCAACGCCGACTGGCGCGGCACCATCGGCAGCGGGCAGACGGTGCGCTGGCCCGTGGGTGTGCCGGCGCGCGGCAATCTCGGCGTCGCCACGACGGTGCGCACCACCCCGAACGCCATCGGCTACGTCGACCTCGCGACGGCCCGGTCGATGAGCCTGCCGCCCGCGGCGGTGCGCAACGCCGCCGGCGCCTTCGTCACGCCGCACCTGGAGAGCCTGCGCGCCGCGGTGCAGGTGGCGGCGGCCGCGACCGACCTCAGGACGGTGCTGGTCGATCCGCCGGGAGCGGGCTCCTATCCCCTCGTCGCGACCGTCTTCGTGGCGGTGCCGCGCGAGGCGGTGAACACCGGCCGGTCGCGGGCCATGATGGCCTTCTTCGCCTGGGGGGTGGAAAACGGCGCGGCGGACGCGGAAGGGCTCGGCTATGTCGCGCTGCCGTCGACGGCAGCCGGCGTCGTCTCGGAGAGCCTGCGCCAGCGGGCGCCCGCCATGCGCTGAGGGAAGGCGGCCGTCAGCGCCGCGCCCCCGGCGCCACCGCTCGGCCGTTGCGGGCGGCGAAGAACTGGTCGACCGCCTTGGCGACGGAGTCCGCCGTGCGGTCGCGCCAGATGGCGGAGGTCAGCATCTCGACGTCGCGGCGGCTGGTGACGAACCCGAGTTCCACGAGGACCGAGGGGATGTCGTGGGCGCGCAGCACCTGGAAGCCGGCCGAGCGCAGCGGCAGGCGGTGCATCCGGGTCACCTGGCGCATCTCGCCGGCGAGCGTCCGGGCGAAATTGGCCGAATAGATGCGCGTCTCGCGGCGGGTGAGATCGATGAGGATGTCGGCGATCTCCGAGGGCTCGTCCGAGAGGTCGAGGCCGGCAATGGCGTCGGCCTTGTTCTCGCGCTCGGCCAGGCGCTCGGAATCGGCGTCGGAGGCGCGGTCGGAGAGGGTGTAGACGGTGACGCCGCGGGCGTTCTCGTTGGCGCCGCTGATGGAATCGGCGTGCACGGAGATGAAGAGCTGGGCGCGGGCCTCGCGTGCCACGCGCACCCGGTCCGCGAGCGGAATGAAGATGTCGCGGTCGCGGGTCATCACCACCCGGTAGCGTCCGCCGGCCGCGAGCTTGTCGCGCAGCACCTTGGCGAAGTCGAGGACGATCATCTTCTCCTCGTCGCCGGTCGACGGGGCCGTGGCGCCGGGATCGATGCCGCCGTGGCCGGGGTCGATGACGACGACCGGCGGCCCGCTGTCCTCTTCGGGGCGCGGCGACAGGCGCGGCCCCAGCGTCTCGCGGTCGCCGCGGCGGGCGATGTTGCTCACCGCCCGCTCGGCGAGGGCGCGGCGGAAGCCGTCGGCGTCGGTGCGCACGAGGTCGAGGTGGAGGCGCGGCGGGCGCCCCTCCCCGCCCTCGATGGTGAGCGCCCGCTCGACGACGGCGGGGCCGGTCAGCTCGACGACGATGCGCGACTTGCCCGGCGCGAAGAGGCCGAAGCGGAATGTCTTGACCAGGCCGCGGCGCTCGCCGGCCGGCGGGGCGATGTGGAAGTTCACCTCGTCGAGATCGATGATGACGCGGTAGGGGTCGGCGAGCGCGAAGGCGCGCATCTCCACAGGACGGGTCAGGTCGAAGGTCAGGCGCGTGCGGGGCCCGTCGACGGAGAGGTGAGCCGCCGCGACGACGGCGGGGAGCGCGCTGCGGGACCCGTCCGGCGCGGCCGATACGGCGCGGCCGGGCTGCGAGACGGCCCCGGTGGTCTGCGCGCCGGCACCGGCGGTCCCGGCGAGGGTGATCGCGGCCAGCAGCAGAAGGGTGAGGCGGCGCGCGACCATGATCCCCCGAGAATCGCGGTGATGACGGCCCGACGGCCGCCAGACTGCGATAGCTCATAGGGCGGGCCCGGTTAACTCCCCGTTAAGGATGCGGACGGTTTCCCGGCGCCGCCGTTGCGCGGCGGCAACGCGTCAGGTGTCGCGGGCGCGGGTCTTCTCGACGAGGTCGCGATAGGCGGGCGTGCCGATGCCGACCTGCCCCCAGATCGGCCGGCGCCGGCCGCCGGGGGCGATGAGGTCGAACTGCTCGTCGGCGGCCCAGAGCGCCACGATCTGGCGGGGGAAGAGATGACCGTCGGCGTCGAAGGCGGCGTCCCCCCCGCCTTCGGCCGCCGAGACGGCGCGGAAGAGGTCGGCGGCCTGCGTATCGGCGCAGTCGAGGCCGAGGAGCACGGCGCGGTGAACCGCCGGCAGCGGCGCGATGCCGATGAAGCGGGCGCGGCCGGCCTCGTCATAGTCGACCTGGACCGTGTCCTCGGCGAAGGAATCGGATTCGGCATGGGTCTCGCCGGCGGCGAGGCCCGCCGACGCCGCAGCCGCCCGAACCGCGGCGCGGGCGGCGCCGAGCTTGAGCGGCCCCAGGCCGTAGTGGGGAACGAGTTGCAGCCTGATCATGAAGAGCCCTGTCCGCTGTCGGCGATCACCTCGCCTCCATCCCCGTCCATTGCGGCGACGCTGTGACCTTCCCTTCAACGGCAGGCGTTCCAGGCCCTCCGGACTGTGGGAAATGGGCAACAGCGGAGAGTCCACGGCGCCCGAAGCCGAGCCTTCTCGCGGCTTCGTGATTGCGGCTTTTTCGCGAACAGGTCACGTCTAGCATTCGGGTTAACCACGACTCAGCGCAGGGCAACGCAGTGATGCAGAACGACTTCGAGAGTGCCGCGTCCCCCTCCACCGCGACCGGCGGCGAACCGCTGCGGCTGTCGCGACGGTTCTTCGTGCTGGCCGCTCCCGCCATCCTGACCACCGCCTGCACCACGGCGGGCGGCGGGTCGGGCGCCTACGGCACCGTCACGGAAGGGCGCGTGACGCTCCCGGCGATGGACACGTCCGGCGTCAATCCGCGCTGGCTGCGCCAGACGGTGGCCTATAGCGGCGGCGAGGCTCCCGGCACCGTGGTCGTGCGGCCCTCCGAGCGCCATCTCTATTTCGTCACGGGCCGCGGCACCGCGGTGCGCTACGGTGTCGGCGTCGGCCGGCAGGGCGCGCTCTGGCACGGCCGCGCCGTGATCGGGCGCAAGGGCTCCTGGCCGAACTGGACCCCGACGGCGAACATGATCCGCTACGACCCCCGCAACGCGCGCTATGCCGGCGGCATGCCCGGCGGCATCAACAATCCGCTCGGTGCCCGCGCCCTCTACCTCTATCGCGGCAACCGGGACACGATGTACCGCCTGCACGGGACCAACGTGCCCTCTTCCATCGGCACGGCGGTGTCGTCGGGCTGCATTCGCCTCTTCAACCACGACATCATCGACCTGCATGACCGCGTGCGGATCGGAACGCCGGTGGTCGTGCTGGCGGGCTGACGCGACGGGTAAGGCCGGAGGGCGGGGGTGACACGCCCCCTCCCCCCTTATCCGGCTTGCCAATCGGCCCCTCGCGCCGTTACAACCCCTGCAGCATGGTTCGTGAGCCCGAGGGTGGCGAGTCGCGACTGGCGCCGGTGATCAGGATCCGGCTCCGCGACTTCCCCGTCCGACACGCGCTCCGTTCAGGTTTCTCCCGGAGCCCAGACGACCGTGCCCCTGCGCCGCATCTGTCTTGCGGCACGTCACGTTCACGGGTGTACGGCATGCCGGCATCGACGGTTATCGGGTCAGGACGAACGAGCGGTTCCACCGCTTTCGCTCGCCGCCCCGCCGTCTGCCTTCCGTCCGGCCCTACCCCCTTCCTTTCCACAGCATTGACGGCCGTGCGCCGGCGCCATGTCGGCGCCGACCCGGCATTCCTCGCCGAGCGGGGCCCTGTCGGGCCGGCGCGAGCGGTCGTCCCAACACACAAGAGCTCATCCGATGGCCAACAAGATGCTCA
>LNFH01000252.1 GCA_001464235.1 Rhizobiales bacterium Ga0077556 | reverse complement strand
GCGGCCGCGCGCTCGAAGCCGGTCATCGTCCTGAAATCGGGCCGCAGCCTCGCGGCGGCGAGCGCGGCGAAGTCGCACACGGGCGCGCTCGCGGGCGCCGACGACGTCTACGCCGCCGCCTTCGCGCGCGCCGGCCTCGTGCGCGTCAACGACCTCGACGAGCTCATCGCCGCCGCCGAGACGTTGTCGCGCTATCCGGCCTTTTCCGGCGACCGCCTCGGCATCGTCACCAACGGCGGCGGGCTCGGCGTGCTCGCGGTCGACGCCCTCATCGACCACGGCGGCCGGCTGGCGGGGCTCGGCGAGGCGACGAAGGCGAAGCTCGACGCCGCCATGCCGCCGACCTGGTCGGGCGGCAACCCCATCGACATCATCGGCGACGCCGACGCCGCCCGCTACGCCGCGGCGATGGAGGCCGCGCTCGACGACCGCGAGGTCGACGCGGTCCTCGTGATGAACTGCCCGACGGCGCTCTTGCCGAGCCTCGATGCCGCCGAGGCGGTGGCCACGGTGGTGAATGACCGCAAGGCCCGCGGCGGGCGCATGAAGCCGGTCTTCACCGTCTGGCTCGGCGACCAGGAGGCGGCCACCGACCTCTTCGCCAAGGCCGGCCTGCCGAGCTATCCGACCGAATCGGAGGCCGTGCGCGGCTTCATGCACATGGTGCGCTACCGGCGCGGCCAGGACGCGCTGATGGAGACGCCGGAGAACGCCGAGATCGTCTCGCCGGAAGACCTCGCCGCCCTGCGCGCCGAGCTCGACGCGGCGGTGAAGGCCAGGAAGCGCTGGCTCGACCCGATCCTCGTCGACCGCATCCTCACCGCCTACGGCATCCCCACCGTGCCGATCGCCGCGGCGGCCTCGCCAGGCGAGGCGGCGGACCTCGCCGAACCCTTCCTCAAGGCCGGCCAGGCCATCGCCGTGAAGATCCTGTCGCCCGACATCACCCACAAGTCCGACGTCGGCGGGGTCCGGCTCGGGCTCGCCACGCGGGAGGCGGTGGAGACGGCGGTCGCCGAGATGCTCGCCCGCGTCGCCGCCGCCATGCCGAAGGCGCGGATCGACGGCGTCATGATCCAGCCGATGATCCACCGGCCCGGCGCCATCGAGCTCATCGCCGGCCTCGCGGACGATCCGACCTTCGGCTCGGTGATGCTCTTCGGCCGCGGCGGCAAGGCGGTGGAGCTCATCAAGGACCGCGCCCTGGCGCTGCCGCCCCTCGACATGCGCATCGCCCGGGACATGATCGCCGCCACCCGCATCTCCAGACAGATGGCGGGCTATCGCGACGTGCCGCCGGTGGACACGCCGAAGGTGGCGGAGATCCTGGTGCGGCTGTCGCAGCTCGCCGCCGACCTGCCGCAGGTGGCCGAGATCGACATCAACCCGCTGCTGGCGGACGCCTCGGGCATCCTCGCCCTCGACGCCCGCATCGCGGTCGGCGCGCCGAAGGCCAGGGGCCTGGTGCGCGGCGGCCACCCGCGGTTCGCCATCCGGCCCTATCCGAAGGAGTGGGAGCAGGACCTCGTCACCGAGAGCGGCTTCGCCTGCAAGGTCCGCCCGGTGCGCCCGGAGGACGAGCAGCTGTTCCGCTCGTTCTTCGAGCGGGTGAACCCGGACGACGTGCGCCAGCGCTTCTTCGCCCCGGTGAAGGAGTTCTCCCACGCCTTCATCGCCCGCCTCACCCAGATCGACTACGCCCGCTCGATGGTGCTCGTGGCCCTCGACCCGACGGGGGGCGACATGCTCGGCGCGGTCCGCCTCCATGCCGATCCGGACAACGAGAACGCCGAATATGCGATCTTCGTGCGCTCCGACCAGCAGGGCCGCGGCCTCGGCCTGTCGCTGATGAAGATGATCATCGCCTATGGCCGCAAGCAGGGCACCCGGCGGATCTACGGGCAGGTTCTGGCGGAGAACGTCCGCATGCTGGCGCTGGCCCGGGACCTCGGGTTCCGCATCGGCGCCGACCCCGACGATCCCGCCCTGCAGAAGGTGGTCCTGGACCTGGGCGAGGTGGGATAGATTTCGGCGCAAGGCCAGGCGTCGCCTGGGTTGGGGCGGAAAGTTATCCCCAGCGTCACGCTACAGGATAAGATTTCGGTCAGGTTGGGGAAATGCGCCCGGAGGATGACGGGGAACCTGCCGGGTCGGGTGAAGTGCAGGCGGTATGCGG
The DNA here is from genome assembly GCA_001464235.1 of Rhizobiales bacterium Ga0077556. GTDB lineage: Bacteria > Pseudomonadota > Alphaproteobacteria > Rhizobiales > Phreatobacteraceae > Phreatobacter. The sequence goes on along the minus strand of LNFH01000252.1, from coordinate 470 downwards.
AACACTTCGTCACCTCTCCCCGGCGGGGACGAAGGGGGGGTGAGGGGGCCAAGGCTCTTCGTCGATGGCTCACCCCCTCACCCGCCTCGCTGCGCTCGTCGACCTCTCCCCGCCGGGAGAGGTGGGGGGTCTTCTTCGGGGACGGGCCGGTTGGACATTGCCCCACCCTTACCCTCCCCGCTGGCGCGGGGAGGGGGTCTCGAGCGTCCCGTCTCTGCGATAATAGCGTCGTCGTCCCTGCAAGCTGCCGCTGTGCGGTCGGGCCCATTGATGCGGTCGGGCTTGGAGGTGCGGACTGTGAGAGGGCGGGAGGTCGAAGTCCCCCTCTCCTCGCGGAGCGAGGGGAGGGTGCGGGTGGGGCATTGCTTGCATCCGCCCCCTCACCCGCCTCGCTGCGCTCGTCGACCTCTCCCCGCCGGGAGAGGTGGGGGGTCTTCTTCGGGGACGGGCCGGTTGGACATTGCCCCACC
>LNFH01000251.1 GCA_001464235.1 Rhizobiales bacterium Ga0077556 | reverse complement strand
GGCTGCGGCGTGCTCCTGCGCGTCGTCTGGGACCCGGCCATCAACGGCTTCGACGTCGGCGAGGCGGTGGTCTTCAACTGGCTGCTGCCCGGCTACGGGCTGCCCGCGCTGAGCGCCGCCGCGGCGGCCTGGATGCTGCGCCGGCGGCGCGGCGAGGATACGCCCGTCGGCATCCTCGAGGCTCTCGCGCTGGTCTTTTCCGCGCTCCTGCTGATCGTCCAGGTCCGCCACGCCTTCGGCGCGCACGGCCTCCGGCTCTTCGCCGCCCCCATGCGCTTCCCCGAGGCGGCGACGCACACCGTCACCATGCTCGCCTTCGGCCTCGGCCTGTCGCGTCTCGGCGCGATGCGCAGCGGGGTGTTCTGGGACAACGCCGTCCTCGTCGTCCGTTACGCCTCCTGGGCCTGGATCGCCGTGGTGATGGGTTTCGCCTTCAACCCCTGGATCACCGGAACCGACGTCGGGCCCCATCCGGTCGTCAACTGGGCGCTGCTGGGATATGGCCTCGGCGCGGTCCTCGCCGCGGCCTCGGCGCTGCTGGAACGGCGCGCCGGCCGGGCGATGGAGAGCCGGGTCATGGGTCTCATCGGCCTCGCCATGCTGGTCAACTATCTGAACATCACCGTGGCCATGCTGGCCCGCGGCGAGGTGTCCTTCTGGGGCATCGGCGACGGCGAGCTCTACGCCTATTCCGCGGTCTGGCTGGTGGTGGGCATCGCGCTGCTGGGCGCCGGCGCGGCCTTCGGCAGCCGGACGCTGCGCCTTGCGTCAGCAGCCATGGTGGCGCTCGCCGTGCTGAAGGTCTTCCTCGTCGACATGGCCGGGCTGACCGGGCTGTGGCGCGCCCTGTCCTTCATCGGGCTCGGCCTGGTGCTGCTGGTGGTGGGCCGTGTCTACCAGCGCGTCCTCGGCATCGCCCAGGCGCGCAGCGCCGCGGTGCCTCCGCCGGCGGCCTGAGCCGTCAGAGGGTGGCGAGGCCCGCCTTGCCGCCCTCGGTGCCGAAGGCGACGGCCTTGCCGTCGGCGCGCCAGGCGAGCGCGGTGACCGCATCGCCGTCCGGCTCGCGCATCAGGATCTCGGCGCCGTCCTCGATGCGGCAGAGCAGGATGAGCCCGTCGGCGAAGCCCGCGGCGACCACGGGGGCCTGCGGTTGATGCCGGCCTTTGCCGCCGGCGCGATCATGGTGGGGGTGGCGCCCATCGGGCCGTTCTTGCCCGAGAAGGGCCAGAGGATCGCCTCGCTCGCGCCGGACGTCGCCAGGAACTTGCCGCCGAGCGTCCAGGAGAAGGAGCGCACCTTGCCGGGATAGCCCGACATGCGCATGTGCTGGCCGTCCTCGAGGCGCCAGCCGTGGAGCTGGGCGTCCTGCATCGTGGTGACGACGAAGCGCTGGTCGGCGCTGACGGTGACGCCGAGATGCGAGCCCTTCCACTCGAGCTTCACCGGCTCGCCCTTGACGTTCGGGTACCAGAGCGTCGCGCCGTTGTAGTGGGCGATGGCGAGGCGGAGCCCCTTGGGGAAGAAGGCGAGGCCGCCCGCCGCCGAGGGGAGCGCGAGGCTGATCGGCTCGCCCTTGGCCTGCGCGACGAAGGCCTTGCGCCCCGCGCTCCAGGCGATCGCCCCATTGGGGCCGAGCGCCACCCGGTCGATCCAGGTGCCGCCGCTGTCGTGGATCCGGCGCAGATCTCCCTTGCGGTCGAGCGCCAGCACCAGTCCGTCGTCGCCGCCGGTCAGCAGGACCGAGCCGTCTGAGACCGCGTCCAGGATGCCGCCTTCGTGCAGCTGCAGGCGGCGGTCGGTGTCGCCGGCGAGGATGATCTCGCCGGAGGCGAGCGCCAGCACGGCCTCGGCGCCGAGGAAATGCGCCGACAGCACGGTCTCGCCGGTCTCGATCGGGCGGATGCGGTCACGGATGGAGGGGCGCTGCGTCGCGGTCGTCATGGCCCCTGACTAGCCGAAGGTCCGCCCGAAGGCGAGGGGGAGAACAGGGGATGGCGGCGTGCCGCCCTTTGACATCGCCGCCGGGCTGGTCCATGCCAACGCCCGATTTTCGAGGAGATGCCCCTTGGCCAGCGGAACACCGACCCAGGTCGCCCCGACGCTCGGTTACGACGCGATCCAGGACTATGTCCGCGCGGTGCCATTCCGCCCGCGCCTGTCCCGGCTGATCTTCCTGCGCCACGGCGAGACCGAGGGCAACCGCAAGGGCATCTACCAGTTTCCCGACACGCCGCTGAACCCGGCCGGCGAGGCCCAGGCCGCCGAGGCCGCCTCCATCCTGGCGCTCGCCTCGATCAGCCGCGTCGCCGCGAGCCCGATGATGCGCGCCTGGCGCACGGCCGCCGTCGTCACCGACGGCCGCGACATCGTGCCGGAGCCCGACGCCGCCCTGCAGGAGCGCATGTATATGGGCCTCTTCGGCACGCCGGTCGGTACGCTCGACTGGCGCGTCGATCCGCCCGCCTGCGAGAGCCTCGCGACCTTCGTCCACCGCACCGGCCACGCCCTGTCGCGCTGGATGGCGCTGGAGGACGACCCGGAGGGCGACCTGCTGATCGTCTCCCACGGCGGCGTGCTGCTGGTGCTCGCCGCCCTCACCGGCGTCGACCTCCACACCGAGCTGCGCCGCAACGCGACGCCGATCCTCTTCTCCCGCACCACCGGCGGCTGGGAAGCGACGGCGGCGGGTTGATGCCTATAGCGAAATGGCCGGTGTGACGTCGGTGCGGCTGAAGTCGTTCCCGACGAAGAGCAGCGGGCAGGCCCGTTCCCGTGCCAGGGCGTAGGCAAAACAATCGCCGAAGTTGAGCGCGGCCGGGTGAAATCCCTTGCCGAACCGCCGGTAGACGGCAGCGACAGCGCGTGCGGTGGCCGTCGTGACCGGGACGACCTCCAGGGCGAGACCATCGAACATGGTCATGAGCTCGGCGGCGGCGCCCCGGTGTTCCGCCACGATCATCGCCTCGGCCAGCGTGCCCGCGCTGATGAGGCATTCCTCTTCGGTCTGGAGAATGGCCGCGCAGGCTTCCGCACCGGGTTCATCGAGAAGCACGGCCACGAGGGCGGAGGTGTCGACCACGATCATTCGGGAAGGCCGTCATCGTCGTACAGGAAGTCCTGGCTCCGCGCCGCGGAGGGGCCTGCAGTATTCCGCCGCCTCGCCGCCGCGCGCACCGCATCCAGCACAGCCCGGCGCTCCTCCATTGAAGGCTTCGGGGCGACCGGGACGAGCCGGACGGCCGGCTGGCCATGGCGTGTGAGGATCACCTCGTCGCCGGCTTCCGCGCGGCGAACGAGATCGGTCAGCTGACCCTTCGCATCACTGACGGACACCTTCATCGCTGCCTCCTCGAAGCAGCCTAGAAGATAGTCCAATCAATGGTCCAATTCAATCAGCCGCCGAATTCGGCCTTCACCTTCCCCGTGTGCTCGCCGAGCGCCGGCACCGGGCCGAACTGCGGGATGGTCCCGTCGTGCAGCGCGCCCGGCGCCAGCATGCGCTTGCGGCCGGCGGGCGTGTCCACCTCCATGTAGCGGTTCTGCGGATGGACCTTGAGGTCGTCCAGCGAGGAGACCCGCCCATAGGCCACCTTGGCCTTCTCCAGCATCTCCACCACCGCCTCGCGCGGATGGCGCGCGAAGGCGGCGAGGATGATGGCGTCGAGCGCCCCGCGGTTGGCGACACGCTTCACGTTGGCGTCGAAGCGCGGATCGGAGGCGATGGACGCGTTCCCCAGGACGTTCTCGCAGAACGAGACCCATTCGCGCTCGTTCTGGATGGAGAAGAGGATCGCCTTGCCGTCGGCGCAGGGGTAGGCGCCGTAGGGCGCGATGGTCGGGTGGTTGAGGCCCGAGCGCGGGGGGTAGATGTCGCCATAGGCATACTGGAGATAGGGCACGTTCATCCAGTCGGCGAGGGCGTGGTAGAGCGACACGGCGATGTGGCGGCCCTCGCCGGTGATGGAGCGGCCGATGAGGGCCTGCAGGATCGCCTGGTAGGCGGTCATCCCGGCGGCGATGTCGCAGACCGAGACGCCGACGCGCGCGCGCGAATCGCCCTCGCCGGTGATCTCCGAGAGGCCCGATTCGGCCTGGACGAGAAGGTCATAGGCCTTGAGGTGCTGCCAGGGCCCTTCCTCGCCATAGCCGGAGATGGAGCAGGTGATGAGGCGCGGGTGACGCTTGCGCAGCGTCTCCATGTCGAATCCGATGCGCTTCAGGGCGCCGGGCGCGAGGTTCTGGATGAACACGTCCGCCTTCCCGACCATCGCCGCCAGGACGGCCTGGTCCCCGGCATCCTTGAGGTCGAGGACAGCCAGACGAAATAGGCGCTCTCGCCGTCCACCGCCTTGTCGTAGCGGCGGGCGAAGTCGCCCTCGTCACGCTCGATCTTGATGACGCGCGCACCCGCATCGGCAAGGCGCGAGGCGGCATAGGGCGCCGCCACCGCCTGTTCGACGGAGACGACGAGGAGGCCGGCGAGATCGGTCTGGGAGGACATAGGCAGGCTCACGCGAGAGACGGGTGCCCCTCCATAGAGACAGCCGGCCCGTCCGGTCCAGAGGCCCTGCCGGGGAGCAGGCTTGAGCCTGCCGTCAGGAGGCCAGCGCCCGGTCCACCGCCTCGCGCTCGGTCTCGATGACGGTGATGTAGGCGAGGAAGGCGCTGTCCGGCATGGTGCGGCCCTGCTCGATGTCGCGGAGACGGCCGAGATTGATGCGGTAGCGCTCGGCGAAGGCCGGCTGGCTGAGGTTCAGCGACTGGCGCAGCAGCCGGACGCGCCGGCCGGCGACGCCGCGGTCCAGTTCCTCCTCGGTCGAAGGCGGGTTGTCGGGATCGTCGATCGCGTTTTGCTCGATCTCCTCCGGCGTCATGGCGTCGAGGTGGGCCCGGGTCTCGGCCGACATCTTCGGCGGATTGCTGGGGTCGATGATCAGCCTAACCTTCACCATAACGCTTCGCCTCCGTCCGGTTGGCCCGCCTCGCCGAGATAATCCAGTGGATGGCCCCTCGGAGCGTATAGACGACCGTCATCAGACGCCCGTCGAGCATGCCCACCGTCTTCCGTCGATCCTCGCCATCGGTTGGCCGTGTGACGTCGAAGTCGATCCGCTCGGGGTCGGCAAACACGTCAACGGCTTCAGGAAAACTGAAACCGTGCTTGGCGACGTTTGCCGCCGCCTTGCCGTCATGCCAGTCGAAGTCGAGCGACGACGCCATAAGCTATCATACGGAATAGCCGTACAATACGCAATCATGACGTGTATCAGTTTGGCGTTTCACCTCTGGCCGTCGCGCTTGGAAATCTGGTCCTGCGTCAGCCCGCCCATGCGCGGATGCGGCCGCCCGCCGGTGGTCATGGCGAGGGCGAAGAGGATCTCGTCGGGACGAGGGCTGTCCTGCACCATCAGCGTCACACCGTCGAAATGGGAGCGCACGTAGGCCGCGTTGCGGTGGTGGATCGGCACGTCGAGGATGGCGCCGAGCGGGCCCACCTTGGTCATCGAGGGGACGATGGCCAGCGCTTCGCCGAGAAGCTCGCGCATGGCGTAGCCGCCGGGCACATGCCAGAGCGCACCGTGCTCCAGCTCGCCCGCCGAGCCGATCAGCGAGCCCTTGCCATAGGCCTCGATGGCCGCGGTGTCGCCGCCCAGCGCCTTCAGAAGCTTCGTCGCGCATTCGAGGCCGAGGGGTTTGAGCGCCTCCATCGTCGGCTGGATGTCCTCCACATAGCGGCCGGCATAGGGGTTCTTCAGTACCGCGGCGATCCAGCCCTTGAGGATGGGCCTGTCGAGCTTCGGCCCGCCGTCGTGGCGGACCTCCTCGACGCCGACGACGATCTTCCGGACGTCGATGGTCATGGTTTCATCTCCCTGAGGCTGCGTGTTGGTCCGAGGATGCGGGCCTGGCCCTGGAGCATGAGGGCCGCATCGAGAATGAGGCCGCGCCGGCGGAACTGCTCGGCGCGTGCGCGGCCGGCCTCCAGCGCGGCGGCGATCTGCGGCGCCGCCAGCGGCCCCACCGCCATCGTCACCAGGTGGTCGCCGAGGTCGCTGTCGGGATCGAGGGCGCGGGCCGGGCTGCGGCGGATCAGCGGATCGTCGACGTCGACGGCATTGGCGATCAGCGTCGCCGCCACATCGGCCGTCGCGGCGTCGCGGGCGAGCACGGTCACCGAATCGGCGATGCCCAGCGAGAAGGAGCGTCCCTGCGCGCCCGAGGTGGCGATGCCGCCGATGCCGTCCCGCTCGGTCAGGGTGATGCGCCCGTTGATCGCCGGGATGGCGCCGCCGGAGAAGTCGGCTGCCACCGCCACCTCCAGCGTTTCCCCTTCGGTCAGGTGGATGGCGATGTCGCCCCCGTCATTGACGAAGGCGCGGTCGAGGGGTGCCGCCGTCACCATCGTTTCCATCAGTTCGTCCGCCACCGCGCCGGCCACCGCCGCCATCGGCGTGACGAAAAGCCCCGCATGGGACCGGCAGGCCGCGACCATGCGCCTTGCCACCGGCGTCTCCACCTCGGGGCGCTCCGCCATGGGTTTGCGCAGCGCGACGAGCTCGCCGGCGAGCTCCGGAAGGATGGTGCCGAAGCGCGCGATCGCCGCCTCGTAGGCGTCGCGCACCGCGCTCGCTGCGCCCCAGGCCCTGAGCACCACGTCGATGGGTCCGTGCTGCAGATGCAGCCGGTCGCCGTCGAGGCGCTGGACGGAGGGCGCGTCCCACATGGTCAGCCGATCCGGCCGAGCAGGGCGAGCAGCGTCTCGGCTTCCTCCGCCGACAGCGGCTCGAGCGTGCGCGCCGAAACCTCCGGGCCGCGCGCCTTCATGGCCTCGACGATCTCGCGGCCGTTCGCGGTCAGCTCGAGGAGGACGAGCCGCGCGTCGTTCGGATCGACCGAGGGCGAAACGAGACCGCGCTTGGCGAGGCGGCCGGCAACGCCGAACATGGTGGCGGGGTCGATGCCGACCATCCGCCCCAGCTGGTTCTGCGAGGTGGGGCCGAGATCGTGCAGCTTGGCGAGCGCCGCGTACTGCACCGGCGTCACGTCGAGCCCGTCCATCACCTGCTCGAAGATGGCGCTGGCGCGCTGGTGGGCGCGCCGGATCAGGAAGCCGATCTGCTCCTCGAGCACATAGGGCTTGTCTCCGGGCGTCTCGCCCGCGCGCTTGGCTCGCTTGGCCGTCATGGGCGCTTCTCCGGGAAGGGCCAGGGATTGCCCTCGATCCAGCCGTCGATGCGCGCCTGCGGGGCGACGTCCCGCAGGATGTCGTCGATGGAGACGACGTCGTCCATGTGGCCGCCGAGCTGCTCGTAAAGGGCGCGCGGCAGGGTGAACTCGATCGGCGCCACGATGGCCGGGGTCGGCACGTAGCCGAAGGCGTTCTTCGGCAGTTTCGTCACGTCCGCCATGACGGTGATGCCGCCGCCCGGCCACAGATAGACCGGCGCGCCGCCCATGGTGACCTTCGTCTCGCCGGAGGCGACGGAGCGCGTCAGCAGCACCGGGTTCTCGGTGACGCCGGCCCGAAGGCTCCCGCCCGCGCCCGCCATGAACAGCACGGTGCAGAGCGAGGGCTCGCAATTCTCGCCGATGCGGTCGACCACCTTCATCACCGCTTCCGGGATGGGGGCGGGCACCGGCACGAGGTTCTCGTCCAGCACGCAGTAGAGAAAATGCTCGCCGGTGGTGGAGGTGAGGAGCAGCCGCAGGCCCGGCCAGGCCACCGCCGGGTCGATCTTCTGGATGATCGACAGCGGGTCCTCGATGTCCGTGCCGCCCCAGCCGATGCCGGGATTGGCCACCTGGAAATAGCGGCCCGGGGTCGACTTGCGGCCGCGCACACGGATGCCCGCCTGCCGCATGTCGAGCACCTTGCCCGCCTGGTGCTCGGTCAGCACGCCGGTGATGTGGTCGTCGACGACGATGACCTCGTCGACATGGCCGAGCCACTGCTTGGCGAAGATGCCGACGGTCGCCGAGCCGCAGCCCACCCGCATCCGCTGCTCGGGCTTGCCGTCGACGATGGGCGCCTGGTTCGCTGCGACGACGACCTCATGGCCGCCGTCGATCACCATGGTCACCGACTCGCCGGCGCAGAGCTTCAGCATCGTCTCGCAGGTGACGTTGCCCTCCTTCTTCGAGCCGCCGGTGAGGTGCCGCACACCGCCGATGGAGAGCATCTGGGAGCCGTACTCGGCCGTCGTCACGTGGCCGACCTGCTCGCCGCCGACGCGGATGGGCGCGGCCTCCGGTCCCAGGTGCCGGTCGGTGTCGATCTTCACCTTGACGCCGCAATAGCTGAAGATGCCCTCGGTCACGACGGTCACCGTGTCGACGCCCTCGTGCACGGCCGAGACGATGAAGGGGGCCGGCTTGTAGTCGGGATAGGTGGTGCCGGCGCCGATGGCGGTGACGAAGGTGCGGGAGGGATCGAGCACCTGGCCGTCCCAGTCGTTCTTGCCGAACTCCACCAGCCTGCCGCCGTCCTCGGCGGTCTTCGCCAGCAGCACGACCGGGTCGGTGCGCACCAGCTGGCCGTTCTCGTTGGCATAGCGCGAGCAGGCGCCCGCCCGCCCCGGGCGGATGCGGCACAGGACCGGGCACGCGTCGCAGCGCAGGATGCCGTCCCCTTCCGCGGCGCCGAACTTCTTCGAGCGCGCCTCGAGCGAGAGATGGTCAGTGGCGGTCATGGCGACCTCCTGGGATGGGGTGATGTGCGCGGTCGTGGGGGGGCGCTGGATGAGGCATGCCCCACCCTGACCCTCCCCGCTGGCGCGGGGAGGGGGACCACGGCGTCGCGATTGGTCGGGATCGGTCGCGCCTGGCCCATCCTCTGAGAAGAGGTGGAAACGCCGAAGTCACCCTCCCCGTGCAGCGGGGAGGGTGCGGGTGGGGCATGGATCGAAAGCGCCGACGAAGACGTCCTCATTCCGCCGCCTCCCTCTGGCCCTGCATCGCGGCCCACAGCTTGTGCGGCAGCACGGGCACCTCCGTCATGCGCACGCCCACCGCGTGGCGGATGGCGCCGAGGATGGCGGGGGCGGTGGCCACCAGCGCCGGCTCACCGACGCCCTTGGCCCCGAACGGACCCTCGGGCTCGGTGTCCTCGACGAGATGGATGGTGATCTCCGGCATGTCGCCCGCGGTCGGGATCAGGTAGTCGTGCAGGTTCTCGGTGCGCCCCGGGAGGTATTCCTCCATCAGCGCCAGCCCCAGACCCTGCGCGATGCCGCCGTGGATCTGGCCCTCGGTGAGCGTCGGGTTGATGGCGCGCCCGACGTCGTGCGCCGCGACGATGCGCGTCACCTTCACCGTGCCGAGCAGCCGGTCGACCTCCACCTCCGCCACCTGCGCGGCGAAGCCATAGGTGGCGTAGGGGATGCCCTGGCCCTTGGCGTCGAGCGCGGTGGTGGGCGGATCGTATTCGCCGTCGCCCATCAGCACGATGCCGGCCGCGTCGGCGGCGAGCGTGGCCAGGTCGATGACACGGCTCGCCTCGCCGTCCTCCACGGTCAGCCTGTCACCGTCGAGCGCGAGCCGCGCGGCGGGGCCGGCATTGGCCAGCGCCAGGATCTTGGCGCGCAGGTCCGCGCCCGCGAGTTTGGCGGCGTTCCCCGAAACGAAGGTCTGGCGCGAGGCGGATGTCTTGCCGGCGTCGAACGTCCTGTCGGTGTCGCCGATGACGAAACCGAAGGCCTGTGGCGGCAGTCCCAGCGCATCGGCCGCGATCTGCAGCAGCACGGTGGACGAGCCCTGGCCGATATCCACCGCACCGTTGAGGAAGGTCAGCCGCCCGTCGCGGGTGAGCGTGATCCGCATCTTCGACGGGTTGGACATGGAGGTGTTGCCGCAGCCGTACCACATGCAGGCGACGCCGACGCCGCGGGCGGTGCGGCCGCCCTTGGCGTTGTGGGTGGCCGCCTCGGCCATCAGCTCATCGTACTCCGCCTTCACCGCGTCGAGGCATTGCGGCAGGCCCGCCGAAGCGTGGAGGATCTGCCCCGTC
>LNFH01000250.1 GCA_001464235.1 Rhizobiales bacterium Ga0077556 | reverse complement strand
CTCGACCCGACGCAGGTGAAGGCGCGGCTCGACGGCGCGCGCGCCGACCTCGCCAACGTGCGCGCGGCGCGCCAAGTGCAGCTCGCCCAGATCGAGCAGGCCCGCTCGGAGATCAACAGGGCGGAGGCCGTGCGCCTCGATGCCACCGCCAAGCTCGCGCAGGTCGAGGCCCAACTCGCAGAGGCCGAGCGCAACTTCGTGCGCCAGCGCGAGCTCGGCGCCCGCGGCGCGGTGGCGCAGGCGGTGATCGACACGGCGCGGGCCAATGCCGAGGGCCAGCGTGCCGGGCGGGATTCGGCGCGCGCGCAGATCGCCTCGGCGGAGGCCTCCAAGCGCTCCATCGAGGCGGCGCTGCGGGTGGCCGAGGCCCAGATCGGCACGATCGACGCGCAGATCGCCCAGCGCGAGGCGGTGGTGCGGCAGATCGAGGTGGACCTCGCCAATACCGAGATCCGCTCGCCGGTGAACGGGACGGTGGTGCAGCGCCAGGTCGAGCTGGGACAGTCGGTGGCCGCCTCGCTGCAGGCACCGACGCTGTTCCTGGTGGCCCAAGACCTGCGCTCGATGGAGATCTACGCCAACGTGGACGAGGCCGACGTCGGCCGCGTGCGCAGCGGACAGACGGTCACCTTCTCGGTCAACGCCTATCCCGGTCGCGAATTCCGCGGCGAGGTGCGGCTGGTCCGCCTCGGGTCCCAGACGGTGCAGAACGTCGTCATCTACACTGCCATCATCTCGTTCCAGAACCCGCGCATGGAGCTGATGCCCGGCATGACCGCGACGCTGCGGGTCATCTCCGACCGCCGCGAGGGGGTCCTGCGCGTGCCGAACGCGGCGCTGCGCTGGCGCCCGGCCGGCACGGGCGCGCCCGAGCGTCCGGCGGCGGCGACGCCGGCCGCCAATCCCTTCGCCCCGCCCGGCCCCGGCATGGGACGCGGTCCCGGCGGCGGTGGCCAGCAGCAGGGCGGCGGCCGCCAGATCGGCGAGTTCGTCGAGACGCTGAAGGCCGAGCTTTCGCTGACCGCGGCGCAGAAGGAACAGCTCGACGCCATCGTCGCCGAGGCGCGGCCGCAGTTCCGCAGCCTGATGGACCCGTCCATGGACCGCGCCCAGCGGGTGACCCGGGTGCGCGAGATCCGCGCCGAGATGGGCCGCAAGATCGTCGCCATCCTGACGGAGGACCAGCGCAAGGGCTTCGCCGACATCAGCGCGCGCTTCGACGGCACGCGCAGCGCCGACGGCGGGATGCCCGGCCGCGTCTTCGTGGTGGGGGCCGACGGCCAGCCGCAGGCGGTGGCGCTGCGCCTCGGTATCACCGACGGCGCGGTGACCGAGGTGATCTCCGGTGAGCTCGAACCCGGGCGCGAGCTGATCATCGGCACCGGCCAGGGCCCGGGCGGGGCGGCTCCGGCCCGCCGTGGCTTCCGGATGTTCTGATGGCGCTGATCGACACCAGCGACCTCGCCCGCCACTACACGCTCGGCGACCAGGTGGTGACGGCGCTGGCCGGCGTGTCGGTGACGGTGGACGAGGGCGAGTTCGTCGCCGTCATGGGCCCCTCGGGCTCGGGCAAGTCGACCTTCATGAACCTCGTCGGCTGCCTCGACCGGCCGACGGCGGGGCGCTACGTGCTCGACGGCGAGGAGGTCTCGGGCCTCTCGGCCGATGCCCTCGCCGACGTGCGCAACCGCAAGATCGGCTTCGTCTTCCAGCAGTTCAACCTGCTCGACCGCCAGGACGCCCTCGCCAACGTGGCGCTGCCCATGGTCTATGCCGGCGTCGCCCGCCGGGAGCGCCGGACCCGCGCCGAGGCGGCGCTCGCCAAGGTCGGCCTCGCGACCCGCGTCCACCACCTGCCGACGCAGCTGTCGGGCGGCCAGCAGCAGCGCGTCGCCATCGCCCGGGCGCTGGTCAACAATCCGAAGGTGCTGCTCGCCGACGAGCCCACCGGCGCCCTCGACAGCCGCACCTCGCTGGAGATCATGGCGCTGTTCCAGGACCTCAACCGGCAGGGCATGACGGTGCTCATCGTCACCCACGAGACGGA
>LNFH01000249.1 GCA_001464235.1 Rhizobiales bacterium Ga0077556 | reverse complement strand
CAGGCTCATAACCTGAAGGTCGTCAGTTCAAATCTGGCCCCCGCAACCAAACATTCAGAAAGCCCCGCTCGGTGAAAACCGGCGGGGCTTTTTGCTGTCCGGGCACAGGAATCGGGTCATGCGGACCCAGGCCTCCGGCCATGCGTTGCAAGAGCGGACCGAATGGCTCTGCCGCGCACCGGGTGGCGATGCTCCTGCCACCGCCGGGCCCGGTCCGATGGCAGGATCAGGCGTTGCGGGGAGGCATGCATGGCGAAGAGCGGCGCGGTTCGGGTGGGCATCGGCGGCTGGACCTTCGAGCCCTGGCGCGGGTCCTTCTATCCGGAGGGACTGGCGCAGAAGTCCGAACTCGCTCACGCCAGCCGGCACGTGACCGCGATCGAGATCAACGGCACGTTCTATGGCACGCAGAAGCCGGAGAGTTTCGAGAAGTGGCATGACGAGACGCCGGACGATTTCGTTTTCGCCCTGAAGGGGCCGCGGTTTGCGACCAACCGGCGCGTGCTGGCGGAGGCGGGGTCCTCCATCGAGCGTTTCGTCGGCGGCGGTATCACCCGGCTCAGGCACAAGCTCGGCCCGATCAACTGGCAGCTGGCGGCGACGAAGGCGTTCCAGCCGGAGGATTTCGAGGCGTTCCTCGCGCTGCTGCCGCGCGAGGTGGACGGCATGGCGCTGCGCCATGTCGTCGAGGTGCGCCATCCGAGCTTCATGACGCCGGACTTTCCCGCGCTGCTCGACCGCTACGGTATCGGTGCCGTCTTTGCCGACGAGCCGGACTATCCCTATTTCTTCGATCCCACCGCCGATTTCGTCTATGTGCGGCTGCAGTGCGCCCGCGAGGAGGAGCCCGTCGGCTATCCGCCCGCGATCCTCGACGACTGGGCCCGCCATGCCGCCATCTGGGCATCCGGCGGACTGCCCGGGGACCTGCCGCGGCTCGACCCGAAGCGGCGGATCAAGAACACGCCGCGCGACGTCTTCGTCTTCATGATCAACGGCTTCAAGCCGAAGGCGCCGTTCGCCGCCATGAGCCTGATCGAGCGCCTCGGGTGAGGGGCCTGAGGTCCCCTATTTGGTGCCGAACATGCGGTCGCCGGCATCGCCGAGGCCGGGAACGATATAGCCGTGATCGTTGAGGTGGCTGTCGATGGAGGCGGTCCAGATGCCGACCTCGGGGTGATGGGCGTGAAAATTGGCGACACCCTCGGGCGCCGCCAGCAGGCAGACGAAGCGCATGTTGGCGACGCCGCGCTCCTTCAGCCGGTCGACGGCCGCGATGGCTGAATTGGCGGTGGCGAGCATGGGGTCGATGACGATGACCAGGCGGTCGGCGACGTCCTCGGGGGCCTTGAAGTAGTACTCCACCGCGGTGAGCGTCGCGGGGTCGCGGTAGAGGCCGATATGGGCGACGCGGGCCGAGGGGACGAGCTCCAGCATGCCGTCGACGAAGCCGAGGCCGGCGCGCAGGATCGGCGCGAAGACCAGTTTCTTGCCGCCGATCTGCGGCGCCATCATCGTCTGCAGCGGCGTCTCGATCTCGGTCATCTCGAGGGGCAGGTCGCGCGTCACCTCGTAGCAGAGCAGCATGCCGATCTCGTGCAGCAGCTGGCGGAAGCCCTTGGTGGAACGGCTCTTGTCGCGCATCAGGGTGAGCTTGTGCTGCACCAGCGGATGATCGACGACGGTGACCTTGTTCATGCGCGCCCCTCCAGGCGATCTCGGTGTTGGTGCGATCCTAGAAGACGGTGCCGTCGCTGACGACCCTGATCGGCGGGCCGCCATCGGCGCGCCTCTCGCGGGCGAGGCGCCGCCCGGCGGACCAGGTGCCGCCTTCGAGCACGCGGGCCAGCGGGAAGTCCTCCGCGGCGAGGCCGAGGCGCTCGCGCACCAGCGGCGCGATCGCGTCGAGGAGCGCCACGGTGAGGCCGCGCCATTCGACGACGAGCGCGCCGTCCACCGTGTTGTCGGCGCCCGCCTTTGCGGGATCGCGCAGAGCGAGGACGCCCATGTCGACGAAGAGCCCGCCGTTGCGATACTCGGGCAGGCCCGTCAGCCCGCCGACATGGGTGACGGTGAGGCCGGCGCTCTCCAGCGGCTCGATGAGCGAGTAGGAGAGCCATTGCGAGAGCTTGTGGAAGGGGATGAGGCCGTCGCTGGCGTCGCCGGCGGGGATCAGCGGGTGGTGCCAGCAATCGCCGAGGGCGATGCCGCCGAGGGTGACCCGGCTCGGCCAGATCGGCCCGAGATGGGCGAGCACGGCGGCGAGGATGGCGGTCGCCGGCAGGCGCCCGTCGTCGGCCTGCGCGGCCAGGTGGTCGAAGAGGCCGCCGGGCCGCGGCGTGTCGCGGGTGCCGAAGACGGCGGGGGCGGCCGCGGCAACGGCGCCGAGGCGGGCGAGCAGGGCGGCACGCCCTTCGAGGCCCACCAGCGGATTGTCCGGGCCGACCTGGAAGCCTGCCCCGATGTCGGCGGCGGTGATCGCGGCGAGCCGCGCCGCATCGGCGCGCGGGCTCACCCCGTCGGCGGCGAAGGCGCCGGCCTCGAACATGCGCAGGGAGGCGACGGCGAGGCCCTCGGATTTCGAGAGCTCCGCCCCCGTCGCGGCGTCGCGGTAGCGCCAGGCCATGCCCGCGCCGGCGTCGAGCAGGACCGAGACGATGGCGAGGTCGAAGGCGGTGCGGCCGCGCTCCGCGGGATCGGCGATGCGGGCGAGGAGTTCGGCGCCGAGGTCGCGGCCGCCGGCCCAGAAATGGCGCCAGCGGGCGTGGAAGGGAATGACGAGGTCGGGGTAGTTGGCGCGGATCACCGCGACGACGAGCTCGGCGGCGGCCGGCAGCCGGTCCATGGCGACGGTGAAAGCCGTCAGCTTCCCGTCGATGCCGAGCTCCAGCATCTTCTGCGAGCGCTCGCGCACGGCCGAGGCGGTGAGCAGCGAGCGGGCGGCCCGCGGTGCGTCGAGCATGGCGAAGGCCATCAGAGGAGCTCCCGGGGAGACTGGACGGAGAGGGAGGATGGCCGGCCGAGGCGGTGATCCCTGGAATGCCCCACGCGAGGGGAGGGGGACTTCGGCCGACTGTTTCAACCGCGCGGGGCGAGCCAGGCCCAACCCGGGCAAGGTGGGCTGAACGTCAAAGCCTCCCTCTCCTCGCGCAGCGAGGGGAGGGTGCGGGTGGGGCATGGGCGGGTGCCGTGGCGCCGTCGTCGCCGGGAAGAAAAGCACCATCAGAAGTCTTCGATCTTGCGGCCGACGACGCGGGCGAGGTCCTCCGCCGAGGGCGCGGGTTCCGGGGTGAAGTAGCCGGCGGCCTTCTTCGCCTCCATCTCCACGGAGGCGTCGGTGGGCACGAGGTCGTCCGGGATGGGCACGCGCTCCACCACGTCGATGCCGGCGGCGACGAGGGCGTCGTACTTCATGTTCGACATGGACATGAAGCGGTCGATGCGGCGGATGCCGAGCCAGTGCATGACGTCCGGCATCAGCTGCTGGAACCGGGCGTCCTGCACGCCGGCGACGCATTCGGTGCGCTCGAAATAGGTGGCGGCCTGGTCGCCGCCCTCCTGGCGCTTTCGGGCGTTGTAGACGAGGAACTTGGTCACCTCGCCCAGCGCCCGGCCCTCCTTGCGGTTGTAGACGATGAAGCCGACGCCGCCGTTCTGGGCGTCGCGGGCGGCCTCCTCGATGCCGTGGACGAGATAGGGCCGGCAGGTGCAGATGTCGGAGCCGAAGACGTCGGAGCCGTTGCACTCGTCGTGGAGGCGGCCGGAAATGAAGGTCGAGGGGTCGCCGAGCTTGGACACGTCGCCGAAGAGATAGACGGTGGTGTTGCCGATCGGCGGCAGGAACACCGAGAAGTCTGGCCGCGTGACGAGTTCGGGATACATGCCGCCGGTCTGCTCGAAGAGCGTGCGGCGGAGGTTGGTCTCCGAGGTGCCGAAGCGCTCGGCGATGCCGGGCAGGTACCAGACGGGGTCGATGGCGATCTTCACGCAGGCGATGTCGCCGCTCTCGCGGACGATGCGGCCGTCGGCCGGAAGGCGCTTGCCGATGTCGTTCTGAAGCTCGGGCAAGGTCAGCCGCGCCTTGGTGATGGCGATGGAGGGGCGGATGTCGACGCCCTCGGCGATGTCGCGGCGGAAGGCCTCGCCGACGAGGTGGCCGAAGGGGTCGATCGAGACGATGCGGCCCGGCTCCCACCATTGCGGGAAGGGGCCGATGTCGACGACGGGGTGGGTGTTGGTCAGGTCCGGCCGCTGGATGGGATTGAGGGCGCCGGCGGAGACGGCGAGGGCACGGTAGAGAGCGTAGGAGCCGCCGTGGGTGCCGATGGCGTTGCGGTCGGAGGCGGCGTTGACGGTGGCGACGACCGGCCCGCGTTCTTCCGGCGTCGCGGCGCCCCAGGCGATCTTGAAGCGTGACGCCGTGCCGGCGCCGGGATGCGAGGTCAGCCTGATGTGACCCGACTTGTTGACGCTCATCCTGTCCTCGATGCCGAAAGGCCCTGCGGAACGGATACGGCCCCCCGTCCGGAATGGCGGAGGGCCGTCAGTGAGCGATGGATCATGGCTCAGCTTCGTG
>LNFH01000248.1 GCA_001464235.1 Rhizobiales bacterium Ga0077556 | reverse complement strand
GTCTTCTCCATGCGGCGCAGCAGCTTGCGCAGGCGCTTGACGTCCTTGCCGTCCATGTCGGCCAGCATCTCGTCCTCGGCGGCGAACCAGAGGTCGTCGATGGCCTCCGACTTCTCCACCCCCGCGGCGGTGAGGCCGACCTGGACCAGGCGGCCGTCGGCGGAGCCGCCGCCGCGGCGCTCGACGAGGCCCTGGGCGGCGAGGCGGCCGACCGTCTTCGAGGCGGTGGGCGGGCGCACGCGCAGGGCGGCGGCGAGCTCGCCCATGGTCATGTCCCCGCCGTCGGCGAGAATCTTCAGCACCTGTTCCTGGCCCGGATAGAGGCCGAGGATGGTGAGCTTGCGCGCCACCAGCGTGCGGTGAAGGCGCGCGGCGTGCTGGATATGGGCGCCGATCGTCTTGCGGTAGGGTTCGCGCGAGCCCTTGTCGGAGTCCTTCGGCCTGGTCATGCCATTCCCCCCTCGGCGGGACACGGGCGCCCCGACGGCCGCGCATCGGCAGCCGGCGCATGTTTCGCCGTCAATGGTGACGGGAGCGTGACATACCCGAGCCGGCTCACCAACCGGCGAACTCGGCCTCGACCTGCGTCAGGAAGGCGCTGCGCGTCGCCGGCGTCGCGCGGTTCATGTCGTAATGGGCGCGGTAGGTGACGGCAGCCTGGAAGCCGGTGATGGCGCGCAGCGAGCGGGTGCAGAACTTGCGCGGCGGATTGCCCATCAGCGTCGCCCGCATCCAGGTCGCGCCGTAGGTCGTGACCACGCCGATGCGGCGGATGTTGGAGAGCATGCCCTGGGTGCGCCCGTCGACGAGGCCGAAGGAGACGCCGGGCAGGAAGACGCGGTCGAAATAGCCCTTGAGCAGCGCCGGAAAGCCGAAGTTCCAGACGGGGAAGACGAGCACCAGCGCCTCGGCGGCGCGCAGGCGCCGGACGTGGTCCGCGACGGGATCGGTGTTGCCGGCGAGGTCGTGGTAGCCGAGGCGCTCCTGCCGGCTCAGCACCGGGTCGAAGCCTTCCGCATAGAGGTCGCAGTCGTCCACGGCGTGGCCGCGCGCCGTCAGGCTGCGGACCACGGCGCCGTGCAGCGCCGCGCCATAGCTCTCCGGGTTCGGATGGCAGTAGAGGACGAGGACGCGCATCAGGTGGACCGCCGCAGCCTCACGCCTTGCCGGCCTCGGCGGCGAGCCCCTTGAACAGGAAGGTTCCGCCGGCGCTGTAATCATAGGTCGGGTCTTCCCAGGCGATCATCTTACCGGGATTGAGCAACCCTTGCGGATCCGCCTCCTTCTTGAAGGCGAGCTGGACGGCATCGGTCTGCTTCATGCCGCCCTCCTCCAGCGTGTAGCGATGCGGGTTGAAGATCGGCGCGCCCATGTCCTCGTGGATCTTCATGATCTCCTCGAGGCGCTCCTCGGTGGTGAAGCGCACCATGGGCAGGCCGAAACAGGTCACCTTGCCGTCGAAGCGGACGAATTCGAGATGGCTGATGAGCTCGTCGCCGAAGCGCTCCTCCAGCTTCGCCGACAGCGCCACCTGGTTCGGGAAGGGATAGAGCACCTGCAGATAGGTGATGGCCGGGTCGACGCGCAGCGCCCGGAGCGTCGTGTGGTTCCAGGTCAGCTCGAAACCGGGGGGCAGCTTGCGGCGCTCCTCGTCGGCGAGCTTGTCGGAGCGCAGCAGCAGCTCCGCGCCTTCCTTGGCGGCGAGGTTAAGCGCCGCATCGACGGCGAAATCGGCGACGACGGCGACGACCACGTGCTGGCCCGGCCGCATGTAGTCCTGGTGGCGCAGGAAATAGGTCTGCGGCGCCGG
>LNFH01000247.1 GCA_001464235.1 Rhizobiales bacterium Ga0077556 | reverse complement strand
GGTCTTCGCGGACGCGATGCCGACGCGCGTCACACCGCCATGGCCTGCTTCTCCCGCCGCCGCTGCACGGAGGAGGGGATCCGCAGCGCCTCGCGGTACTTGGCGACGGTGCGCCGGGCGATGTCGATGCCCGAGGCCTTGAGCTTGTCCATGATGGCGTCGTCGGAGAGCACGTCGTCGGGCGTCTCGGCGTCGATCATCTGCTTGATGCGATAGCGCACCGCCTCGGCCGAGTGGCTCTCGCCGCCGACCTCCGAATTGGCGATCGACGAGGTGCGGGTGGTGGCGATCGACTTGTTGGAGGTGACCCGCGACACCGTCGATTCGTGCATGCTGATGGCGTCGGCGATGGTCTTCAGGTTCAGCGGCCTCAGATACTGCACGCCGAGGGCGAAGAAGGCGTCCTGCTGGCGCACGATCTCGGTGGCGACCTTCAGGATGGTGCGGGCCCGCTGGTCGAGGGCGCGGGCGAGCCACGTCGCCGTCTGCAGCGCATCGGCGAGGAACGTCTTCTCGGTGTCGCTCTTCGTCGTCTTCGAGACGCGGGCGTAGTAGCTCTGGTTCACCAGAACCTTGGGCAGCGTCTCGCTGTTCAGCTCGACGATCCAGCCGCCGTCCGGGCCGGCGCGCACCATGACGTCCGGCACCAGCGGCTGGACGGGCGCGAAGCCGAAGGCGAGGCCGGGCTTCGGATTGAGCCGGCGGATCTCCGCCACCATGTCGGCGAGATCCTCGTCGTCCACGGCGCAGATCTTCTTCAGCGCCTGGTAGTCGCGCTTGCCGAGGAGGTCGAGATGGCCGACCAGCGCCTGCATGGCGGGGTCGAAGCGGTTCTTGTCCTTCAGCTGGATGGCGAGGCATTCGGCGAGATTGCGCGCCGCGACCCCCGAGGGCTCGAAACTCTGGATCACCTCGAGCACGCTGGTGACGTCCTCGATCTCGGCCCCGAGCCGGTCGGCGACCTCCTCGACGGTGACGGTGAGGTAGCCGGCCTCGTCCACCGCGTCGATCAGCATCTGCCCGATCAGCCGGTCGGCCGGCGTCTCGACCGCGAGGGTGAGCTGGTTCGCCAGGTGGTCGGCGAGGGACAGATCGGCGGAAACGAAGGCCTCGAGGTTGTAGTCCTCGTTGTCGCTGCCGCCCGAGCCGACATTCGACCAGGACGATGTCATCGGATCGGAGGCCGCATCGGCGTGCCGCGCCTCCGGTCCCTTGTCGTCGGGAAAGACGTTCTCGAGGTCGGTGCCGAGCCGCTCTTCGATGTCGGTGCGGCTGTTGCCCATGTCGTCGCCGAGCCAGTCGCCGGCCTGGGCGTCGCCCGGATCGGCGGCGGCCGGCGCATCCGGCACCTCGCCGTCGACGGCGGGTTCGGGGGCGTCGGCGCGCTCGAGCAGCGGATTCTTCTCCAGCTCCTGCTCGACATAGGCGACGAGGTCGAGGTTCGACAGCTGCAGGAGCTTGATGGCCTGCATCAGCTGGGGTGTCATCACCAGCGACTGGCCGACGCGGAGCTCTAGTCGGGCTGACAGGGCCATCGTCTCGGGCGCATCCCTCGGGGTTTCTTGCGCCGCATCATAGAAGGCTGGCGGCACGAACAGCAAGGTTCATGCCATGGTTCCGATGACTGAGGGGTTAAGACCGCGTCCCCTGCATCTTCCGCAACGTCAGAGGCGGAATTCCTCGCCGAGATAGAGGCGGCGGACGTCGGGGTTGGAGACGATCTCGTTCGGCGTGCCTTCCATCAGTACCTGTCCCGAATGGATGATGTAGGCGCGGTCGATGAGGCCGAGCGTCTCACGCACGTTGTGGTCCGTGATCAGAACGCCGATGCCGCGTTCCTTCAGGTGGCGGACGAGGTTCTGGATGTCGCCCACCGCGATCGGGTCGATGCCGGCGAAGGGCTCGTCGAGCAGCATGAAGGAGGGGCGCGTCGCCAGGGCGCGGGCGATCTCGAGGCGGCGGCGCTCGCCGCCCGACAGGGCGATGGCCGGGCTCTTGCGCAGCCGCGTGATGGTGAACTCCTCGAGCAGCTCGTCGAGGTCGCGCTCCCGCTTGGCCTTGTCCTTCTCGGTGACCTCGAGCACGGCGCGGATGTTGTCCTCGACGTTGAGGCCGCGGAAGATCGAGGCCTCCTGCGGCAGGTAGCCGATGCCGAGGCGGGCCCGCCGGTACATCGGCAGGGCCGTGATGTCGTGGCCGTCGAGCTCGATATGGCCCTTGTCGGCCTCGACGAGGCCCGTGATCATGTAGAAGACCGTGGTCTTGCCGGCGCCGTTGGGGCCGAGCAGGCCGACCGCCTCGCCGCGCCGGAGGTCGAGGCTGACGCCGCGCACGACGGCACGGCCCTTGTAGCTCTTCCAGACGCCGTGGACCGACATCACGCCCTCGCCGGAGCGGGGCTCCTCCTGCGTGCGCGCCGCCGGAGCGGGCTCCGGACGGTCGAGCTCCGCCACCTGGGCGGCCATCTCCTTGACCAGCCAGTCGTCGTCGACGGCCGCCGCGGGGGCTGGCCGGCGTCCCAGGAGGCCGGAGACACGCGCGAGGACGGACACGGGGCTGGCTGTCCTATCCGCGGGGGCTGCGCGCCTGCGGCCGGGCGGGCGTGCAGTCGGGGTTGTTGGCCCCGCCGCCGGGCGCCGCTCCGCCGCCGCCCTGCAGAATGCCGGAGACGCGGCCGCCCGAGGGCGCGGCGTCGATGCGAACGCGGTTGGTGGTGAGGTCGGCGTGCAGCCGGGCGCCGCGCAGGATGTTGTCGCACTGCGTCAGCGTGACGTTCCCCTCCATGATCGCCTCGTTGCGGCGGGCGTCGAAGGAGCCGCGCTCGGCGGTCGCGGTCTGGTTCTTGGAGCGGACGATGACGCCGCCCTGCATCTCGAAGCGGCGTACGTTCTGCGTCTCGGACGAGGCGTTGGGGGCCGCGCCCTGGCGCGGCGTGGTGGTGGCCGGCCGGCCGGCCGCCGCAGCGGCGTTGTCCTCGTAGAAGATGACCAGGCGCGCGGTCTGCAGCGTCGATTCGCCCTGCTGGACGCGCACGTTGCCGGACAGCACGGCGCGCTTCTCGGTGTCGAAGACCTCGGCGCGGTCAGCCTCGAAATTGATCGGGTCGCTGCGGTTCTGGGTGAAGCCGACGAAGGGGCTTCCGGCCTGCTGGGCCGTCGCCACGGGTGCGAAGAGCCCGGCGGCGAGCAGCGCCGCCGCCAGCGGGCGCCTGTCGAAAAGGAGCGCGGCGGTGCCGGCCAGCGTCATGGTCAGTCTCCGGATCGGCTTGGCGCAGGAGAAGGCTGCGAAAGATCGGTGATGGTCGGATCGGGCGGTTCGGGCGTGAAGCTACCACGCACCGTGCCTTCAAGCACGATCACCTTGCCGTTGTCACTAATTTGCATGCGCTCCGAAACGATCTGGCCGCGCGGCGACGTCAGCTTCACCGGGCCGTTGGAGGCGATCGTCCCGGCCCGCGTGTCGACCAGCGCATGGCCGAGCTCGCCCGTCTGCCCGCTGGAGGTCGTCACCACCACGTCCTGATTGAGTTCGACCCGGCCGGTCTTGGTGTCGAGCAGGCCGGTCGCCGAGACGACCCGCGCCGTGCCGCCCCCCTCCAGCTGCATTTCCGAATCGATGGAGGTCAGCGCCACCACGTTGGCCTGGGTGATGTCGTGCTCGGCGCGCGTGGCGGTGACGCGGTAGAAGCGGTTGTCCGCCGTGTAGCCGGTGAGACGGGGCGCCTCCATCGTCACCTTCGAGCCCGACATGGACACGGCGCCGACGGAGATGGGCAGGTTCAGGCTCTTCAGCGGATCCCACCAGGAGATGAAGACCACCGCGACGAAGATGACGACCGCAGATGCGGGGACAAGCACGCGCAGCCGCCGGACCGTCTTCGAATGACGGTAGGCGAGGCTGAAAGCCGCCTTGCGCTCGACGCTGCCGTCCTTGCCGCTCCGGGCGGACCCGTCCCATTCATCCGTCCGCCGCGCTGCCATCGTCCGTCCGTTCTCCTCCCGCAGGGCCGGCGTCGCCGCCTGCCGCACCGGCACTGATCACGACTCTATGGCCCCACCATGGCGCGCCCGCAACCCGTGGCACCCCCCGGCGGCCGTTCACGAATGGGCGAAGATGTCCGTCTCCGGCCAGCCCGCGAGGTCCAGCGCGGCGCGGGTGGGCAGGAAGGCGAAGCAGGCCTCCGCCAGCGCCGTGCGGTTCTCACGCGCCAGCATGACGTCGAGCTTCTCCTTCAGCGCGTGGAGATGCAGCACGTCGGAGGCGGCATAGTCGAGCTGGGCCGGGGTCAGGGTCTCCGCCGCCCAGTCGGAGCTCTGCTGCACCTTGGACATGTCGATGCCGAGGAGCTCGCGCGAGAGATCCTTCAGGCCGTGGCGGTCGGTGTAGGTGCGCACCAGCTTGGAGGCGATCTTGGTGCAGTAGACGGGCCGCGTCTCCACCCCGAAGGCGTGCTTCAGCACCGCCACGTCGAAACGGGCGAAGTGGAAGAGCTTGGTCACCTGCGGATCGGTCAGCAGGGCACACAGGTTCGGCGGCGCCGGCTGCCCGGGGCGGATCTGTACCACGTCGGCGGTGCCGTCGCCGGGCGAGAGCTGGACGACGCAGAGCCGGTCGCGCTGCGGCACGAGGCCGAGGGTCTCGGTGTCGATGGCGACGGTGCCGACCTGGTAGTGGCGGAGGTCGGGCAGGTCGCCGACATGGGCGCGGATGGTCATGGATCGTCTCGGGCAGGGGGTGGTCGGCGGCGGCCGCCCGCCATGCTCTCCGGGGCGGAGGCGCATGGACTTCGGACCGCTTCAGGTCCTATAGGGCGACGGATGCGAGAAATCCAATGACCGCCACACCGCTGAAGCTCTACGCCT
Organism: Rhizobiales bacterium Ga0077556; assembly: GCA_001464235.1. Taxonomy (GTDB): domain Bacteria; phylum Pseudomonadota; class Alphaproteobacteria; order Rhizobiales; family Phreatobacteraceae; genus Phreatobacter. The sequence continues at coordinate 19,787 of LNFH01000247.1, read as the reverse complement.
TCGACGCCGAGGACCTCGCGGTCCTGTCGGCCCACCTGCAGGACGCCGTCCTCAAGGCCAGCGACATCGCCTATCTCGCCCGCGAGCGCCGCTTCGCCCTCGTCTGCAACCGCTTCGACTGGACCGCCGCCGAGGCCGGCGACTGCCAGCGCCGCCGCACCGGCCTGCGCGTCGAGCGCGTCACCGCCGTCAAGGCCCGTGCCGTGCCGAAGGGCGAGGACACCGTGCTGGAGCTGCTCGCCATCCATTTCGAGCCGGAGGGCGGTGAATCCCCCGGCGGCACCCTGGAACTCGTCTTCGCCGGCGGCGGCGCCATCCGCCTCACGGTGGAATGCGTCGAGGCTGCGATGGACGACCTCGGGCCCATGTGGGCGGGCGTCGCCACGCCCCGGCACGACTGACCGCTCAGCGCCCGCGAGGCGCGGCCACCTCCTGCGCGATCGTCGCCACCGCCTCCACCGTCGCCGCTTCCGGCGTGACGCGCCAGGAGGCGAAGAAGTCGAGCTCGGGCAGCGGCACGCTCGTGGGGAGCGAGCGCAGCCGCCCGGCGGCGAGTTCCGTTCCGGCGATCGCCTCCGGCACCGCGGCGATGCCGAGCCCGTCCTCCGCCATGCGCAGGATCGTCGCCATGGAGGAGGAGGCGTGGATGCGCACCGGCGGCAGGTCGGGCGCCGAGAACATCTCGCGCAGGATCAGGTAGGGCCGGGTGTTGCGCGAGAAGGTGAGGATCGGATGGGCCGCGAGCGCCGCCAGATCCAGCGGCCCGGGGGGAAACGAGAGGCCGGGGCCGGCCAGGAAGGCGAGCCGGTAGGTGGACAGCGGCAGGTTGCGCAGATGCGCCGCCGCCAGTGCCCCGAGGGCGAAGACGAGGTCGAGCTCCTGCGCCACCAGCCGGTCGCGCAGGTTAGGCGTGATGTCCACCTCGATCTCCAGCGCCAGGCCGGGATAGGCCTTGGCCATCCGCTCGACGAAACGCGGCAGCCAGGTGTGGACGATGGTCTCGGCGACGCCGAGCCTCAGCGTGCCGCGGATGGCGGTGCGGTCCGCCACCGCATGCAGCATCTCGGCGCGCAGTTTCAGGAGACGCTCGGCATAGTCGATGACCCGCCGCCCCGCATCGGTCGCCACCACCGTGCGCTTCTCGCGCACCAGCAGGCGCTGGCCGATCTCCGCCTCCAGCTGGGCGATGCGCTGGGAGACGGCCGGCTGGGTCGTGTGGAGCTTCACCGCCGCGCGGTTGAAGCTCTTGAGGGTCGCCACCCAGACCAGCGTCTCGAGCGCCTTGAAGTCCACCATGCCGTCGTCAATCGATAAGCTGGATTAATCGTAACCAATCCAAACTTCGGATTGGACCGGATGCAAGCGGAATGGTGGACTGTTCTCCCAGGGATGCGTCTCCCGGGAGAAAATCATGGCTGTCGCCCAGTTTCGCGCACCTGGCATTACCGATGTCAGCGATCCCGCGGCGGTGCGCCGTGCCATCCGCCGCGGCGACATCACAGGCCATACGGCGGGCCTCGCCCCGGGCCGCGTGCAGGGCAATCTCGCCATCCTGCCCAAGGACCTCGCCGCCGATTTCCTGCGCTTCTGCACCCTCAATCCCAAGCCCTGCCCGGTGATCGGCCTGTCGGAGCCCGGCGACCCCACCGTCCCGGCCCTCGGCGCCGATCTCGACATCCGCACCGACATCCCGCGCTACCGTGTCTGGAAGGACGGCGAACTGGTCGCCGAGCCCACCGACATCCGCGAATTCTGGCGCGACGACCTCGTCGCCTTCGTCATCGGCTGCTCGTTCTCGTTCGAGGAGGCCCTGATCCAGGACGGCATCCCGATGCGCCATATCGGCTGCAACACCACCGTGCCGATGTGGCGGACCAACGTCGCCTGCGCCCCGGCCGGGCCCTTCTCCGGCCCGATGGTCGTCTCCATGCGTCCGCTGAAGCCCGCGGACGCCATCCGCGCCGTGCAGATCACCTCGCGCTTTCCCGCCGTCCACGGCGCGCCGGTCCATATCGGCCTGCCCGAGGCCATCGGCATCCGCGACATCTCAACGCCCGACTACGGCGACCCCGTCGAGGTCAAGGCGGACGAACTGCCCGTCTTCTGGGCCTGCGGCGTCACCCCCCAGTCGGTCATCGCCCAGGCCCGCCCGCCCTTCGCCATCACCCACGCGCCCGGCTCGATGCTGGTCACCGACCTCACCAACAGCCGGATCGCCGCCCTGTGACCAGCCCCGCCCCGACGCCGCACCCCGGCTTCGGGGCCTTCGGCAAGATCCATCGCGAGTTTTTCGACGCGCTCGCGCCCGACGGCTGGCGTACCGTCCAGGGCTATGTCGGCGTCGAGGAGAAGATCCTCTCCGGCCACCTCGATCCGGAGGCGCGCAAGGGCGCCGTCACACGGCTCGGCCGCTGGTCGGCGGGCGCGGCGGTGGACCATCCGGTGTCGCACGACTGGTGCGAGGAGGTCTTCATCGTCTCCGGCTCCCTGATGATTGGCACGCTTGCTGCTAAGGCCGAGGCCGTGCGGTTGCCGTTCGGCACCCATGCCGTCAGGCCGCCGCATGTCCTCCATGGTCCCTTCTTCAGCGACGAGGGCTGTCTGCTGATCGAATTCCTCTACTACCCGCCCGCCGAATAAGAACACTCCAGAGACCACGCCGACCGACCACCGCCGCCCGCGCGCGGCCCATCGACGAAGGAGAGACCTCCATGATCCGCTTGCGAACCGCCGCCACGGCGGTGGCCCTGACCCTGTCCGGCGCCCTGCCGGTCCTCGCCCAGGCCGTCCCGGCCGGCCCGCCGGTGAACGTCCAGATCGTCACCCAGCCCGGCCCGGCCATGCCGCAGTTCACCCGCGTCGACCAGCCGCTGCTGCGCGACGGCCTCGCCGCCAAGTCCAACGGCCGCATCCGCGTGACGCTCGCCTCCTGGCCCGAGCGCAACCTCAACGGCCCGGAAATCCTCCGTCTCGTCCGCTCGGGGCAGGTGGATATCGGCGCCGTGCCGCTGAACACCGTCGCGGGCGACGTGCCGCTGCTCGACGTCGTCGATCTCGCCGGCCTCAATCCGAGCCTCGATCAGGCGCGCAAGGTCGCCGCCGCCATGCTGCCCGAGGTCAACAAGGAGCTGGAGCGCTTCGGCGTCCGCATCCTCGTCATGTATCCCTTCGCCGCCCAGGAGTTCTTCTGCCGTGGCCAGGTGACGAGCCTCGCCGATCTGCGCGGAAAGCGCATCCGCACCGGCGGCGGCTCCTCCAACGACTTCGTCACGCAGATCGGCGGCCAGCCGACCGGCATCGGCTTCCCGGAAGTCTACGGCGCCCTCGAGCGCGGCGTCGTCGACTGCGCCATCACCGGCACCGGCTCGGGCAACTCGGCCCGCTGGTACGAAGTGACCCAGAGCCTCTACGCCCTGCCGCTCTTCTGGTCGGTCTCCGCCTATGTGGTGAACATCCAGTGGTGGAACCGCCTCGACCCGGCGGTGCGCGCCGCCATGGAAGCGACCATGAAGGAGGTCGAGGACGCCCAGTGGAAGCTCGGCCTCGAGCAGACCGAGGACGGCATTTCCTGCAACATCGGTGACCGTGCCGGCTGCAAGCTCGGCCGCATTCCCGACGCCAACCCCATGCGCGTCTACCGTCCGGTTCCCGCCGACACCGAGGTGATGCGCACGACGCTGACCTCCACCATCCTGCCGAACTGGGTGAAGCGCTGCGGCGCCCGCTGCGGCGAGATCTACAACCGCGTCGTGGCGCCGATCACCGGCGTCACCTATGCCGGCAACTGACGGCCGCGATCACCGGCGTCACGCGGGGGGCGACCCCTCCCGCGTGACCGGGATCGGACGAGGGGCACGCTGCCGCCCGACGGCGGCGGCAGGGCCGGGGGAACAGGCATGCTGAACACTCTGATCGACGTCGCCGGCCTCGGCCGGCGGTCCATGGCGCGGCTCGGCACCGTCATGGGCTATGTGGCGGGCTGGGGCTTCATCGCCACGGCCGGGCTCATCACCTTCGACGTGCTGGCGCGCCGCTTCCTCGGCTTCTCGAGTCAGGCCACCACCGAACTCTCCGGCTATGCGCTGGCCTTCGGCATCGCCTGGGGCCTCGCCCACACGCTCTCCATGCGTGCCCATGTGCGCATCGACGTGGTGGTGAACCTCTTTCCGCCCCGCATCCGCCACTGGCTGCACCTGACCAGCCTCGCCTTCCTCGCGGTGCTGGTCGGCTACCTCTTCTACGGCGCCTGGACGCTGGTGGAGGAATCCCTCCTCTTCGGCGCCACCGACATCAGCGTCATCCGCACGCCCCTCGCCATCCCCCAGGGGCTCTGGGCCTTCGGCATCGGCGCCTTCTTCCTGCTCATCCTCGCCATGTTGGTGGAGTGCCTGCTGCTCATCGTCGCCGGCCGCGGCAACGAGGCCGAACTGCTCCTGCACAGCCGCTCCTACCAGGAGGAGGTCGCCGAGGTGCTGGAGGCCGTCGGCGAACCCGTTCCCGGAGAACCCTTGCCCGGCGATCCCAACGCCCCCGCCAAGCCCGCCAATCCCGAGGTGAAGCCGTGATCGCCGTCGTCTTCCTGCTCATCCTCGTCGGCATCATGCTGGGCATGAGCTTCACCGGCCATGCCCCGTCCGGCGAGCTCATGGGCGAGATCATGCTGCTGGTCGGCCTGTTCATGCTGTTCTTCGGCATGGGCATCTATGTCGGCGCCGCCCTCGGCGTGCTCGGCCTCATCGTCGGCTACGCCTTCTCCGACCGGCCCTTCTGGCTGTTCATCGGCCAGACCATCTGGAACCCGTCCTCCTCCTTCGTGCTGGTGGCGGTGCCGCTCTTCCTGCTGATGGGCGAGATCCTGCTGCGCGCCGGCCTCTCCGACCGCCTCTACAAGACGCTGAACATCTGGCTGAACCGCATGCCGGGCGGCCTCCTGCACACCAACATCGCCGCCTCCGGCGTCTTCTCGGCCATCTCCGGCTCGTCGGTCGCCACCGCCGCGACCATGGGCTCGGTGGCGCTGCCCTTCTTCAAGGGCAAGCCCTACGACCCGAAGATGGTGCTGGGGTCCCTCGCCGCCGGCGGCGCCCTCGGCAACCTCATCCCGCCGGGCATCACCTTCATCATCTACGGCCTCATCACCGAGACCTCGGTGGGCGCGCTCTACATCGCCGCCATCGGCCCGAGCATCCTGGTCGTCGTCTTCTTCATCGCCATCATCCTGATGAAGGCGAAGACCGCGGCGCCCCGCGATCCCGACGGCCCGCGCTATTCGTGGGGCGAGAAGATCCGCAGCCTCGTCGACCTCACCCCCACCGCCGTGCTGATCCTCATCGTGCTCGGCACCATCTATGGCGGCCTCGCCACCGCCACCGAATCGGCGGCGCTCGGCGTCGTCGCGGCCATCGTGCTCGCCGCCCTCGACGGCAAGCTCTCCTTCAAGATGCTCAACGATTCGGCCGAGGCGACGGCGCGCAACACGGCGCTGATCGGCCTCATCCTCTTCGGCGCCTATCTGCTCAACTACGTCTTCACGGCGCTCGGCGTGCCCCAGGCCCTCGCCCAGCTCGTCTCGCAGATGCCGTTGCCGCCCTGGGCCATCATGCTGTTGATCATCGGCTTCTACCTGGCGCTCGGCACCTTCATGGAGGGCTTCTCCATGATGATCACGACGATCCCGCTCGGCTACGACCCGATCTGGTTCGGCGTCATCGTCGTCATGCTGGTGGAGATCGCGCTGATCTCGCCGCCCGACGGCACGGTGCTCTACGTGCTGCAAGGCATGCGCAAGGACGGCGGGCCCATCACCGACGTCTTCTCCGGCGTGCTGCCCTTCATGCTCGTCTACATCCTCGCGGTCGGGGTTCTGATGGTCTTTCCCTCCATCGCCACCTGGCTGCCGACGGTGATGCGCTGAGCGGGCACGGGACGCGGTCGGTTCAGATTGCGTTCAGTTGCGTCGCTGCAATGATCGGGGCCTCACAACCTTCGGGGCGTGCTGGCGGGGACCGACCGGATTCATCCTGCGCGACAATATCGCGTGGCCCATGGCTTTATTCGGAAACGAACGGTCGCTATAGCTCAGCCCCGGATTTTCAGCGGATAGAGGCTGGAATGCGCCGTCGGGGCGCGGCCGGTCCAGGGACGAAAGCTCGGATATGACGCGTGTCGCAATTGTGGGTGGCGGGCCGGGTGGGCTCTTCACCAATTATCTGCTCGACCGGTTCTGCGACGGTCTGTTCACCGCCACTCTCTTCGAAGCCTCCGACCGCCTCGGCGGCAAGGTCGCCACCGACAGCTTCGAGAAGGGCAATTCCCTCTTCGAGCGCGGCGTCGCCGAGTACTACGACTACTCGCACTTCGGTCCCGACCCCCTGAAGCGCATCATCACCGAGGTGATGGGCCTCGACGTCGTGCCGATGGACGGCAAGGGCGTCATCCTCGAGGGCAAGGTCCTCAACAACCGTCGCGACATCAAGAAGCACTTCGGCGAGGCGACGCTGAAGGCCATCGACGCCTTCCACGCCAAGTGCCACGAGCTCTGCTCGCCCGACGAGTACTACGAGGGCTATTCGGGCGACGACAACAAGCACCCCTGGGGCGGCAAGACCTTCCGCGAGGTCCTCGACGAGGTCGGGGACGAGATGGCCCGCAAGTACATCGAGGTCGCGGCCCGCTCCGACGTCGCCACCGAGGCGCAGCTCACCAACGCGCTGAACGGCCTGAAGAACGTCCTCATGGACGATCCGAAGTACCTGCGCCTCTATTCGATCGCCGGCGGCAACGAGAAGCTGATCGAGGGCCTCGCCGAGCGCATCTCCGCCAAGGTCATGCTGGAGAGCCGCGTCGCCAAGATCCGCCGCAACGAGGGCGGCACCTACACGCTCACCGTCCGCCGCAAGGGCCGTGACGAGACGCACGAATTCGACCACGTGGTCGTCGCCGTTCCGAACTACTGGGTCAGCCAGATCGAGTTCGAGGGCCGCGAGGAGCGCATGGCGATCCAGAAGCACCAGGCCCGCTACGACAACCCGGCCCACTACCTGCGCGTCACGATCCAGTTCAAGAAGCCGTTCTGGGCCGAGACCTTCCAGGGCCACTACGTGATGACGGACGCCTTCGGCGGCTGCTGCATCTACGACGAGAGCGCCCGCCATCCCTCCAAGCACGGCGTGCTCGGCTGGCTGATCCCCTCCACCCACGCCCTCGCCCTGTCGAACCTCGACGACGAGCGCCTCGTGCAGCTCGCCCTCGATTCGCTGCCCGCCGAGCTCATCGCCCCGGCCAAGAAGCAGTTCCTCGACGCCAAGGTGCAGCGCTGGGTCGGCACCATCTCCGGCCTGCCGGGCGGCCATCCCGCCCCCGAGCTCCGCGAGCGGCACCTGCCCGACGGCAAGCTGCTGCCGAACCTCTACCTCGTCGGCGACTATCTGTTCGATTCGACCGTCAACGGCGCCTACGACAGCGCCAACTTCGTCGTCGACATGATGATGGGCAAGCTGCGCGGCGCCGCCTATTCCGGCGCCCGCAAGAAGGCCGCCCTCGAGAAGCAGAAGGGCGTCGTCGAGGAGGGCTTCGTCGAGTCGACCCTGACCGACGATTACCACGACGAATATGCCGTCGGCCTCTCCTACGAGGAGAGCTTCCGCGAGTATTTCGACGAGCAGTACAACGCCGACCTCTACGAGTGCATCTTCGGCATCAAGCCGCCCTACACCCTGCTCGACGTCGGTTCGGCCTCGGGCCTGACGCTGAAGTGCTTCGCCGACATCGGCATCGACGCCTGGGGCATCGAGAACTCGCGCCACGTCCATTCCCAGACGCCGAAGGAGTGGCTGCACCGCAACCTGCTCGGCGACGTCACCAACCTTCCCTTCGAGGACCAGTCCTTCTGCTACGTGCCGGAGGAGCTGATCGACAAGGCGATCCAGGAGCTCTACCGCGTCACCCGCATCGGCATCTTCTTCGGCGGCATCACCGCCGACATGACCCGCGAGGTGATCGAGTATCACGACGTCTTCGACGGCGTCCTGACGCTGGAATCGACCTGGCAGTGGTCCGAGCGCTTCCAGCGCCACGGCTGGCGCCCGGCCGTGCACGACCAGAAGATCCTGAAGAAGGCCTGGAAGATCGAGTGCGACGCCAACGAGGGCGACTTCCCCTGGTATCCGGACATGGAGACCATGCGCTACTGCTTCTACGCCAAGCCGGACGCCGGCAAATGGGTGGAGAAGCTGATGGCCGGCCGCGAGAAGGGGCCGACCTCGAAACTGCGCCTCGTCGCCGGCGGCCGCTGAGCCGCTCCCGCACGGGGGCACCGTCAACGAGGGCCGGATCCCATGGGGTCCGGCCCTCATGCGTTCGGCGGGACGCCGTTCCCGCGCGATTTCGGGTGCATCCTGTTACGGAATGATGCATGACCAGCGGCGGGCGGCCCGCCATGCCCGGCCCTTCCCCCGACCTGCGATGATCCAAGATCCGTCATGAGCCAGGACAAGAACTACGTCGAGCCCGATGACGTGGACGATGAGGAGGAGGAAGAGGACGTCAGTGCCGACGACCTCCGGCTCATGGCGCGGTTCCTCGCGCCCTTCGCCGCCCCCTACAAGACGACCATCGCCCTCCTCGTGGTGCTGATCCTCACCGAGGCGGCGCTGAACTTCTCCTTCCCGCTGGTCACGCAGTATCTGATCGACGAGGGCCTGATCAAAAAGGAGTGGCGCGCGCTCCTGAACTCCCTGCTCTTCATGGGAATTGCCGCCATCGCCGTCTCCGGCGTCGCCCTCTTCGCCGACTTCGTCTACACGCGCCTCTTCGCCGACATCACCCGCGACATCCGCCAGCGGCTGTTCGACCACGTCCAGTCGATGTCGATGCCCTTCTTCCACACCACGCCGACGGGCACCGTCCTGTCGCGCTTCTCCGGCGACCTCGTCGCCCTCGAGGCGGCCCTCGTCGCCTTCGTGCCCGGCTTCGTCATGCCCTTCATGGAGGTGATCTACGCCTCCATCCTGATGTTCATGTTCGACATCTGGCTCGGCCTCATCGCCTCGCTGGTCTTCCCGATGATCCTGTGGTGGCCGCGCATCTTCGCCCGCAAGGCCTTCCTCTTCGCCTATGACAAGCGCCAGACCGAGGGGCAGCTGATCAGCGCCATCCAGGAGAACGTCTCGGCCCAGCCGGTCATCAAGGCCTTCGGCATGGCCGCCCGCGCCCGCATCGCCTTCGCCGGCCTCAACGGCACCTGGGTGGGCGTCGCCCGCCGCACCAACTTCTCCTCCGCCCTGGTCGAGCGCACCGCGCAGACGGGCCTCTACGTCATCCACATCGCCGTCTTCGCGCTCGGCGCCTACTGGGCCTTCACCGATCGCATCACGGTGGGCACCATCATCGCCTTCGAGGGCGTGTTCCTGTCCATGGGCTACGCCCTCACCAACGTCACCCAGTACGTGCCCACCATGGCGCAGGCGGCGGGCTCCATCCGCCACCTCGACGATCTGCTGGCGGTCAAGCCGACCATGGTCGACGCGCCGGGCGCCGGCACGCTCGCCCCCTTCGAGCGCGAGATCGTCTTCGACAACGTCGCCTTCTCCTATCCCGGCTCCTCGTTCCGCACCGAGAACCTCTCGGTCACCGTGCCGAAGGGCTCCTTCCTCGGCATCGTCGGGCCCTCCGGCTCGGGCAAGAGCACCTTCCTCAACCTGCTGATGCGCTTCTACGACCCGCTCGAGGGGCGGGTGACCATCGACGGCACCGACATCCGCACCGTCACACAGGCCTCGCTGCGCGCCCAGATGGCCGTGGTGTTCCAGGAGAGCTTCCTCTTCAACACCTCGATCGCCGAGAACATCCGCATGGCGCACCCGGGCGCCACGATGGAGGAGATCATCGCCGCGGCCCGCCAGGCTGAGGTCCACGACTTCATCGCCGCCCTGCCGCTCGGCTACGAGACGACGGTCGGCGAGCGCGGCGGCCAGCTCTCCGGCGGCCAGCGCCAGCGCGTCGCCATCGCCCGCGCCCTCGTCCGCAATCCCGCCGTGCTGGTGCTGGACGAGGCGACCAGCGCCCTCGACGCCGAGACCGAGTCGAAGCTCAACGAGACCCTGCGCCGCATCGCCGAGACGCGCACCGTCGTCTCCGTCACCCATCGCCTCGGCTCGGTGGTGACCGCCGACCGCATCATCGTCCTCGACCACGGCCACATCGTCGAGACCGGCACCCACGGCGAACTCATCCGCGCGGGCGGGCTCTACGCCACCATGTGGTCGCGCCAGCAGTCGGCGCGCCAGGCCGTGGCGGCGGTGGACGCGGACGACGAAGAGGACGAATGAGACGGGTGCGGGCAGCGCCGCTTACGGCGCGCCCGTGATGCTCAGAGCGCGCCGATATCCGGGGCGTGCGGGTTCTTCATGCCGACGACGTGGTAGCCGGCATCCACATGGTGGATCTCACCGGTGACGCCGCGGGAGAGGTCGGACAGCAGATACATGCCGGAATCGCCCACCTCGTCGATGGTGACGGTGCGGCGCAGCGGCGAGTTGTACTCGTTCCACTTCAGGATGTAGCGGAAGTCGCCGATGCCGGAGGCCGCCAGGGTCTTGATCGGGCCGGCCGAGATGGCGTTGACCCGGATCTTCTTCTCGCCGAGATCGGCCGCCATGTAGCGGACGCTCGCCTCGAGGGCCGCCTTGGCGACGCCCATGACGTTGTAGTGCGGCATCCACTTCTCGGCGCCGTAATAGGTGAGGGTGAGCAGCGAGCCGCCGTCGACCATCAGCTTCTCGGCGCGCTGGGCGATGGCCGTGAAGGAATAGCAGGAGATCAGCAGCGACTTGGTGAAGTTGCCCTCGGTCGTGTCGACATAGCGGCCGGTGAGCTCGTCCTTGTCGGAAAAGGCGATGGCGTGCAGGAGGAAGTCGAGCTTGCCGAAGACCTTCTCGGTCTCGGTGAAGACGGCGTCGATGCTGGCGCTGTCGGTGACGTCGCAATGGCCGACCACATGGCCGCCGACCTCGGCCGCCAGCGGGCGCACGCGCTTCTCCAGCGCCTCGCCCTGGAAGGTGAAGGCGAGTTCGGCGCCCTGGTCGGCACAGGCCTTGGCGATGCCCCAGGCGATGGAGCGGTTGTTCGCCACGCCCATGATCAGGCCGCGCTTGCCCTTCATGATGCCTGCCATATCTGTCCTCACCCGGCATGCTGCCGCAAAATCAGCCGGACCCTATGCCATCGCCGCGCCCGGCGTGCAAGGCGGACGGGACGGCGCGGGCCCGTCAGGTCAGGCGCCGCAGGCCGCCCGGAGTTCTTATCACGGCCTCGTAGCGGATGCCGGGGCCCGCGACGACGGCGGGCGCACCCTCCGCGGCGAGGTCGCGATGGAGGGCGGCGATGGCGGCGGGGTCGGGATGGTCGAGCGTGAAGGAGACGAGCCGCGCGCCGAGGTCCGCGATCGTCGCCATGGATCGCGGCCTGCCCCGGCGGTCGATGAGGGAGGGCGCGGCGCCGTCCAGCGGCAGGGATCCGCCGTCCGGTATGGCGAAATCGAAGACGGGCGCTTCCGGCGGCAGGGACACCTTGCGGCCGAAGACCGCTTCCCGCCCCTCCAGCACGTCGTCGAGGCGGTCGGTGCGGGCCACCCAGCCGCGCAGGCGCCGTCCCGCCTCCCAGTCCGCACGGACCCGGGCGGGATGGTCGAGGCCGAACCAGCGGGCGCGTCCGGGATGAATCCCGGCGGGGTCGGCGGCGACGATCTCCAGATAGACCGCGCCGCCGAGCTGCAGCAGGTGGTTGTGCGTGCCCATGTAGGCGTGGCGCTGGCCGAAGGGCACGTCGAGGTCGAGGCAGTCGCGGACATGGGCGACGCCCTCGGCGAGGGTCGGCGCGATCACCGTGAGGTGGTCGAGCGCAAGCACGTCGCCGGCCTCACAGCCCGTCGCGCGGATCGCCCTTGCGGCGCTCCTTGAGGATGCGGGCGAAACCCTCGAGATCGGCGCTCGCCTCGGGGAGGACGATGCGCACGGTGACATAGAGGTCGCCCGCGCCGCTATCCGCCGGCAGGCCCTTGCCGCGCAGGCGGAAGGTCTTGCCCGACGACGTCATGGCCGGCAGCGTCAGCTCGACCTCGCCGTCGAGGGTCGGGGCGCGCACCTTGGCACCGAGGATCGCCTCGTCGAGGGCGATCGGCAGGTCGAGCCGCAGATCCTGCGGCTCCACCGCCACCACCACATAGGCGTCGCCCGCCGCCCGGCCGAGGCTGCCGGGCTTGCCCTTGCCGCGCAGGCGCATGCGGTGTCCGTCCCGCGTGCCCGGCGGGATCTTCAGGTCGATCGACTCGCCCGTCGGGAGCACCACCCGCTGGGTGGAGCCGCGGGCGGCGTCGAGGAACGGCACCTTGATGGTCAGCGTCACATCCTCGCCGGAGGGCGGTGCGGAGAAATCCTCGCCGAAGGGCGAGCGGCCCCGACCACCCCTGGCGCCACCGGTCATGCCGGAGAGGATGTCGAAGAAGTCGTCCATGGGCGGCGGGCCGCCGGCCTGGCCGCCCGTGCGGCCGCCGCCGCGCTGGAACCCGTCGCGGCCGAAGGAGAAGGTCTCGAAGATCGTCTCGCCGTGCGGGCCGGTGCCCGTTCCGGCGCCGGGCCGGCCGCCGCCGAAGCCCTCGAAGCCGGCGAAGCGCGGCTTGCCCTCGGCGTCGATCTCGCCGCGGTCGAACTGGCGCTTCTTGTCGGCGTCCGACAGGAGTTCGTAGGCGTTGTTCAGTTCCGCGAAGCGGTCCTGCGCCTTGGGGTCGTTGGGGTTGGCGTCGGGATGCAGCGCCTTGGCCTTCTTGCGGAAGCCGCGCTTGATCTCGTCGGCGCTCGCCGAGCGCGCGACGCCGATGACGTCGTAGGGATCGCGAGCCATGGTCGTCCTTGAGGAAGGGTGCCCGTGAGGACACCCGGCGGTGTGAGGGTTCGGTCGTCAATGTGGGGGCGGCCGCCCCTGTTCACAAGTTCGCGACCGCAACGGCTCAGCTGCGCCGCCAGGGCCTCAGTTCCAGCACCGCCCAGGGGCCCGTGGTGCGGCAGGCGCGGCCGTCGAACCAGACCTCCTTGCCGTCCTTGATGGCGCTGCCGAGGAAGTCGCGGCAGGTCTGTCCGGCGCTGCCGCCGGCGCGCTGCAGGGCGGTCACCGTTCCGCTCATGCCGGACTGGGCGTTGGTCCAGGGCAGGCTCGGCGTGTCGGCGCGGTCGGCGAGGGCCTCCATGAGCACCGCCTTGGCGGCCTCCCAGTCGGCCTGCGGAATGGGCAAGGGTCCGGCCGGCGTCGCCGCCGGGGCTGCAGGGGCCTCCGCCGGGCGGCGCACCGATCCGGTCGTCACCGTGTCGTCGTCGGCGGGCTTGGCCATCTGGGCCGTGCCGGGCGGCGCCACGTTGGCGCGCTCCCACAGCGAGGGCAGGGCGACGGTGCAGCCCTGCAGGAACAGGCAGGCACCCGCTACGACGAAACGCGTCAAGCGGTTCGGGCATGGCCGGTCGCGCGCCGGGAGGCATGGGCGCGCCCCCCCGCTTTCGCTATAGACATGGCGAACGCCACTCGTGTCGCCCATACGCCTGCAAACTCCGGAGCCGATCCGCTCTGGTGCGCAGTCAACATCGGAGTTCGTTAATGTCCGGTTCGGATCAGGACGATTTCACGACGATCGACGAGCCTTTCCAGCTCTTCGACCAATGGCTGGCCGATGCCGGCGCCTCCGAGCCCAACGATCCCAATGCCATGGCGCTCGCCACCGTCGACGCCGACGGCCTGCCCAACGTGCGCATGGTGCTGCTGAAGGGCGTCGATCCCCGGGGCTTCGTCTTCTACACCAACACCGAGAGCCAGAAGGGAACCGAGCTCGACGGCCAGAAGAAGGCCGCCGTGGTCTTCCACTGGAAGTCGCTGCGCCGCCAGGTGCGGGTGCGCGGGCCCGTGGAGCGGGTCTCCGACACCGAGGCGGACGACTATTTCGCCTCGCGCCCGCGCGGCAGCCGCATCGGCGCCTGGGCGAGCCAGCAGTCGCGCCCGCTCGAGAGCCGCTTCGCCCTGGAGAAGGCGGTCGCGGTCTACACCGCCAGGCACGCCGTCGGCGAGGTGCCCCGCCCGCCGCACTGGACCGGCTTCCGCATCCTGCCCGTCTCCATGGAGTTCTGGCACGACCGGCCGTTCCGCCTGCATGACCGGGTTCAGTTCACCCGCGCCGAGCCGGCGGGACCGTGGACGGCCAAGCGCCGCCTCTACCCGTGATGCGCGAACGGCCATAGGCAGACGCCGCGGATGGTTCTATGAACGGGCCTTCCGCTCCGCGGCGAGACCCGAGGCCATCGTGAACCAGTCCCGACGCACGCTCCTCCTGACCGGTGCCAGCCGTGGCATCGGCCACGCGACCGTCAAACGCTTCTCCTCCGCCGGCTGGCGCGTCATCACCTGCTCGCGCCAGGCCTTTCCCGAGAACTGTCCCTGGGAGATGGGTCCCGAGGACCATATCCAGGTCGATCTCGCCGACCCGGACGACACCGAGCGCGCCATCGACGAGATCCGTGGCCGCCTCGTCGGCGGCCGGCTCGAGGCCCTCGTCAACAATGCCGGCATCTCGCCCAAGGGCGAGGGCGGCGCCCGGCTCAACTCGCTGCACACGCCGCTGAAGGTCTGGCAGCAGGTCTTCCAGGTGAATTTCTTCTCCTCGATCCTGCTCGCGCGTGGCCTCCTGAAGGAGCTCGCCGAGGCCAAGGGCTCGGTGGTGAACGTCACCTCCATCGCCGGCTCGCGGGTCCACCCCTTCGCAGGCGCCGCCTACGCCACCTCCAAGGCGGCGCTCGCCGGCCTGACGCGGGAGATGGCGGCCGACTTCGCCCCCCACGGCATCCGCGTCAACGCCATCGCTCCCGGCGAGATCGACACCTCGATCCTCTCCCCCGGCACCGAGAAGATCGTCGAGCAGATCCCGATGCGCCGCCTCGGCACGCCGGACGAGGTCGCCAAGATCATCTACGTGCTCTGCACCGAGACCTCGAGCTACCTGAACGGCGCCGAGATCCACATCAACGGGGGCCAGCACGTGTGAGCGTGTTTGTGGCGCGGCGGCGCTGGCGCTGGATCCTCCACCGTCATGCCCGGCCTCGTGCCGGGCATCCACGACTTGACCACCGCGCCCTGAGAAGAATTCGTGGATGCCCGGGCCAAGCCCGGGCATGACGGATAGGGTGTCCCAGTTCCCACCGCCCAGGCGCTGCCCTCACCCCGCCATCGCCCGCAGCCGCTCCGCCGTCTCGGCATCGGCCGGCAGGAACGTCTCGATGGCGAGCTCGGCCAGCGTCACGTCCACCGGCGTTCCGAACACCGTCGTCGTGGTGATGAGGGTGAGCAGGCCCGCCGCCGTCTGCAGCTTCACCGGGATGAACAGCTCCCCCGCCTCATGTCCCTTCCGCGGGTGCGGCTGCGAGAAGGGCACCGGAAAGGCCGAGACCTCGGCGAGCAGCGCCTCCAGGACAGGATCGGCGGTGAGCTCGATCTGCCGCTTGAGCCGCGCCAGCACATGGGCGCGCACCTCGCCGAGATTGACGATGCGCGGCGCGATGCCCCGGGGGTGCAGCGACAGCCGCACCATGTTGATGGGACCGGCGAGCAGGTGCGGCGCGCAGCCCTCCAGAAACGGGCCGATGGCGCGGTTGTGGGCGACGATGGACCAGTGCCGGTCGAGGGCCACCGCCGGATAGGGCTCGTGGCCGGCGAGGACGAGGTCGACCGCCCGGCGGGCCGCCGCGACACCGGGATCGTCCAGCCGCCGCTCCGGGAAGACCGGCGCGAATCCGCCGGTGACCAGCAGGACGTTGCGTTCGCGAAGCGGGATGTCCAGCCGCTCGGCGAGCTTCAGGATCATCTCGCGGCTCGGCGCCGCGCGCCCCGTTTCGACGAAGCTGAGATGGCGGGTCGAGACTTCGGCGTCGAGCGCGAGGTCCATCTGGCTGAGGCGGCGGCGCTGGCGCCAGTCGCGCAGGTGGTCGCCGACGGTGCGGGCGGGCGAGGGGGCGGCGGCGGATCGTGTCGTCATGGGAGAAGACTAGCCCCGCCCGCAGCCTCCGACCAATGACGTCGGAGGTAATCGACCCCATGCCGGGCGGTCGCCATCTTCGGGACACTGCGGACCGGATCCCCCGCCGCGACCCCGAACGAGGAGCCCGCCATGTCCTTCGCCTTCGCCCTCTTCCGCGCCCCCGACGCCCCGACCTTCCTGCGCCGCGTGCTCGCCTTCGACGCCGTCACCTCCGGCGCCATGGGCCTGGCGCTCATCGCCGCCGCCGGCACGCTGGGGCCGCTCCTTAACCTGCCCGTTCCGCTGCTCCGGGGCGTCGGCTTCTCCTTCATCCCCTTCGTCGCGTTGGTGGCCTATGCGGCGACGCGCAGCCCGGCGAGCCGCGCGCTCGGGTTCACGGTCGCCGCCCTCAACGCCGTCTGGGTCGTGCTCAGCTTCGCCGTGCTGCTGACCGGCGCCGTCACGCCGAACGCGCTCGGCACGGTCTTCGTCGCGGCGCAGGCGATCTTCGTCGGCATCCTCGCCGAACTGCAGGTCATCGGTGCCCGCCGCCTCGCGGCCTGAGGCTCCCGCGGAGGGCTGGCGCTACAGCCAGCCCTTCTTGCGGAAGTAGAGATAGGGCAGCACGCCCGACAGGATCATCAGCGTGATCGCCATGGGATAGCCGAAGTCCCAGGCGAGTTCCGGCATCTGCTTGAAGTTCATGCCGTAGATCGTGCCGACCAGCGTCGGCGGCATGAACACCACCGAGAGCACCGCGAAGATCTTGACGATGTTGTTCTGTTCGATGCCGATCAGGCCGAGCGTCGCGTCGAGCAGGAAGGTGATCTTGTTCGACAGGGAATCGCAGTGCTGGGTGAGCGAATCGCTGTCCCGGCTCTGGCTCTTCAGCAGCGCGCGCACGTCCTTCGTGACCTTGCTGCCTTCCACCTCGGTGGCGAGGAACAGCAGCAGGCGGTTGATGGAGACGAGGCTCTCGCGGGCCTTGGAGACCAGCTCGCCCTTGGTGCCGAGGGTCTGCAGCACGTCCTGGAAGGCCTTGTCGCGGCGCCCGGCGCCCTTGCGGAAGATGTCCGCCGACACCTGCTCGATCTCCTCGCTGACCTTTTCGAGAATGTCCGCGACACGGTCGATGATCGTGTCGAGGAGGCCGGTGAGCACCGATTCCGGCGTGCCCTGCACCGTGCCCGGCTTCTGCGCCCGGTTGAGGAAGAGGTTGATGGGCTTGGGCGTGTCGTAGCGCACGGTGATGAGGCGGGTCGGCGCCAGGACGAAGGAGATCTGCGTCAGCTTCGGCGTGCCCAGCTCGGTGTTGCAGAGCGTCGTCGCGGTCATGTAGCGCACGCCGTGGTCGACATAGAGGCGGCTGGACGGCTCGATCTCCTGCATCTCCTCCCGCGTCGGGATCTCGATGCCGAGGCAGCGCTCGAGCGCCTTGTCCTCCTGCTGCGAGGGCTGGAACAGGTCCACCCAGACGACGTGGGGCGGAACCGTCTCGGCCGTGGTCTCGATCCGGACCAGCGCCTCGTTCTCGACGGCATAGGCATTCAGCATGTCGGCATCGCTCCGCACCCGGCTCGCCCCGACCGCTTACCGGCTCCGGCACGCAATGGGAAGCAGGCGCGGCGTGACGCCGAACCGTGACAGGAGCGTGACGGTCGCACCGGGTCTTGCGTCCGGCGGGACTCGCCCCTACGCAGGCGGCATGGATCTGCCCGCATCGCTCCAGGCGGCCGTCACGGGCTTCCTCCTCGGCCTCGGCCTGATCGTCGCCATCGGCGCCCAGAACGCCTTCGTCCTCCGCCAAGGCCTGCTGCGCCGCCACGTTCTCGTGGTGACGACCCTCTGCGCCCTGTCCGACGCGGTGCTGATCGCCGCCGGCGTGGCGGGCCTCGGTGGTCTCGTCGCCCGCTCGCCCACCCTACTGACGGTGGCGACCCTCGGCGGCGCCGCCTTCCTCCTCGCCTACGGGCTGCTCGCGGCGAGGCGGGCGCTGCGGCCGGCGCGGCTCACCGCGGCGGAGGTGGGCGAGGCCGGCCTCGGCCGCGTCGTCGCCGCGACCCTCGCCTTCACCTTCCTCAACCCGCACGTCTATCTCGATACGGTGGTGCTCGTCGGCTCTCTGTCAGCGCGCTACGTCGGCGAAGCCCGGTTCGCCTTCGCCCTCGGCGCCATGACGGCCTCGTTCCTGTGGTTCTACAGCCTCGGCTTCGGCGCCCGGCTGCTCGCCCCGCTCTTCGCCCGGCCCGCCGCCTGGCGCGTCCTCGACGGGCTCATCGCCTGCGTCATGGTCGCCATCGCCCTCTCGCTGCTCAACGCCTGGCGCACCGGTTGAGGGCAAAAAAAGGGGCCGGTCACGAGGACCGGCCCAAAGTCGTTCAGGAGAGGCATGCGGGAGGTCTGAAAGCGCGGCCGAAGCCGCAGAAACCCTCAGTCCATGGAGAGCGGATAACCCACGGTCCGGGGACCGGGGGAAGGCTTGCGGGCCTTGACGAAGGGCGCGGCAGCGGCGACCGCGGATATGCCGATGGTCCGGTAACGATCCTCCAGGGGTTCGCTGGCCGGCTTCGGGGTGACACTCGGGGCCGCCGTGGCGGGTTTCATCATCATCTCCATTCGTCGCGGGCGGGTTGCATGGGCCGGCCCCGACGAGAAGACAGGCTAGAGGGCCGTTGCGGCGGCTCTGGGTTGCGATCATGGAGCGATCGTGGCGGTGGCGAGCCGGCTTCGCGGCGCCCCGAGGCGGATTTGACCTGCCGCGTCATGGCAAAATTGCAACAGTTTCAGGGCTTTCACAGCGGTTGCCGGCCGCTTTTCGTTGACCCCGCGTCAAGGCTTCGCCACAACGATTGCCGTATCTGGAACATCATGGGCGCGCGGCATCGGCAGCGGGCATGACGCCGTTCCATTGAGGGGTCTGAACATGCGGTGGGGCGTTCTTGCAATCGTGGCTCTGGCTTTGGCCGGCTGCAACAACCAGACGGTCAGCTCGACCCAGCCGGTCTCCGAACGCGACCGCACCCTGATGGCCCAGGCGCCGCAGGTGGAGATGGACTACTGGCGCATGCCGCTGCGCGTGCCCTACCGCACCACCGAGCGCCCCGGCACGATCATCGTCGAGACCTCCAGCAAGCACCTCTATCTCGTCGAGGAGGGCGGCACGGCGATCCGCTATCAGGTCGCCGTGGGCAACGAGGCTTTCGGCTGGACCGGCACCGCCATCATCCAGCGCAAGGCCGAATGGCCGACCTGGACGCCGCCGGCCGAGATGCGCCGCCGCTGGCCGACGCTCCCCGCCTTCATGGAAGGTGGCCCGCAGAACCCGATGGGCTCGCGCGCGCTCTATCTCTACCAGAACGGCCGCGACACGCTCTATCGCATCCACGGCACCAACTCGCCGCTGCAGATCGGCGAGGCGGTGTCGTCGGGCTGCATCCGCATGCACAACGAGCATGCCATCGACCTGTACAATCGCGTCGGCACCGGCACGAAGGTCATCGTCCGCTGAACGCGCGGACACATCTCGCCTGACGAGCACGGCGGCCCATCGGCCGCCGTTTTCATGTGAAGGGTCGGCGTGAACCGGGGTTCAGCCGCCCTTGGCCGGCTTCGGCGACTTGATGGCGCCCGCTACCGCCTTCAGACCGACCTGGCCGTAGCGGTCTTCGAGCTTGACGCCCTTGGGCGGCGTCGGCTGGGGCTTTGCGCCCATGGTTTCCTCCTCGGATGGATTGGCTCCATC
>LNFH01000246.1 GCA_001464235.1 Rhizobiales bacterium Ga0077556 | reverse complement strand
GGCTCGCGGAAGAGGCCATGCGGGTGATGACCGATCCCCGCGTCGCCGCCCTGTTCGGCCCCGACAGTCGCGCGGAGGTGCCGGTCGCCGGGCGGCTCGGCGGCAAGCCGGTCTCCGGCCAGATCGACCGGCTCGTGGTGACCCCCGAGCGGGTGATCATCGCCGACTTCAAGACCAACGATCCGGCGCCCCGGCGCCTCGACGACGTGCCGGAGGCCTATGTGGCGCAGCTCGCCATCTACCGCGCCCTGCTCGCGACCATCGCGCCGGGCCGGCCGGTGGAGGCCTGGCTCGTCTGGACGTCGCTTCCCGACGTGATGGCGATCCCCCCCGAGCGGCTCGACGCGACGATGGCGCAGCTCGCCCTCGGCTGAGCGGGACCTGCGACCTTCAGAGGGCGGCGAGCGGGGGCAGGTTGTCCTCCTTGCCGGTCAGGGCGGAGGCGTGCAGGCCGCGGACGCGCTGCTCGAGGAAATGGGCGATGGCCTTGCGGTCCGCGCTGGGATCGAAGGGCACGGGGTTGCCGAAGATGAGGTCGACGTCCACCGCGCCGTCCTTCAGCAGCGCCCAGGCATGCGGCACCAGTTCGATGTCGCCGATCCAGGAGACGCGCGGGCGATGCTGGCGGCCGGCGGGCAGGCCGTTGATGCGGCGGTAGGCGAGCGCGATCGGCTGGATCCAGACGATCTCGCCGGTGGCCCGCGCCAGGGTCTCGGCGGCGCCCACGAGGGCGGGACGGAAGCGCAGGACCCGGTTGCCGTCGGACGAGGTGCCCTCGGCGAAGAGGACGACGGGCTCGCCCTCGCGCATGCGGGCGATCATCTCGTCCGCCGTGCGGGAGGTGGTGTGGCGCCGGTCGCGGTCGACGAAGATCGAGCGCTGGAGCCGGGCGAGATAGCCGAAGAGCGGCCACGTCGCGATCTCGGACTTGGCGACGAAGGAGACCGGCGCGAAGGCGCCGAGCACCATGATGTCCATCCAGGAAACGTGGTTCGGCACGAAGAGCGCCGGCCGGTGCGAGGTCGGTTCGCCGCGCACGGTGATCCGCGCGCCGAGCGCCCTCAGGACGATGCGGTGGAACAGGATCGGAATGGTGCGGCGGGCGGAAAGGCCGAGGCCGTGGGCGATCATCTGCGCGGGGAGCAGGACCAGCGCCGCCACGATCAGGAAGGCGAGCCAGACCAGCGCGCGAATCGTGTCGAAGACGCTGGGGCCGCCACGGCCGAATTCGGTGCCCGGCCTGTCAGGATTCTTCATCGAGCGGCACGCAATAGAGTTCGAGGCGGTGGTCCACCAGCCGGTAGCCGAGCTTGCGGGCGATCTCGGCCTGCAGGCGCTCGATCTCCTCGGACTGGAACTCCACCACGCGGCCGGACCTGAGGTCGATCAGGTGGTCGTGGTGGGCCTCGGGGATCGTCTCGTAGCGGGCACGGCCGTCGCCGAAGGCGTGGCGGGTGATGATGCCCGAATCCTCGAAGAGCTTCACCGTGCGGTAGACGGTGGACAGCGAGATGTTCGAATCGACCGAGGCCGCGCGCCTGTGCAGTTCCTCGACGTCGGGATGGTCGGCCGCCGCCTCGATGACCTTGGCGATGACGCGGCGCTGATCGGTCATCCGCATGCCCTTGGCGATGCAGGCCTCCTCGATCGAACTCGTCCGGCTTTCCATCCGGTGCGCTACCACCACGGTCCTCCTCAGTGGGCGACGGACCGATCCTATAGCTTTGCGGGCCGGCCTCGTCACCCCCGGGCGACGGCGACGGGAGCGGGAGGCTGCACGTCCTCGTCCTCCTCCTCGTCCTCCATCATGGCGATGGTCCGCCGCCGGTCGGCGATGGAGGCGTTCAGCCGGTCGAGGGCGAGGGTGAGCGTGGCGAACTGGCTGGAATCGAATTCCGGGCGCTTCGAGGCCTCGATGGATTCGACGAAAATGTCGTCGGCCCGGTGGGCAATGCCGTCGAGCACATCGTTGTCGTCGGTGGCGCGGACCTGGCGCAGCATCATCAGGACCTCGGGCAGGTATCCGGGGTCCTTGTCGCGGCGGCCGAGGCCGAAATAGCCGAGGACCGCGGCGAGCGCCGAGCCGCCGAGCGAAAGGCCGAAGATCGCGAGGTAGAGATAGTCGCTGTATTTCTCGACGAAGGTCTTCTGTTCGCCGGTGAGATAGGCGAGCGCGCCGGGATGAACCTGCACGGATGAGCCCTTCTCCGTGTCCGGGACCTCGAGGCGGTTGGCCGCCGGGTGCTGGGCGGCGAGCGCGGGACGGAGGGTGAAGAGCTGCTGGGTGAACTCGGACGCCACCGCATCGTCGACGCCGCGGCGCGCCACGAGATAGTGGGCGACACCGAGGGTGGGGAAATTCTCGGCCGGCCGCGGCGGATTGGAGCCGAAGGAGCCGGCGACGATGTCGATGGATTCCAGATAGGGGACGCGATCGGCCACCGCCTCGGCCTCGCGCACGGGCACGAGCACCACCCTGCCGTCCGGCGTTTCGCGCACCAGGCCGGCGATGGCGTCGGCCACCGGCTTGGACGAGGGCGGGCCGACCGTGACCAGCGCCTCGATCTGCTTCTTGCGGAAGATCTCGGCCGTCTCCCACGGGAGGACCTCGACCATGCGCACCGTGGAAGGCTGAACGCCGTGCTCGCGCAGGATCGTCTGGATCAGGCGGATGTTGTAGCCGACGCCGCGGCCCATGACGCCGATGGTCTTGCCGCCGAGGTCCGTCCAGCGCTCGATGCCGGCCGCGGCGGGCGCGGACAGTACGACGGGATTGCGCTGCCAGACGGCGACGACCATGGCGACCGGCGGAAAGGCGATGTCGGCCCGCACGATGGCGAAATCGACGTCCTCGCGCTCGAGGCGCGCGGCGCTGTCGGAGGGCGAATCGGACGGCACGAGCTTCAGGCGCACGCTGGACCGCTCGCGCTGCAGGGCGAGGCGGAGGGCGTCGATGAGGCGCGCCGCCTCCGATCCGGCGGGCCCGACCGCGATGGTGACCGTCGTGGGACGGTTGTACCAGAAGGTCGCCAGGGCGGCGCAACCGACGAGGGCGCAGAGGACGGAGAGAACGGTGAGGCGGGTGCGGGACATGGAGTCTCAGGTTCCGCAGGGATCATGGCTCTTTTGCGGTGCGAAATCTACCGCTCCGGCCTGCTCCCGCGGCTCCCGCCCCGACCGCCGTCACCGGCGGCGGCGCGGGGGATCCTCGATCATGATCGAGGGCGTGCCGAGGGAGCCCGATCGCCGCGCCGCGCGGTTGATCCGCTCGCGCTCGGCCTCGGTCAGCGGCCGGCCTATGCGGCGGCCCTGGGCCTGGCCCCCGGAGCCGGTGCGCGCCTCGTCGGCCGCCCGCCCCTGGCGCCGGTCGGCATCGCGGATGCGCTGCTGATCGCGCTGCTGGCGGCGCAGGGTTTCGAGGTTGCGGTCGGTCTCGCGCTGCTGGCCGCGCTGGAAGCTGTCGAAGGACCGGCGATCGGTCTCCTGCTGGCGCAGGATCTCGAAATGCTGGCGCGTCGGCTCACCGAAGGACGGCGGCGCCATGCCCGGTGCCGGCGGAGGATAGCCGGCCTGGGCGGCCAACGGCTCCGGCCGCCCGGCGAGGGCGACCGCGGCAAGGAGGAGGGCCATGGCGGCCCGGCGCGTGAGCGGCATCGGCTGTTCCCTGGGTCGTCGGGGATCAACGCAGCGGCGGTACCCCCGTTCCGACCAGCATGTCAGTCGATCGTGACCACGACGCGGCCGCGGATGCGCCCTTCGAGAATGGCCGTTCCCGCATCGATCACCGCTTCCAGCGGAATGGTCGAGGTGAGGCGGGCGAGGCTGTCGCGGTCGAGCTCGGCGGCGAGGCGCGACCAGGCCTCGAGACGCAGCGTCTTCGGCGCCATCACCGAATCGACACCGAGGAGGGAGACGCCGCGGAGGATGAAGGGGGCGACCGTCGTCGGCAGGTCCATGCCCTGGGCGAGGCCGCAGGCGGCCACCGCGCCGCCATAGCGCGTCATGGAGAGCACGTTGGCCAGGGTGTGGGAACCGACCGAATCGATGCCGCCGGCCCAGCGCTCCTTGCCGAGCGCCCGGCCCGGAGCGGACAGTTCGGCACGGTCGATGATCTCGGCGGCGCCGAGAGACTTCAGATACTCCGCCTCCTGCGGCCGGCCGGTGGAGGCGACGACGTGATAGCCGCGGCGGGCGAGGAGGGCGGTCGCGACCGAGCCGACGCCGCCGGCGGCGCCGGTGACGACCAGCGGCCCGCGCTGGGGCGTGATGCCATGACGCTCCAGCGCCATGACGCAGAGCATGGCGGTGTAGCCGGCGGTGCCGACCGCCATGGCCTCGGCGGCGGTGAGACCATCGGGCAGCGGTACCAGCCAGTCACCCTTGACGCGGGTCTTCTCGGCATAGGCGCCGAGATGGGTCTCGCCTGTGCCCCAGCCGTTGAGGATGACGGCGTCGCCCGGCTTGAAGTCGGCATGGGTCGAGGTCTCGACGATGCCGGCGAAGTCGATGCCGGGGATCATCGGGAAGCGGCGCACGACCGGCGCCTTGCCGGTGAGCGCCAGGCCGTCCTTGTAGTTCAGGGTGGAGTGCGACACCCGCACCGTCACGTCGCCGTCCATCAGGTCGGCCTCGTCGAAGCGGGTCAATTCCGCCTGTGTGCCGGCTTCGGTCTTGGTGACCACGACCGCCCTGAACGTACCCATCGCATGTGCTCCTTTTCGCGGCGGCGACAGTCCACCTCCCGCGCGCCGAGGGCAAGCGGGTGCCGCTCCGTCGAAGGACCGATGCCGGACGCATCCGGAAACGTCCGGAGGGCTGCGGGGGGCATTGTCGGCTACCGTCCCCGGGGGACCGGAGCCATGCCCACCGACAGCACAGCGCCGCAGGCCGACGACCCTCGGGGCTTTGCCGAGGCGCCGCATTTCCACGGCCACCGGGAGAGGCTGCGCAGCCGGTTCCGCGAGGCGGGCGCCGATGCCCTGGCCGATTACGAGCTCCTCGAGCTGATCCTGTTCCGGGCCATTCCGCGGCGCGACGTGAAGCCTCTCGCCAAGGCGCTGCTGAAACGCTTCGGGTCCTTCGCCGACGTTCTCGCCGCGCCCGAGGCGCGCCTGGCGGAGGTGGAGGGCGTGACCGCGACGGTGACGACGGAGCTGAGGCTCGTCCACGCGGCGGCGCTGCGCATGGGACGCGCCGAGATCGCCCGCCGGACGGTGCTGTCGTCATGGACGGCGCTGATCGACTATTGCCGCACCGCCATGGCCTTTTCCGAGCGGGAGCAGTTCCGCGTGCTCTATCTCGACCGCAAGAACGCGCTCATCGCCGACGAGGTGCAGGGCGAGGGCACGGTCGACCATACGCCGGTCTATCCGCGCGAGGTGGTGAAACGGGCGCTGGAACTCTCCTCGACCGCGGTGATCCTGGTGCACAACCATCCCACTTGGCCTTTTCGATCACGTTCAATCACGCCACATCACCTTGAAACACAAGAGCTTTTAGGCTTGTCGTAGAGTCGGTCATTGTGGCATATTGGGGTCGGTTTTAAGGGGATCAA
>LNFH01000245.1 GCA_001464235.1 Rhizobiales bacterium Ga0077556 | reverse complement strand
GCTCCTCGTGGCGCGGCGGCGGGACACTTGTCCCCCGAAAAAACAGAACCCGACCTGGCAAAAGCCGAGGCCGGGTTGATCCCGTGCGCCCGGCCTTTTAGCGAATTGTTTAGCGTGGTTCGCAAGCCGGCCGGCCAAATCTCCACGTCGTGGCGAGGTTGGTAGGGCGGCGGCGCGCAGGCGTCAAGCGGTTTGTTCGTTTTGACGAACGGTTCGTTCGTCGGAGTTGGGGCGCATGCAGGACGACATGGTTCAGGGCATTCTGCCGGCACAGGCGATCGAGGACCTGGTGGCGCGCGGCGCGATCCGGATCGCCCGGGCGCTCGATGCCGATCAGGTGCAGCCGGCCTCCCTCGACCTGCGCCTCGGCACCCGCGCCTACCGCATCCGCGCCAGCTTCCTGCCCGGCCCCAACACGACGGTGGCCGACCGGCTGCAGGCCGTCGCCCTGCACGAGATCGACCTGTCGCGCGGCGCGGTGCTGGAGACGGGATGTGTCTATCTCGTCGAGCTGATGGAGGGGTTGGCGCTCCGCGGTGGGATTTCCGCCACCGCAAACCCCAAGAGCTCTACCGGCCGGCTCGACGTCTTCACCCGCGTCATCCTCGACCGCGCCCAGGCCTTCGACACGATCCCCGCCGACTACGAGGGGCCGCTCTATCTCGAAGTGTCGCCACAGACCTTCCCGATCCTCGTGCGCGCTGGCTCGCGCCTGTCGCAGATCCGCTTCCGCCGCGGCCGCGCCGACCTGACGCTCGACGAGGTCAACGTGCTGCAGGAGACCGAGCGGCTGGTGGACACCGGCACGCCGGTGGTCGGGCCGGTCGGCATCGCGGTGACCATCGACCTCCTCGGCGAGGCGTGGGGCGGGCTCCTCGGCTACCGCGCCAAGCGCCATTCCAGCGTCATCGACGTCGACAAGAAGGCCGCCCACGACGTGCTCGACTTCTGGGAGCCGATCCAGGAGCGCGGCAAGGGCGAGATGATCCTCGACCCCGACGAGTTCTACATCCTCGCCTCGAAGGAGGCGGTTGTGGTGCCGCCGGACTATGCGGCGGAGATGCTGCCCTTCGATCCGCTGGTCGGCGAGTTCCGGGCGCACTATGCCGGCTTCTTCGACCCCGGCTTCGGCCATGCCGCAGCGGGCGGCAAGGGCGCCCGCGCGGTGCTGGAGGTGCGCTCGCGCGAGGTGCCCTTCATCCTCGAGCACGGGCAGATCGTGGCGCGGCTCGTCTACGAGCGCATGACCGAGCGGCCCCGGACGCTCTACGGGCAGCTGGGCTCGAACTACCAGGCACAGGGCCTGAAGCTGTCGAAGCACTTCCGGTGAACCGCACTGGCGCGACGATGTTGGCCGGCTGCTAGTGTTCCGTGCCGTCGTCCGTCCGCTCCCGCGTCAGGTCGCCCAAGGCCCGCTTCAACGTCGCCAGGGGCGTTTCTCCGAAAGCTTCACGGTATTCGCCCGACAGGCGGGCCACGTTGGAGAAGCCGAGACGTTCAGCCGCATCGCGGACGGTGGAGACCTCCCCGCGCTGCAGGAGGTCCCGCGCCTTCCGCAGGCGGGCGCGCTTGATCATGGCGTGAGGCGAGGCTCCGAGCCGCCGGCGAAACGCGAGTTGCAGCGCGCGCACGCTGACGCCGATGGTCACGGCCACATCCGTCACCGTCAAGGGAGTGGTCATAGCGTCGATCAGGTCCAGAGCGCGCTCGACCTGCCCGGAGGACGGCGCAGCGGCGTCCTGACGATCCCCCAGGCCGCGGAAGGCGCCGCTGTGTTCGAGCAGGAACATCACCAGGGCCTCCTCGCTCATCCGCAGGGAATGACCGGCAGAACGTACCGCGCGGTGGGCGAGCTCGATATTGGCGACCGCGGACTCGACATGGGCGCCAAGGCCACGACCGATGGGGCTGTCGACGGCGAAGACATGCACCCATGGCCAGTCGTCACCGAGGCTGCGGTCGATCATCACACGCGCCATCTCGGTCACGCGGTCGAAGCACAGGAGCACCAGCCGCTTGCGCGTGTTGCTGGCGGTGAGATGTCCGTTCGAACGCGCAGTGTCGAAGATCATCCCCTGTCCCGAGGTAATGGTGACGTCTTCGGTTCCCCGAATGATGCCTGACGTCCCCTGCGTAACGGTCCTGATGCCGACGCACCGCACGCCGTTCTCGGTGTAGGTCCTTCCGCCACTCTGGTTGGACGAGTCGAGGACGAAGATGGAACTGTTGGAGACGAACTGAACGTCGAGAGCAAAAGAACCGGGACCGGCGGGCTCGATCGACATCCTGCAGTCGGTCGCCCTGCCGATGTGGTCGGCGGCCTGTTCGCTGTCGCGAAACGCGGCTCTGCCGAACAGCAGCTCATGGGGGAACATAAGACAGCCTTTAACTCATGCACATCTCGCTTATGTCCCACGGTGTCTTAGCTTCCGCAAGGGAATCGATGGCGTCGGCGGCCATGTATGTATTTCTATCTATTCCATGCCGACAGGACGGAGACCTTTTGTTTCTTTATGCTTCCGAAGTGAATACATTATGCGAACAGCTATACAAAATGCGAATTCTGCTATTTTAACCAAAGATTAAGCATCTTCGTCTTTCATGATCTCATGACCCGACCGCGCAATACACACGATTTCGCCGGCATTTGCGAACAGCGGGTCAGTTTTTCATCGCAGCAGCGCCGGACTGCGGGCCGCGCGCTCCTGACCAGGACGTTAGGAGGTCCTCCCATGTTCTCGCTCGGTGCAGTCAGAACGACGCCGAAAATCCTCGCGGTCGTCATTCTTCTCAACATCATCATGATCGTCGTGGGTGCGATCGGCATCCTTGCGCTGCAGACGGTCGCGCGGGACGCCCAGTCCGCGGCGAGCGCCGCGCAGCGGGCCGTCGCCGCGTCGCGGCTCAACATCAACGTCGTGGCGCTGAACCGGATCGAACTGCTCATCGCCGCCGACCCCCGTCCCACGCGGATCCGCGAACTGACGGCGGATGCGGAGCGAGAGATGGCACAGGCGCGCGAGCGGCTGGATCTGATCCGCTCCTCCCCGGCCCAGGTCGTGCAGGACGCCCTCCGGAAGGCGGAGGCTTCCTTCGACCAGTTGCGCAGCTCCGTACAAAAGACCCTGGCCGCCGCCGCCCAGGTCCAGGGAACCATCACCCCCGAGCAGCAGAAGCAGCTCGACGAACTGGGTCTCAGCAGCCGTCCGCTCATGGTCGCCACCCGCGGGCTCGTCGCGGACATGACCAATCTTCTGATCGGTCGGTCCGATACCTTCGCGAAGGAGATCCAGACCACGGCCGACGCCAAGGAAGTGCTGCTCTACATGATCATGGCCTGCGCTGTGATCGCGGGCCTAGGCCTCGGCGTTCTGATCGGCCAGTACGGCATCGCGCGGCCCATCCGGGTCATCAACGAGACGCTGGCCCAGCTCGCGGCGGGCCGGTTCGACACCAAGGTCACGGGCGCGGAGCGCAAGGATGAAGTCGGTGACATCGCCCGGGCCGCCGAGGTCTTCAAGGCGAACGGGATCGAGGCGGCGCGCCTGCGCGCCGAGCAGGAGGCCGCCAAGGCCGAGGAAGAGCAGCGGCAGAAGGCGATGATGCGGGAGCTCGCCGACCGCTTCGAGGCTTCGGTGGGCGGCATCGTCGAGATGGTGTCGGCGGCGGCCACCGAAATGCAGGCCACCGCCACCCAGCTCAGCGCCTCGGCCCAGGAAGCATCGGCCCAGTCCACCTCCGTCGCCAGCGCCGCGGAGGAGGCCGGTGCCAACGTCACCGCCGTCGCCGGGTCCGCCGAAGAGCTCGGCGCCTCGGTGCAGGAGATCGGCCGTCAGGTCGAGCACTCCGCCAACCTCGCCCGCGGGGCCGTCAAGGAAGCCGACGCCACCAGCGGCATCGTCGCCGAACTGTCGCAGGGTGCGGCGCGGATCGGGGCTATCGTCGAGATGATCTCGAACATCGCCGCCCAGACCAACCTCCTCGCCCTCAACGCCACGATCGAGGCGGCGCGGGCGGGCGAGGCCGGCAGGGGCTTTGCTGTGGTCGCGCAGGAGGTGAAGGGTCTCGCCGAGCAGACCGGCAAGGCGACCAACGAGATCGGCGCGCAGATCGTCGCCATCCAGGAGACGACCCGCAAGGCGGTGGAAGCGATCGCCGGCATCACCGGCAGCATTCGCTCCATCGACGACGCCACGTCTTCGATCGCCTCCGCGGTGGAGCAGCAGGGGTCCGCGACTCGCGAGATCGTCAACTCCGTCGGCCAGGCCTCGACCGGAACCAACGAGGTCTCCTCGGCCATCACCTCCGTCGCCCAGGCCGCCTCCGAGACCGGCAACGGTGCCGCGCAGGTGCTCAGCGCCTCCTCCGATCTCGCCCGCCAGGCCGAGCGCCTCTCGGGTGAGGTGAAGCAGTTCCTCGCCAACGTCAGGGCCGCCTGAGCCGAAGTGCCCGGGCCGGGACCTCGGGGGCATCCCCGGCGCCCCGGCCACTCCCCTACCCACCGACCGGTCAGTCCCGATGAAAAAGCCATCGTTCCGCGTCGTCGACGACTCCTACCCAGAGGAGAGCGATGCGGCAGCCATCGCGCGCGAAATCCACGTGCTGGCCGGGGCCCTGCAGCGTCTGCAGCGCCCCCTGACCAAGGCCCCGTTCCACAGCAACGGCGACCTCAACGTCCACTTCGTCATCATGACGAAGGCCTATATCGAGTTCTTCGCCTGCTACTGCGCCTCGCTCAAGCACGAGCTGGGCGTGCCGGAGTGACGCCACGCGGCACCGGCCCCTTCACACCCCCGAGAGCTGCTGCTCCACCAGCCGCGCGAAGCAGCTCGCGCCGATCGGCAGCAGCTCGTCGTTGAAGTCGTAGTGGCCGTTGTGGACCGGCACCGCCTTGTGGGTCTCGGTCACCTGCCCGAGCAGCATGAAGGCGCCGGGCGCCTTCTCCAGATAGTAGGCGAAGTCCTCGCCGGCGGTGAGCGAGGGCAGGTCGGTCTTGATGAGGTCGTCGCCCACCACGTCGCGGGCCGCCGCCTCGAAGGCGGAGGCCTCCTCCGCCGTGTTGATGGTCGGCGGATAGGAGCGCTTGTAGTCGAGGATGAGCTCCACCCCGTGGGCGGCGCAGAGGCCCTGCACCGTCTGGTGGAAGAGTTCGTCCATCGCCTTGCGGGTTGCGGGCTTCAGCGTGCGGATGGTGCCGGACATGGTCACGGTCTCGGGGATCACGATCTGCGAGGTGCCGGCGTGGAACATGCCGGTGTCGTGCGGGTCCATGCGGCGGCTGACGAGGTTCTGCAGCGCGCCGTAGATCTGCACCGCGCAGGGCAGCGGGTCGAGCCCGCGATGCGGCTGGGCGGCGTGGCTGGAGCGGCCCTTCACGGTGATGGTGAAATAGTCGACCGCGGCCAGCACCGTGCCGGGGCGGATGGCGGCGGTGCCGAGCGGCAGGTCCCAGGCGTTGTGGATGCCGTAGACCTGGTCGCAGGGGAATTTCTCGAAGAGCCCGTCGCGCAGCATCTCCGCCGCGCCCGTGAGCCCCTCCTCCGCCGGCTGGAAGATGAGGTGGACGGTGCCGGAGAAGTTGCGCGTCTCGGCGAGATAGCGCGCGGCGCCGAGCAGCATGGTGGTGTGGCCGTCATGGCCACAGGCATGCATGCGGTTCTCGTAGGTGCTCTTGTAGGGCAGGTGGTCGTTGAGCTCCGGCATGGGCAGTGCGTCCATGTCGGCGCGCAGGCCGATCTTGCGGTTGCCCGGCCGGCCGTGGATGACGCCCATGATGCCGGTCTTGCCGAAGCCGCGATGCACCTCGATGCCCCAGGATTCCAGCTTCTCGGCGACGATGCCGGAGGTGCGCACCTCCTCGAAGCCGATCTCCGGATGGGCGTGGAAATCACGGCGCCATTCCGTCATTTCGGGGTGGAATTCGGCGATGCGGTCGATGACGGCCATGGCATGGGTCCCGGAATGGCGAACGAAGCCGAGAGGCTAGCCCGCGCCGGCGGGAAGGCAATCCCCGGGGTGCAGCACAGCCCTGCGGGGCGCCGTCAGCGGCGGGGGCCGAGGGGGATCGGCACGCGACGGCCGTCGACGGTCGCATGGGCGAAGGCGAGGCCGAAGACCGCGCCGAGCACCCCGTCCGACAATGCCGCGTCTGGCGGGCCGATCGCCGTCAGACGGCCCTCGTGCAGCACGGCGACCTGATCGGCGAAGCGGGCGGCGAGCGCGAGGTCGTGAAGGACGGCGACGACGACCCGGCCCTCGGCCGCAACCTGCCGCAACAGGCCGAGCACGGCGAGTTGGTGGGCGGGGTCGAGGGCGGCGGTCGGTTCGTCCGCGAGGAGGAGCTGGGCCTCGGTCGCGAGGACGCGGGCGAGCATGACCCGGGCCCGCTCGCCGCCGGAGAGCTCGGTGACGGGCCGCGCCGCGAAGCCGGCGAGACCGAGGCGGTCGAGCGCGGCGTCGACGGCCCGGCGATCCTCCGCCGTGGCGCCGGAGAAGGGATCGCCGTGCGGCAGCCGGCCGAGCATGACCGCGTCGCGCACCCCGAGGGCCCAGGCGAATTCGGAGCGCTGCGGCAGGTAGGCGATGCGGCGGGCACGGCTGCCGGAGGGTCCGCCCTTCACGTCGTCCCCGCCGAGGGAGAGGGTGCCGGTGCAGGGCGCGAGGCCGGCGACGGCGCGCAGGAGGCTCGTCTTGCCGGCGCCGTTGGGGCCGACCACCGCGAGGAGCGTGCCGGCGGGCACGGCGAGCGACACCTCGCGCAGCACGGGGCGGCGGCCGAGCGTGACGGAGAGCCGGTCGAGGACGAGGCCACTCATGCCTCCTCCTCCGCCCGGCGGGTGCGCAGGATGCGCCAGAGGAAGAAGGGCACGCCGACGAGGGCCGTGACGACGCCGGTCTTGATCTCGGTGGTGGCGGGCACGAGGCGCACCAGCGTGTCGGCGGCCGTCAGCAGGGCGGCGCCGGCCAGCGCCGCGGGCAGGAGGATGCGGGCGGGATCGGAACCGACCGCGCGGCGAACCAGATGCGGCGCGACGAGGCCGACGAAACCGATGGCGCCCGTTACCGAAACCGCGGCGCCGACGCCCAGCGCCAGCCCTCCGGCGACGACGAGGCGGCTGCGGGCGACGTCCGTGCCGAGGCTCGCGGCCACCTCCTCGCCGAGGGTGAGGGCGCGATAGGCGCGCGCCTGCGAGGCGAGCAGCACGGCACCCAGCGCCATGAACGGCCCGGCGAGGGCGAGGTGGACCACAGAGCGGTCCTCCAGCGAGCCGAGCAGCCAGAAGGCGATCTCGAGCGCGGCGAAGGGGTTCGGCGCGAGGTTGAGGACGAGCGCGGTCGCGGCGCCGAAGAAGGCGTTGAGGGCGAGACCGGCGAGCAGCAGCACCGTGATGCCGGCCCGCTGTCCGGCGACGAGGAAGAGCAGCGCCACGGAGACGAAGGCGCCCGCCATGCCGGCGAGCGGCAGCGCCAGGGACAGCGCCGAAGCGCCGCCGAAGGCGAGGACGATGGCCGAGGCGAAGGCCGCCGCCGAGGGCGCACCGAACAGCGTCGGCTCGGCCAGCGGATTGCGCACGAGGCCCTGCAGCGCCGCGCCGGCGAGGCCGAGCGTCGCACCGATGGAGAGCGCGAGGGCCGTACGCGGCAGGCGGATGTCGCCGACGATGATCGCGGCCGTGCCGTCGCCGCCGGCGATGCCCGCGAGAACCTCGCCCGGCGGCAGCCAGACGGGACCCGCCATCAGCGAGAGGCCGGCCAGCAGGATGCACAGAAGGGCCAGCGCCGCCGTCACGTCGTCTCCCGGGCGGTCAGTTGCGCCGGAACGTCAGATAGCATGGCGTCCGGCCCTCGCGCAGCGCCTTGGCCTCGTAGCGGGTCGACTGCCAGTTCGGCCAGGGCGTCTTCCAGTCCTGCGAGGAGCGCGCGGCGAAGGTGAATTCGGGCGAGCGCATGAGGCGCTCCAGAGTCCAGGCGGCATAGTGGTCGATGTCGGTGGCGAAGCGGAACTCGGCCCCCGGCTTCAGGACGCGGGCGAAGGCGGCGACCGTCTCTTCGGAGACGAAGCGGCGCTTGTGATGCCGCGTCTTCGGCCAGGGATCGGGGTAGAGCAGGTAGACGATGTCGAGGGAGGCGTCGGGGATCCAGGGCAGGAGCAGACCGGCGTCCTCGGTGTGCAGGCGGACGTTGTCGATCCCCTGGCGCTCGACCTCGGCCAGCATCTTCGCCATGCCGTTGATGAAGGGTTCGACGCCGACGAAGCCGAGGCGGGGATGGGCCGTCGCCTCGCGCACGAGGTGCTCGCCGCCGCCGAAGCCGATCTCCAGGACGTAGCCGTCGAGCGGCCGGGGAAAGAGGCCGGCGAGGTCGCAGGGCCGCGAGGGGTCGACCCGCAGGCGCGGCAGCAGGGTCTCGAACAGATCGGCCTGGTGCGGGCGCAGGGTCTTGCCCTTGCGCCGCCCGAAGAAGGAGCCCTGCCCCGCGAGGCGCTTGTCGTCGGTCATGGTCTCTTCGGTCATGGTCGGATTTGAGGTTTCGCGCTGCACGGGAGACGTGCGCCCTTCGAGGCTCGCTTCGAGGGACGCACTTCATCGGGGCAAGGCGCCGCCTTGGCAAGGCCCCTGCGGACACAGTGGCGGAAGCGATTGCAGCGTTCGATGCTGCGTTGCAGCATCGCGGGGCAACACGGGCATCGGATGGTGGCGCCACGATCCACCCCGCACGGGCCCGCACCATGACCCGCACCATCGCCACACTCGCGCTCCTGGCCTGCGCCCTGCCGGCCGAGGCCGACCCGCTCACCGACCTCGTCCGCACCGGCGACGGCGCCTGCTTCGCCCGCCGGTTATCGCCTGCCGAACTCGCCGCCCGTCCCGACCAGACGGTGAGGTCGCTGACGCTTGCCGTCACCCGGGCGGTGCCGCTCAAACCCGGCGATCCCGCCGTGGCCCGCCGCGACCGGCCGGGCATCTTCGCTTACCGCGCCACCTGCGCCGGTCCGCTGCCGACCGGCGCGGGTTGCATCGGCTATCTCTCGCCGGCGAGCGCGGAAGAGGCCGGCGACACCGTCGTCACCCTCGGCGAAGGTGCGCGCAGCGCCCGCCTGTCGATCACCTCCGGCCTCAAGGTGATCCCGCTCGGCGAAGCCGTGCCGCGGGTGGTGGTGCTGACCTTCGGCCCGGCCGACGGCGATCTCGACCTCGCCGCGGCGCCCATGCGCACCTGCGCCATGATGGACGGCGCTGCGCCGGACTGAGGCCCCGAACGCAGAAAGGGGGCCCGGAGGCCCCCTTCCCTATTCCGTCCGGAGCGCGTCGCCTCAGCCGGCGACGGCGTCCTTCAGCTTGGCGACGAGGTCGGTCTTCTCCCAGGAGAAGCCGCCGTCGCGCGAGGCCTTGCGGCCGAAATGGCCGTAGGCGGAGGTGCGGGCATAGATGGCCTTGTTGAGGCCGAGGTGCTCGCGGATACCGCGCGGGGAGAGGTCCATGACCTCGGCCAGCGCCTTCTCCACCTTCGCCTCGTCGACGCCGGCCTTCGCCGTGCCGTGCAGGTCGACGTAGATCGACAGCGGCTTGGCGACGCCGATGGCGTAGGACAGCTGGATGGTGCAGCGGTCGGCGAGCTTGGCGGCGACCACGTTCTTGGCGAGGTAGCGCGCGGCATAGGCGGCCGAGCGGTCGACCTTGGTCGGATCCTTGCCGGAGAAGGCGCCGCCGCCGTGCGGGGCCGCGCCGCCGTAGGTGTCGACGATGATCTTGCGGCCGGTGAGGCCGGCGTCGCCGTCCGGGCCGCCGATGACGAACTTGCCGGTGGGGTTGATCCACCACTTGCAGTCCTTGGCGATCTCGAGGCCGTCGAGGGTCTCGCGGATCACCGGCTCGACGATCTTCTGCACGTCCTTCGAGGTCAGCTTCTCGTCGAGATGCTGGGTCGACAGCACGATCTGGGTGACCGCGGCCGGCTTGCCGTTCTCGTAGCGGATGGTGACCTGGCTCTTGGCGTCGGGGCCGAGCTTGCCGCAGCCCTTCTCGCCGGACTTGCGGTACTTGGTCAGGTTCTCGAGGATCTTGTGCGCGTAGTAGATCGGCGCGGGCATGAGCTCGGGCGTCTCGCGGCAGGCGTAGCCGAACATGATGCCCTGGTCGCCGGCGCCCACGTCCTTGTTGCTGGCCTCGTCGACGCCCTGGGCGATGTCGGCGGACTGCGGGTGGAGAAGAACGTCGATCTTGGCCTTCTTCCAGTGGAAGCCGTCCTGCTCGTAGCCGATGGCCTTGATCGCCTTGCGAGCGGCCGACTTGAACTTGGACGGGTTGACGACCGGGTTGCCGTGGGCGTCCTTCAGGACCTTGCCGTCCTTGTCCTTCTTCAGCAGCGAATCCGGCACGCGGACCTCGCCGGCGATGACGACGCGGTTGGTGGTGGCGAGCGTCTCGCACGCGATGCGCACGGAGGAGGCGGGCACGCCGGCCTTGGCGGCCTCCTTGAAGACCAGGTCGACGATCTCATCGGAGATCCGGTCGCAGACCTTGTCCGGATGGCCTTCAGACACGGATTCCGAGGTGAAGAGATAGGAACTGCGGGACACGAAACGTCCTCCAGGAGCAAGAGCCCACGGGTATCGCGGGGTGGGGCGCCGTCGTATCGGTGGCACCGTGAACCGGATTTGAACGACCGCACGGCAGAAAGAGCCGCGCAGCAGCCGGCGACGCGCGCATCGCCCGGCGCCCAAGCCGGGCGAGGTTCTGGCAACAGCTTGTTCGACGGTCAAGTCTGAATATGGCAAAAAGGCCGGTTCGTTCGCAAAAAAGAACGACCGTGCCTTTTTCTCCTGCGAAGAGGCCGTCGTCAGACGGCCTCTTCCTCGTCACCCGCGAAGGCGCTCACGAGATCGACGATCTTGCGGCGGACCTTGGGGTTCTTGATGCGGATGAACGCCCGGTTCAGCGCCAGGCCCTCGCTCGTGGACAGGAAGTCCGAGACGTAGGAGGCCGCGGCGACGTCGGAGAAGCCGCCTTCCGGGGCCGGTTCCCCCGAGGGAGCGCCCTCGAAGAAGAAGGAGACGGGCACCGAGAGAATGGCGCCGATCTGCTGCAGGCGGCTGGCACCGATCCGGTTGGTGCCCTTCTCGTATTTCTGCACCTGCTGGAACGTCAGTCCGAGGCGCTCGCCGAGTTTTTCCTGGCTCATGCCGAGCATCATGCGGCGCATGCGGACGCGGCTTCCGACGTGCTTGTCGATCGGGTTCGGGGACTTCTTAACAACCATCAAAGACTCTCCGTGCCTCCGCACGCCTTGGAGTAACCCACCCGACAAGCCCCCCGGCTTGCGTGACCGACCATACGGCCGATCATCGCGGAGATGACCATAACACCCCCGTCGCGCCGCACCAAATACCGGGCGCGGAGGTAGGACTGCATCCTACAATTTGCTTATGGCTAATTGTGCAGATCGTTACAAGTAAATTGACGACTGCCCTTTGGGTCAGGTGGACCCGACAACGCTCCGGCGTGTTTTGCGGAGCAGGATCAAGACTATCCCCAGCGCCGCGACAGCCAGCGGCACGTGGCCGGCGCGGGCGAAGACCGTCGCCGGCAGGGCCCGCGGCAGGTCGGCGTCCAGCACGTCGCGGGCGCCGAGCGGCAGGGAGCGCAGGGTGCGTCCGAGCGGGTCGACGACGGCAGAAATACCACTGTTTGCGGCGCGGACAACCGGCAATCCCTCCTCGATCGCCCGCACCGCCGTCTGGTGCATGTGCTGGAAGGGCCCCGGCGTGAAGCCGAACCAGGCGTCGTTGGTGAGGTTGAGCAGCCATTGCGGCCTCAGGTCCGGCGCCGTCACGGCGCCGGGGAAGATGACCTCGTAGCAGATGAGGATGCCGACGGGCGGAGCGCCGGGCACGAGGAGGCTGCGCCTGCGGTCGCCGGCCGAAAAGCCGCCGCGCTGGCGGGTGATGGCCTCGAGGCCGAGCGCCTCGAGCCGGTCGTGGAGCGGCAGGTACTCGCCGAAGGGAACGAGGTGGACCTTGTCGTAGGTCTGGTTGATGACCCCCTCGTGGTCGATCACATAGGCCGAATTGAAGACGCGGGGGTCGCGACGGCCGGGCAGCGGCTCGTCGGGACGGGCGGCGCCGGTGATCAGCGTCACGCCGGGCGGCACCAGGTCGGCGATCTTCGACAGCGCCTCCCGATCCCAGATCAGGAAGAAGGGAAACGCCGATTCGGGCCAGATCACGTGGGTGACGTCACGGATGCCGGAGCGCTCGGGGGAGGTCGGCTTGTCGGAGAGCTCGGCGTAGCGGGCGAGGATCTCGTCCCGCGCCTCGGGGCGGAAGCGCTGGTCCTGGGGAATGGCGGGCTGGACGATCCGGAGCTTCACGCCGGGCACGAAGGCGACGTCCGTGGTCGAAACGCGCCAGCCGCCGAACAGTGCGAGGCACATGAGCGCGAGAAGGGCGCCGGTCGGCACGGCGAAGCGGACCGTCGGTCCAGCCTCCTCGTCGCCGAGCACGGTGGGGCTGGCGAAGACGAGGACGGCCACCAGCGTCAGCCCGTAGACGCCGACGACGGCGGCGCCCTGCGCCAGCCAGACGTACTGGGTCAGGGCATAGCCGTAGAGGTTCCAGGGAAAGCCGGTGAGCACGGTGCCGCGCAGGAACTCGGCGAGGGTGAGGCCGAAGCCGAGGGCGAGGATGCGGCGCGCGCCGGGCCGCCAGAGCAGCCGCGCCACGACGGCGCCGAAGGCGGTGAAGAGGGCGAGGCCCGCCGGCAGCAGGGTCACCGCGGCCGGCAGCAGCCAGGCGAAACGGTCGGCTTCGACCAGGAAGGCCGAGCCCACCCACCAGAGGCCGGCCAGGTGATAGCCGAAGCCGAACCACCAGCCGGTGCGGGCGGCGGCGAGCACGGTCCGCCAGCCGCCGCCGGCGGCGGATGCGCCGTCGAGCAGCCAGACCAGCACGGGAAAGCTGACGGCGAGAACGGGGAACAGGCCGAAGGGCGGCATGGCGAAGGCGGCCAGCGCGCCGGCGCCGGAGGCCAGGCCCGTCCTCTTCCATCCCCAGGCGAGGATGACCCCGCGCGCCAGGCCGCCCACCGTCACGGTGCGGCGTCCGCAGGGCGTCCGGGCGAATCGCACACAGCTCCGCTCATGGGAGCCCGTGTCCGACAGGCCGGCGGCAGGGTCAAGCGGTCATCGATCGGGCGGTCACCGGCCAGGTCCTGCCGCTCCGCCCGGTGGAGCGCCGGGGCGAGCCGTCTGTTCGGCCGGCGCGGGCAGCACCTGCGCCGGGACCGGCTCGGCGACGGGCGGCGGCGGGGCGACGGGAGCCGCGGGCGGGGTCGAGGCCACGGCGGCCACGGCCGACTGCTCCTCCTCGTCCTTGCGCCTGCCGCGGGCGGGCGGACGGCTGATGAGGCCGCGGCCGCGGGTGATCTTGACGCGCTTCACGCGGCGCGGATCGGCGTCGACGATCTCGAACTCGAGCTCGCCCGGCCCCGGCACCAGTTCGCCGCGGACCGGCACGTGGCCGGCGACGACGGTGAGATAGCCGCCGATGGTGTCGACGTCCTCCGTCATCTCCTCGCCGGGGTCGAAATCGGGACCGAGCACCTCGCGCACCTCGTCGAGGGTGGCGCGGGCATCGGCGATGTAGGCGCCGTCGGCGAGCTGGGCGATGGTCTTGCCGTCGTCGACGTCGTGCTCGTCCTCGATGTCGCCGACGATGCTCTCGACGATGTCCTCCATGGCGATGAGGCCGTCGGTGCCGCCGTACTCGTCGACGACGAGGGCGAGCTGGATGCGGGTCGCCTGCATGCGCGCCAGCAGGTCGATGGCCGGCATCGAGGGCGGGACGAAGAGGATGGGGCGGATCAGCCGCGTCGCGGAGAGCGACACTTTCAGGTCGACGGCGCCGAGATCGAGGCCGGGAGCGACCTTGGCCGGCTTGTCGGCGGGGGCATCGGCCTCGCGCGCCGCATCGGCGGCCTTCGACCGGCGCTTGCGCGTCGCCTTCTTCGCCTCGGCGAAGAGATGTTTCACCAGGTCCTTGATGTGGACCATGCCGACGGGATCGTCGAGCGTGTCGTCGAAGACCACGAGGCGGGTATTGCCGGCATCCTCGAAGGACTGCATCAGGTCGGCGAGCGACACGTCCTTCTGCACGGCCATGATGTCGGCGCGCGGCTGGGCGAGATCGTTCACCCGGCTCTCGCGCAGGTCGAGGATGTTGCGCAGCATGGAGCGCTCTTCCGGCGAGAAGCCGGCGGCGGCAGGAGCGTTCTCCTCCAGCACGTCCTCGAGGTTCTGGCGGGCGGAGGTGGCGGCCCTCGGGCGGAGCTTGGCCAGCAACCGGTCGACCCAGCGGTCGTTCCTGTCTGCGGCGCGGTCGGACCCCGCTCTCGGCGCATCCGCCGGCTGTGCGCTCGCGGGGGTCGTCGTGGAAGCGGCCTCGGCCGCGGTGGTTCGGTATCGACTGTCGCTAGGGTCGGGCATGGGTTCCGTCGGGCATCATCCGCCCGGTCGCGTGGGGATCGCTGATTCCGAGGCCGGCAAGGATGGAGGTCTCCATGGACTCCATCGCCACCGCATCCGCCTCGGTCTCGTGATCATAGCCTAAAAGATGCAGGAGGCCGTGGATCGTCAAGTGGGTCAGGTGATCGGCGGGTGCAAGCCCCTCCTCCTTCGCCTCGGCCAGCAGGGTCTCGTAGGCGAGGATCACGTCGCCGAGCAGCGGCCCGTGGGCCGCCGGAAAGGACAGGACGTTGGTGGGCTTGTCCTTGGCGCGATACTCGCGGTTCAGCCGCTGCACCATGGCGTCGTCGGCGAGCGCCACGGAAAGTTCGGCGTCGGGAGGAATGGTGACCTCCGC
Organism: Rhizobiales bacterium Ga0077556; assembly: GCA_001464235.1. GTDB lineage: Bacteria > Pseudomonadota > Alphaproteobacteria > Rhizobiales > Phreatobacteraceae > Phreatobacter. The sequence goes on along the minus strand of LNFH01000245.1, from coordinate 6,377 downwards.
CCGGGCGACCACCGCCTCGACAGCCCGCCGCACGACGTCTTCCGCGTCGGCCAGGCCGTCCCAGAGATCGGAGAGGACCGCGATCTCCGTCTGGATCCCGGCCCCGTCGCCTGCGCGTGCGGTCATGGCTGGCGCATGCGCCGCGGCTGGTGCGGGGCGGCATGGTCCCCGGCCCGCGTCGCCGCCTCGTAGGCGCGCACGATGCGGCCGACGAGTTCGTGGCGCACCACGTCGTCCTCGGTGAAGTAGCTCTGGGCGATGCCCTCGACGTTCTCGAGCAGGTCGAGCGCCTCCGACAGGCCCGACTTCATGCCCGGCGGCAGGTCGACCTGGCTGGGATCGCCGGTGATGATCATGCGGGAGTTCTCGCCCAGGCGGGTGAGGAACATCTTCATCTGCATGGACGTGGTGTTCTGCGCCTCGTCGAGGATGACGACGGCGTTGGTCAGGGTGCGGCCGCGCATGAAGGCGAGCGGGGCGATCTCGATCATGCCGGACTGCATGCCGCGCTCGACCCGGGGCGCATCCATCAGGTCGTAGAGCGCGTCGTAGATCGGGCGGAGATAGGGATCGACCTTCTCCTTAAGGTCGCCGGGCAGGAAGCCGAGCCGCTCGCCGGCCTCCACCGCGGGCCGGGTCAGGATCAGCCGGTCGACGAGCCCCTTGTCGAGCAGGGCCACGGCCTGCGCCACCGCGAGCCAGGTCTTGCCGGTGCCGGCGGGGCCGATGCCGAAGACGAGCTCGTTGCGCTTCAGGGCGCGGATATAGGCGTCCTGGGCGGGCGTGCGCGCCCGGACCGTGCGCTTGCGGGTGACGATCTCCTCGTGGCCGAGGCGCGGCGCCCCGTCCGGCTCGAACAGCGAGCCCTGGGACGTCGTCATGCGGATGGCGCCGTCGACGTCCCCGAGGGTGACGTCGTGGCCGCTCTTCAGCCGCGCATAGAGGTTCTCTAGGACGATCTTGCCCTGCTCGCAGGGATCGGCCGGACCGACGAGGTTGACGAGATTGCCGCGGGCGGTGGCGCGGATGCCGAGGCGCTTCTCGAGGAAGGCGAGGTTCTGGTCGTACTGGCCGAACAGGCGGCTCGCGAGACGGTTGTCGTCGAAGGAGAGGGTGATTTCGGCCTCTGCCGTATCATCGGCCGCAAGCCAGGGAATGTTGCGTCCGCTATCCGGGCCGAAGCCGCCCCCGCTGGAATTTTTCAACCGCGCCGTCCTCTTGTCCTGGGTCGAGACCACTCATTCAGCCGCATGCACTGCGCTCATATGGTCGTCCGCGGCGAGAACGCCATCCAGGGAGTTTGTCTTGGCTCCCGTGATTCGCACAGGGACGATGCTGCCGATCACAGACGACGGTCCGATGACCTGGACCGGCGACAGATAGGGCGAGCGTCCGACCACCTGGCCCGGCTTGCGGCCGGCCTTCTCGAAGAGCACGTCGACGGTCTGCCCGACGAGGCTCTCCTGGAAGGCCTGCTGCTGGGCGGTGACGAGCGCCTGCAAGGCATGAAGCCGCGTGGTCTTCAAAGGTTCCGGCAGATGCCCGTCCATCTCGGCGCCGGGCGTTCCCGGCCGCGCGGAATAGGCGAAGGTATAGGCGGCGGCGAAGCCGACCTGGCGGACCAGGTCCAGGGTGTCCTCGAAATCGGCGTCCGTCTCGCCGGGAAAGCCGACGATGAAGTCCGAGGTGAGGGCGATGTCCGGCCGCACGGCGCGGATGCGGTCGACGAGGCGGAAATAGTCGTCGCGCGTGTGCTTGCGGTTCATGCGCTTGAGCACCGCCGAGGAACCCGACTGCACCGGCAGGTGGAGATAGGGCATGAGGGCGGCGAGGTCGCCATGGGCCTCGACGAGATCGTCCGTCATCTCGCGCGGGTGGCTCGTGGTGTAGCGCAGGCGCGCGATGCCCGGCACCTCGGCGAGGCGGCGCAGCAGCCGGGCGAGCGTCCATTCGGAGCCGTCCTCGCCTGCGCCGTGATAGGCGTTGACGTTCTGGCCGAGCAGCGTCACCTCGCGCACGCCCGCCGCCGCCAGCTTTTCCACCTCCGCCAGCACCTGCGCGACCGGCCGGGAAACCTCGGCGCCGCGTGTGTAGGGCACGACGCAGAAGGTGCAGAACTTGTCGCAGCCCTCCTGCACCGTGACGAAGGCGGTGAGGCCGCGCGAGCGGGTCTTGGCCTCGGGCGTCGCCGGAAGCGCCCTGAACTTGTCCTCGACGGGGAACTCGGTGTCGACCACACCGGGGCTGACGCCGGCACGGGCGACGAGGTCGGGGAGGCGGTGGTAGCTCTGCGGCCCGACGACGAGGTCGACGACCTTGGCGCGCCGGACGATCTCCTCGCCCTCGGCCTGGGCGACGCAGCCGGCGACGCCGACCATCACCTTGCGGCCGGCCGCCCTCGCCTCGTCCTTGATGATCCTGATGCGGCCGAGTTCGGAATAGACCTTCTCGGCGGCGCGCTCGCGGATGTGACAGGTGTTCAGGAGGATGAGATCCGCCTCCTCCGGCGTCGCCACCTCGCGATAGCCCTCGGCGCCCATGACGTCGGCCATGCGCTGGCTGTCATAGACGTTCATCTGGCAGCCGTAGGACTTGACGTAGACGGCCTTCGGCGCGGGCGTGTCGGGTTGGCTCATCAGGGGCTCCGGAGGGCGGAGCTATAGCGGGTTCGCGGCAGGGCGTTAAGGGCCCCCGACCCGGGGCCGGCCGCCGTACTGGCCGCTGCTCGGGATCTGTCCATGCGGGGCAGCCGCCGGAGGCGCCAGTCGACACCTTCCCCGCCGCCGTGCGCGGGTGGGGCGGCGGCACGTCGTCCCACCCCCGCAACACCGCTTGACCCGCACGCCCTTTGCCGACTTTTTTGCAATGCGGCGGGAACCGGCTGGCCCTCTCCGCCGTATCCAGCATGTCATGACCATCGGCGGAGATGATCTATGCGGCTTCTGTCCCTTCTCGCGGCGTCCGGCCTGATCCTCACGGCTTCGGCGGCCGGCGCGAATACGATCGACGGCACCTGGATGCGCGGCGACGGCAATGCGCGGGTCCGCATCGCACCCTGCGGCGACAAGGTCTGCGCCACCAACATCTGGATCGGCGACACCAGCAGCGGCGAAGAGGTGGGCGACCGCCTCATCATGACGCTCGCGCCCGAGGCCGGCGGCCGGCTCGCCGGCACCGCCTACGACCCCAAGCGCCAGCGCAGCTACAACATCGTCATCACCTCGAACGGCCAGCAGATGAGCACCAAGGGCTGCATCCTCGGCCGGGTCCTGTGCCGGGAAGTGACCTGGACGGCGGCGCGCTGACGCTTCTCAGCCCGCGTCCAGCGGTGTCGTGCCCGTCGGCGAACCGTCGGCGGCGAGCGTGATCTTCTGCACCCGAGCCTCGGCGTCGCGCAGCAGCGCCTCGCAGCGCTTCTTCAGGGCCTCGCCGCGCTCGTAGATGGCGATGGATTCCTCCAGCTCCACCTTGCCGCCTTCCAGCTTCTGGACGATCTGCTCCAGCTCGCCGATGGCCTTCTCGAAGGAGAGGGCCGCGACATCGGCATGGGGGGCGGCGCTCGCGTCGCTCATGGGGCACTCCGGGGAATCGGCCTGGGTCAGCCGCGCATCAATGCCATGACATGGGCGCCGACGGAACGGCCGAGGCCCTCGAGGTCGTAGCCACCCTCCAGCACCGAGACGACGCGACCGGAGCAGGTCTCGTCCGCCACCTCCATCATCCGCTTGGTCGCCCAGGCGAAATCGGCTTCGGTCAGGTTGATGTTGGCGAGCGGGTCGCGCTCGTGGGCATCGAAACCGGCGGAGATCAGCACGAGGTCGGGCCGGAATCCGCGCATGCGCGGCAGGATCACCGTGTCGAAGGCCTCGCGGAAGGCGTCACCGCCGTCGCCGGCGCGCAGCGGCGCGTTGACGATCTGATTGTGGGCGCCCGTCTCGTTCAGCGCGCCGGTGCCGGGATAGAGCGGCATCTCGTGCGTCGAGAGATACATGACGGAAGGGTCGGACCAGAAGATGTCCTGGGTTCCGTTGCCGTGATGGACGTCGAAATCCATGATGGCGACGCGGGTGGCGCCATAGGTCGCCTGGGCGTGGCGCGCAGCGACGGCGACGTTGTTGAACAGGCAGAAGCCCATGGCGGTGGCCGTCTCGGCATGGTGGCCGGGCGGCCGCGTCGCCACGAAGGCGTTGCTGACCTTTCCGGTCATGACCTCGTCGACCGCGAAGATGGCGCCGCCGGCCGAGCGCAGGGCCGCCTCGTATGAACCCGGCGAGAGGGTCGTGTCGCCGTCGACGTGGACCAGGCCGACGAACGGCGTGGCGTTCTGCAGCTTCTCGACGAATTCGGGCGGATGAACCCGCACGATGGCCTCGACGGAAGCCTCCGGCGCCTCGTCGCGGGCGAGGTCGGCGAAGCGCTCGTGCTCCAGCACGTGGGTGATCATCCGGAGCCGGTCGGGACGCTCGGGATGGCCGAACGGCGTCTGGTGCTCGAGGCATTTGGCATGGGAGATGACGAGTGTGGTCACAGCGGCCGGCCCTTCCATGCACTGTCACGGGACGCGCGGGCCTCGCCGCCGCCCTCGGGACCATGAATAAAGCATGGGACGGCGGGTGCAACCGACGCCCCCCACGCAAACGTGATGGCAGGGGCGAAGATCCCTGCGGACACCTGTCGAAACATGCTTTCCCCCCTCGCGGCGCCTGTGTCAGGCTGATGACGGTCCGGCCTCTTGCTCGGGGTTTTTCATGATCCGTGCATTGATCCTCGTCGTGTCCCTCGCCCTCGGTTGGGGCTCCGCCGCGCATGCCCAAAACCGCTCGGCGGCGAGCGAGGTGGACGTGCAGATCGTGCTGGCGGTCGACATCTCCTATTCGATGGACCCGGAAGAGCAGCGCCTGCAGCGCGAGGGCTACATCAAGGCCATCACCTCCCCCGAGGTGCTCGACGCCATCCGCAAGGGGCTCGTCGGCAAGATCGCGGTGAGCTATCTCGAATGGGCGGGCCACCACGAGCGGCAGGTGGTCATCGACTGGCGGATCATCGACGGCCCCGAGAGCGCCCGGGCCTTCGCGGCGGAACTGGAGTCCAAGCCCTATCGCCGCGCCTTCCGCACCTCGATCTCCGGCGCCATCCAGGCGAGCGTCGACCTCCTCGAGAAGAGCGGCATCAGGTCCATGCGCCGCGTCATCGACATCTCCGGGGACGGATCGAACAACAACGGCCCGCATGTGGAGATCGCCCGCGACGACGCCCTCGCCAAGGGCATCGTCATCAACGGCCTGCCGATCGTCATCCCCCGCCAGAACAGCCGCTACGTCGACATCCCCAATCTCGACGCCTATTACCAGGACTGCGTGGTCGGCGGGCCCGGGTCGTTCATGATCCCGATCACGGCGCCGGAGGAGTTCGTCACCGCGACGCGGCGCAAGCTGATCCTCGAGGTCGCGGGCATCACGCCGGTCTGGCCGGCGCCCTACGGGCCGCAGGTGATCCCGGCGCAGACGCAGAAGGTCGACTGCCTCGTCGGTGAGCGCATCTGGCGGGAGCGCTGGGAGCGCAACTGAGGCTCCGGCGACGCCGGGCTGTCCCGCGAGGCGTCCTCTTGCATCGGCGCGCGCTTCGGGTTTGTCTGCGCGCCCGTTTCCCAAGGAGGATGACATGGATTTCGGCCTGTCCGACAAGAAGGCACTCGTTCTGGCCTCGAGCCGCGGCCTCGGCCTCGGCATCGCCGAGGCCCTCGCCGCCGAGGGCTGCACCGTCATGCTGGTCGGCCGCACCGCGGACCGGATCAAGGCCAATGCCGAGGCGATCACCGCCCGCGGCAAGGGCAAGGCCTACGGCATCGCCGCCGACCTCGGTGCCGAAGGCGCCGTGGACGAGATCGTGGCGCTCGCCGAGAAGACGCTCGGCCAGATCGACATCCTCGTGAACAACACCGGCGGCCCGCCCGCGAAGCCGGCCACCGAGGTCGCTCCCGACGAGTGGGCGAAGCTGTTCAAGGTGATGGTGGAGCCGGTCTTCCAGATCACCGCCAAGGTCCTGCCGGGCATGCGCGCCCGCAAGTGGGGCCGCATCCTCACCGTCGCCTCCTCCGGCGTCGAGAACCCGATCCCGAACCTCGCCCTGTCGAACGCCCTGCGCTCCACCATCGTCGGCTGGTCGAAGACGCTGTCGACCGAGGTCGCCAAGGACAACGTCACCGTCAACATGATCCTGCCCGGCCGCATCGCGACCGACCGGATCAAGGAGCTCGACGAGGCCAATTCCAAGCGCTCGGGCAAGTCGATGGACGAGATCCAGGCCGCCTCGATCGCCACGATCCCGGCCGGGCGCCTCGGCACGGCGGCCGAATTCGGCGCCACCGCCGCCTTCCT
>LNFH01000244.1 GCA_001464235.1 Rhizobiales bacterium Ga0077556 | reverse complement strand
TCCGGGCCGGTGCGCTTGGAGCCCCACTGGAAGGGCTTGTCGTACATGCTCTCGGCCGCCAGCGAGTAGTGGCCGTAGCGCTCCACCTCGTCGCGCAGCGGGCGGATCATCTGGCTGTGGCAGTTGTAGCAGCCCTCGCGCACGTAGATGGTGCGGCCGGCCAGTTCGAGCGGTGTGTAGGGGCGAACGCCCTCCACCTTCTCGATCGTGCTCCTGAGGTAGAAGAGCGGGGCGATCTCGACGAGGCCGCCGATGGCGACCACCACCAGGATGCCGACGGTGAGGATGATCGAGTTCTTCTCGAAGATGGCGTGCTTGTTCCAGAGCGACATGGTCTCTCTCCTCACTCGGCCGGCACGAGGGCGGGGGTGGCTTCAGGCTCTGCAGCCTCGCCCGCGCGCACCGTCATGATCAGGTTGTAGGCCATGATCAGCGAGCCGATGACGAACAGGGCGCCACCGAAAGCACGGATCACGTAGTAGGGGTGCATGGCGTCGACCGTCTCGATGAAGGAGTATTCGAGGAAGCCGAGAGCGGTGTAGGCACGCCACATCAGACCCTGCATGATGCCGGCGACCCACATGGCCGAGATGTAGAAGACGATGCCGAGGGTCGAGACCCAGAAGTGCCACTCGACCAGCCGGTTCGAGTAGAGCTGCTTCCTGTTCCACAGCCACGGCACGAGGCAGTAGACGGCGCCGAAGGAGATGTAGGCGACCCAGCCGAGCGCGCCGGAATGGACGTGGCCGATGGTCCAGTCGGTGTAGTGCGACAGGGAGTTCACCGCCTTGATGGACATGAGCGGACCCTCGAAGGTCGACATGCCGTAGAAGGCGAGCGAGACCACCATCATGCGCAGCACGGGGTCGGTGCGCAGCTTGTCCCAGGCGCCCGAGAGCGTCATCAGGCCGTTGATCATGCCGCCCCAGGAGGGCATCCACAGCATCACCGAGAAGGTCATGCCGAGGGTCTGAGCCCAGTCGGGCAGGGCGGTGTAGTGCAGGTGGTGCGGGCCGGCCCAGATGTAGAGGAAGATCAGGGCCCAGAAGTGCACGATGGACAGGCGGTAGGAGTAGATCGGCCGCTCGGCCCGCTTCGGCACGAAGTAGTACATGATGGCGAGGAAGCCGGCGGTCAGGAAGAAGCCGACCGCGTTGTGGCCGTACCACCACTGGAACATGGCGTCCTGGACACCGGACCAGACGATGTAGCTCTTCGGCGAGAAGATGGAGACCGGGATCGCCGCGTTGTTGCCGAGATGGAGCACGGCGATGGTGACGATGAAGGCGAGGTAGAACCAGTTCGCCACGAAGATGTGGGGTTCCTTGCGCTTCCAGAGGGTCGCGAGGAAGACGAGCAGATAGACGACCCAGACGACGGTGAGGAACAGGTCGGCGTACCACTCGGGTTCGGCGTATTCCTTGCCCTGGGTGATGCCGAGCAGGTAGCCCGTGCCGGCGATGACGATGAAGAAGTTGTAGCCGAGGATGACGAACCAGGGCGCAATCTCGCCGGCGAGGCGGGCGCGGCAGGTCTTCTGGACCACGTAGAAGGAGGTCGCGAGCAGCACGTTGCCGCCGAAGGCGAAGATCACCGCCGATGTGTGCAGCGGGCGGAGGCGGCCGAAATTGATCCAGGGCAGGTCGAAGTTCAGCGCCGGCCAGGCGAGCTGGCTGGCGATGATGAGACCCACGGTGAAGCCGGCGATGCCCCAGAACACGGCGGCCACGACGGCGAACTGGACGGGCGCCATGTTGTAGTTCGGCTTGCCGTCGATCTCCTGCGGGATGGTGACCGGGCGCCCCATGTAGCGGTTGCCGAGGGCGAAGATCGCGCCGATCGAACCGGCGGCAAAGAGATAGACGTGGAAGGAATAGGCCGGATCGACCGAGCCTGACGCGATGTACAGGCACAGGAGAGCGGTGGCGGCGAAGGCCACCATGCTGGTGACCTCCGGTACTGACAATGTCTTGTGGGCTTGACCCTGGCTCATCTCGTGCCCCTCGTCCGGCATGGCGGCAGGTCCGCCGAAACAGGCGATCCCGCATTGCACAGCACCAATGGCAGGCGCAGCGGGGCGGACATTGATGTGCATCAAGATGGGCCGGTGGCCGGCACGCAGGCTCCGGGGGCGTTGATTTCGATCAACGCGCGGGCGCGGATGGCGGTGACAATTCCGATCATGGGCGGATATGTCGCCGCCTCGCCCGGAGGTCCGCCCCCATGACGTCCCCGTCGCCCGCCGTGCCGAGCAGCTGCGATTCGTCCCGCCCGGCGGACGGCATCCATCCGGCGTCGATGGGCAACATCGCCCTCGCCGAGAAGGCGGTGCCGCGCTACACCTCCTACCCGACGGCGCCCCATTTCACGCCGGCCGTCACCGCCGACACCTACCGCGCGTGGCTCGGCGAACTGTCGCCCTGCACCAGCCTGTCGCTCTACCTCCACGTGCCCTTCTGCGCGGCCATGTGCGCCTATTGCGGCTGTCACACCAAGGTGACGCGCCGCAGCGAGCCGGTGGCGGCCTATCGCGACCACCTGCTCGCCGAGATCGACCTCGTCGCCCGGCTGACCCCGGCCCGCCAGGTGCGCCATCTGCACTGGGGTGGCGGCACGCCCTCCATGCTGGGCGAGGCGGGGCTGACGGCCGTCGCCGAACGACTCGCGCAGCGGTTCCGGATCGGTCCGGGTGCCGAGCACGCCATCGAACTCGACCCGCGCCAGCTCGACCGCGGCCTCGCCGCGGCGCTGAAGCGGGTGGGCGTGACGCGGGCGAGCCTCGGGGTCCAGGACCTCAACCCCCACGTCCAGGAGGCCATCGGCCGCATCCAGCCCCTCGCGGTGGTCGCCGCCGCCGTGGAGGCGCTGCATGCCGCCGGCATCGACGCGCTCAGCTTCGACCTCATGTACGGCCTGCCGCACCAGAGCATGGCCGACCTCATGCGCACCATCGACCTCGCCACGGCCATGCAGCCGAGCCGCATCTCGCTCTTCGGCTATGCGCACGTGCCCTGGTTCAAGACCCATCAGCGCCTCATCGACGAGCAGGCCCTGCCCGACGCGGTGGAGCGCTTCCGCCAGCAGACGGCGGCACGCGAGGCGCTGCAGGCGCGCGGCTACGAGGCCGTCGGCCTCGACCACTTCGCCCGCCCCGACGACGCCATGGCGGTGGCGGCGCGCGACCAGCGGCTGAAGCGCAATTTCCAGGGCTACACCACCGACGACGCGGAGGCGCTGATCGGCTTCGGCGCCTCGGCCATCGGCCGCCTGCCGCGCGGCTTCGTGCAGAACGCGCCCGATATCGGCGGCTACCAGAGGGCTGTCGCGGCCGGCGCCCCGGCGACGGTGCGCGGCCTCGCCCTGTCGCTGGAGGACCGGGTGCGGGCCGACGCCATCGAGCGGCTGATGTGCGACTTCTCCGCCGATCTCGAGGCGGTCGCCCGGCGCCACGGCGTCGCAGGCGACTTCTTCGACAGTGACCTCGCCGGCCTCGTGCCGCTGGAGAGCCAGGGCCTCGTGTCGCGCTCCGACCGGACCGTGGTGGTGAGCGAGGCCGGCCGGCCCCTGGTGCGGGTCGTCGCCTCGCTGTTCGACGCCCATCTCGCCAAGGCGGGCCGCCATTCCAGCGCCGTCTGAGCCCGCGGTTCCCCGATGTCCCCCTCGTCCCTGACCTTCTTCGCCGGCATCCTGATGGGGCTCGCCTCGAGCCTGCACTGCGCCGGCATGTGCGGCAGCATCGGCTCGGCGCTCATGCTCACCGTCCATCCGACCGGCGATGCCGGCCAGAGGGCGCGCACGCTCCTCCTCACGCAGCTCGGCCGCGTGCTCGCCTATGCGATGGCCGGCGGCATCCTCGGCACCTTCGGCTCGGGGATCGCCGGCGCCTTCGACCAGACGGCCGCCTATCGCGTCCTGCAGTGGGCGAGCGCCGTCACCCTCGGCTGGATCGGCCTGTCGACGGCCGGCCTCATCCCCTCGCTTGTCGCCTTCGACAGGCTGGCGGCGCCCGTCGGCACCACCTTGATGACGCTGACCTCGCGCCATCCGGGGATCGGCGTCGGCGGCCCGGTGGCGCTCGGCGTCGTCTGGGGCTTCATGCCCTGCGCCATGGTCTATGGCGCGCTCTTCACGGCGATGCTCGCCGGCAGCGGCCTCGGCGGCGCCGGCCTGATGCTCGGCTTCGGCCTCGGGACCATTCCCGCCGTGATGGCCAGCGCCATGGGCGTGGCGACCCTCAAGGGGCTCGGCCGCAATCCTGCGGCCGCCATGGCCATCGGCCTCGCCATCACCTCCTTCGCCGTCGCCTCGGTGCTGATCGGGCCGGAGGGCGGCGTGCTGTGTCTGCCGGCGCTGCGCTAGGCGCGGACTGCTTCACTTCGCCGGTTTGCGCCGCCGCCGCCGATAGCCGACACTGCCGGCATGGAGCCGCCTGTCGACCCCCGCCGCGGTGATGCCGAAGACGACGCGTCGAGCCCGGCCACCCGGTCCCTGATCAAGCTTGCCGGCTGGCTCTTCACCGAGATCAGCCTGCCGAAGCTGATCTTCGCGTGGACCAGCCTCATGCTGGTGCCGGCCCTCCTCCTCGGTGCGGCGCCGCTGGTCGTCACCGGCTGGGTCGACACGCTGTCGGGGCGGATCACGGCGCTCGCCGGTTTCAGCTCGGTGCTGCTGCTGCTGCTGGTGGCCGTCGTCGGCTTCTACGGCTGGCGGCCGCTGTTCCGCTCGGCCGAGCGCAGCTTCTGGTCCCTCAACGCCCTCGCCATCCAGCCCGGCTATGCGACGAGCCGGGAGGCGCTGCGCCATGTGGTCGAGCGCTTTTCCTCGCGCGCCAGCGAGCCCGGACGCCGCGCGCGCCTGCGCTCGCTCTCCGCGATCGGTGCCGCCGCGCTGCTGGCCGTCGCCGCCATCGGCGTGATCCTCCTCGTCTGGCCCTCGACCCGCTGGACCGCTGACTTCATCGACTTCGCGCGCCCCAACCGGCTGGTGCGGCCGGCGCTCGCCAATGCCGTCGTCCTCGTCGCCCTCTACATGGCGGTCGCCTCGATCAGCTGGGGCTATGCCGACGCGACCATGGCGACGCCGGAGGACATCGGCGCCTTCGACATGCCCTCGCACGGCGGTCCCTCCTGGCGGGTGGTCCATCTCTCCGACCTCCACGTGGTCGGCGAGCGCTACGGCTTCCGCATCGAGAGCGGACGGCGCGGCCCGCGCGGCAACGGGCGGCTCGAGCGGATCGTCGAGAAGCTCGCGGCGCTCCATGCCGAGGAGCCGCTGGACCTCATCATGGTGACCGGCGACGTGACCGACGCCGGCCGTTCGGCGGAATGGGCCGAGTTCCTCGACCTCGTCTGGCGCTATCCGCAGCTTGCCGAGCGCATGCTGCTGCTGCCGGGCAACCACGACCTCAACATCGTCGACAGGGCCAATCCCGCCCGGCTGGACGTACCCTTCAGTCCGGTCAAGCAGCTCCGACGTCTGCGCACGCTCTCCGCCATGGTGACGATCCAGGGCGAGCGGGTGCGCCTCGTCGATCGCGACCGGGGCGTCCTCGGCCACACGCTCGCCGCCGCCGCCGCCCGCAAGCAGCGCCTGATCCGCTCGCTGGCGGAGACGGGCAAGCTCGGCGCGGGGGTGCAGTTCGCGACCTTCTGGGACAATCTCTTCCCGCTGGTCATGCCGCCGAAGAACGACGAAGGGCTCGGCGTCATCCTGCTCAACTCCAACGCCGAGACGCACTTCTCCTTCACCAACGCGCTGGGCCTGGTTTCGCACGAGCAGGAGGCGGCGCTGGCCGCGGCCGTCCGCCAGTATCCGCGGGCGTCGTGGATCGTCGCGCTGCACCACCACGTCATCGAATATCCGCGGCCGGTGCGGGCCTTCTTCGAGCGGGTGGGGACGGCCCTCGTCAACGGCAGCTGGTTCGTGCGCCAGCTCGAACCGCTGGGCGACCGGATCGTGGTCATGCACGGCCACCGCCACGTCGACTGGATCGGCCGGTGCGGCAGCGTCAGGATCGTCTCGGCGCCGTCGCCCGTCATGATCGCGGACGAGACGGCGCAGAGCGTGTTCTACCTGCACAGGCTCTCCTCCGGCGCCGGGGTGCGCCTGAGGCTCGCCGAGCCGGAGCGGATCGTCGTGGCGCCGGAGGCGCCGGCTCTCGCGCCGCTGAGGCAGGAGGCCATGCCGCGGCGGGTGAGCCTGCTCTAGGCCCGGGCGTCAGACGAACTGGACCGAGACGCTGCCCAGCGGGCCGAAGTCGGCGTGCAGGGTGTCGCCCTTGGCCGCCCACACCGGGCGGGTGAAAGAGCCGGAGAGCATGAGGTGGCCGGGCTCCAGCACGGTGCCGAAACGGCCGACCTTGTTGGCGAGCCAGGCGATGGCCATGGCCGGGTGGCCGAGGACGCCGGCGGCGATGCCCGTCTCCTCGATCTCGGCGTTGCGGTAGAAGATGGCGCCCACCCAGCGCAGGTCCACCGCATCGGGGCGCACCGGGCGGCCGCCGAGGATGATACCGGCGGCGGCGCCGTTGTCGGCGACGGTGTCCTGGATCTTGCGCGGGTTCTGAACGCGCGCGTCGATGATCTCGATGGAGGGCACCACCCATTCGGTGGCGCGCAGCACGTCGACGAGGCCGATGCCCGGCCCCTTCAGCGGCTCCTTCAGGATGAAGGTCAGTTCCGGCTCGACGCGCGGCACGCAATAGTCCTCGAAGCGGACCTTTGCGCCGTCGTTCAGCAGCATCGACTCGAGGAGATGCCCATAGTCCGGCTCGTCGATCTGCGAGGAGGCCTGCATGGCCTTGGAGGTCAGGCCGATCTTGTGGCCGATCAGCCGGTCGCCGCGGGCGATCTTGGTCTCGGTCACCAGCGAGGAGATCGCATAGGAATCCTCGATCTGGATGTCGGGCCAGGTCTTGGTGAGCTGCAGCGCCGGGGTGCGGGAGTCCTCGGCGGCGAGCAGAATTTCGGCCGCCTTGCGGCGATCGGCATCGGAAAGCATGGGTCGATCCTTCGGGTGGTCGGGCGGGAGCCGTCAGGCCTTCTCGGGGAAGAGGCCGGTGAGGACCTCGCCGGCGAGATTGAAGGCGGCGACGCCGCGGAAGAGGGCCGCAACGGCCGCGGCGGCGTGCAGCTCATCGAGCGTCGCGCCGGCCTTGATGGCCGCCTTGGCGTGGTTGGTGGCGGCTTCCGAGGTCTGGGTCAGCAGGATGGCGAAGGCCATGAGCTGGACCGTCTTCTGGTCCAGTGCCTCGGGGGTGAGGGCCGTGATGCGCCAGTCCTCGATGGCCGCGACGACCTCGGGAGCGACGGCCATGCCGAGCTTCAGCCGCTTGGCGATGCGCGGCGGCGTGAAGCCGATCATGTCCTCGTAGCGCTTCTCGAGCTCGGCGAGGGTGGGAAGGTCGTCGCGGGTCTCGGCCATGGGGTCTCTCGCTGGGGAGGGGAAGCGGCGTCCGGCCGTCACTGGGGGGTGAGGCCGGCGGCCTTGACGATGGCCGACCACTTCTCGGTCTCGGTCTTGAGGAGGCGGCCGAAATCGTCGCCGAAGACGGTGCCCGGCTCGGCGCCGAGCTCTGCGAACTTGGCGATGATCGCGGGTTCCTTGAGCACCGCGGCGGTGGTCTCCACCAGCACCTTCATGACGGCGGGCGGCGTACCGGCGGGGGCGACGAGGCCGAACCAGGACGAGGCCTCGAACCCGGCGACGCCGGCTTCCGCCATGGTCGGCAGTTCCGGATAGAGCGAGGAGCGGGTGGCGCCGGCCACCGCGATCGCGCGGATCTTGCCGCCGGCGACCTGAACATGAAGGGGATGTGGCCGGCGACGAGGTCGTTCATGGCCGGAGCGGCGCCGCGATAGGGCACGTGCTGGATGTTGATGCCGGCCAGCGACTTGAACAGCTCTCCCGCCAGGTGGTTGGTCGAGCCGGCGCCCGAGGAGCCGAAATGCAGCTTGCCGGGCTCGGCCTTGGCGAGCGCGATGAGCTCGGCGACGGTGTTGGCGCGCACCTGCGGGTGGACCGCGAGGACGATCGGCACGGAGGCCGTCAGCGCAATCGGAGCGAAGTCCTTCAGCGGATCGTAATTCATGCGCTGGAAGAGGGAGGGGTTGATGGCGAGCGGGCCGGGGGCGGCAAGCAGGAGCGAGTAGCCGTCGGCATCAGCGCGGGCGATGGCCTCACCGCCGATATTGCCGCCGGCGCCGGCCCGGTTCTCGATGACGACGGGCTGCTTCCAGATCTCCGAGAGACGCTGGCCGACGATGCGGGCGATGACGTCGTTGGAGCCGCCGGCCGGGAAGGGCACGACGATGCGGACGGCGCGATCGGGGAAGGCGGCCGCGGGCAGGGCGCCGAGGGTGAGGGCGAAAAGCCCGGCCGTGAGGGAAGCAAGCCAGCGGGTCATTGAGATCTCCGGTGCAGGAATATCGATTATTATTGGATCATCGATTTTTATGGTACACCATCGGCAGACCCGGTCAATGCTGCGGGACCGGGCTCAGGCCAGGGCGGTTATCGCTCTGTAAATGACGTGAGGTGATGCATGGCCGCTCCATCAGCCGGCGCGACGGTGCCGAAATCCTGCCCCGGGCCCGACCGAAATCCCCG
>LNFH01000243.1 GCA_001464235.1 Rhizobiales bacterium Ga0077556 | reverse complement strand
TCGGCGATGCGGCCCGAGCCCTTGGTGATGACGATGAAGTTCACGATCACCAGGATGGCGAAGACGATGATGCCGATCACGAAGGATCCGCCCATCACGAAGTTGCCGAAGGCCTCGATGACGTGGCCGGCGGCGTGGGTGCCTTCGTGTCCGTGCGAGAGAATCAGGCGGGTGGAGGCGAGGTTCAGCGCCAGCCGTAGCATCGTCGCGATGAGCAGCACGGTCGGGAAGGAGGAGAACTCCAGCGGCTTGTGGATGAAGAGGGCGGTCATGAGGATCATGACCGAGGAGATGATCGACACCGCCAGCATCAGGTCGAGGATGATCGCCGGCAGCGGGAAGATCAGGATGATCAGGATGCCGATGACGCCGCAGGCCATCCACAGGTCGGGACGGCGCAGCCAGTCCGACATCTGGCCGAGCGACATGCCGCTGGCGATGGTTCGCTGTCGTTCGGCGGCTGCCGCGTCGCTCATGCAGGATCCCCGGCCGCAGGCGCGCGCGGCCCATGTTGAACGTGTCCAGGCAAGATTTGCCGGGTGGATGGTTAACGGCTGGTTACCGGCGTCAACGGGTCCCAGCGCTTGTCGCGCGCGGCCGGGGATGGCAAAGCTGCTGGCCCGCGCTGGTGCGCACCCCCTCGATGGAGCACGCATGGCCGATTTCCGTCTGACCGGCGCCGGAGGCACGCCCGGCGGCATGATCGCCTTCTTCGTCGGCCTCGGCATGACGGTGGCGGGGGCCTATCTCCTGACCAA
>LNFH01000242.1 GCA_001464235.1 Rhizobiales bacterium Ga0077556 | reverse complement strand
ATCATCGCCGCAGGCATTCTCGTTAACCTCACGATCTATTTCGTCCCCACGAGCCTCTTCAACACGCTCATGATGCTGGGGCTGACGGCAGGCGGAATCGGCCTCGTGCTGCGCTCGCTCAGGTAAAATCGACGGTCCGCCCCAAAACGCCCGGCCGCGTTAACCATCCGGTAACCACCCACCCGGCAAATCTTGCCCAGCGATCGGCGGCGGCCGCTTCGCGCAGGACCTGATGGGCTGGTGGCGTCTTGAACGGCATTCTGGAGTTCATGAAAAAACTGGGCGCGCCCCGCCTCGCGGCGATGGGGGTCGTCTCGCTCGGCCTGGTCGGCTTCTTCGTCTACATCATCATGCGGATGAGCCAGCCGCAGATGGCGCTGCTCTTTTCCGACCTGACGCTCGAGGATTCCTCCCAGATCGTGAAGGAGCTGGAGCGCCGGCAGGTGAAGTTCCAGCTGCGCAACGAAGGCGCCCAGGTCTTCGTGCCGCAGGAGCAGGTGGCCCGCGTGCGCCTGCAGCTCGCCGAGAGCGGCATGCCGCGCGGCGGCGGCGTCGGCTATGAGATCTTCGACAAGGGCGACGCGCTCTCGTCCACCTCCTTCGTCCAGAACATGAACCAGCTGAGGGCGCTGGAGGGCGAGCTCGCCCGCACCATCCGCGGCATCGAGCGGGTCCAGTCGGCGCGCGTCCACCTCGTCCTGCCCGAGCGCGCCCTGTTCTCGCGCGAGCGCTCCGAGCCCTCGGCCTCCATCGTGCTGCGGGTGCGCGGGGGTCTCGAGCCGCAGCAGATCCGGGCGGTGCGCCATCTCGTCGCCTCGGCGGTCCGGGGCCTGTCGCCGCAGCGCATCTCCATCGTCGACGAGGGTGGGCGGCTGCTCGCCGACGGCGCGGGCGACGCCTCGGGCATGATGGGGTCGACCGTCGACGAGCGGAAGGCCGGCCAGGAGCGCCGCCTGCGCGAGCAGGTCGAGAGCATCATCGCGTCCGTGGTCGGACCCGGCCGGGCCCGCGTCCAGGTCGCCGCCGACATGGACTTCAACCGGGTCACCCAGACCTCCGACGACTTCGACCCCGAGCGCCGCGTCGTCCGCTCCACCCAGACCCGCGAGGAGCAGTCGAGCTCCAACGAGGGCCGCGGCGACGGCCAGGTGACCGTCGGCAACGAACTGCCGGGGGCCAACCAGACCGGCGCCGGCGCCAACGCGTCCCGCGAGGCGAGCCGCAAGACCGAGGAGACGGTCAACTACGAGATCGCCCGCACCCAGCGCACCGAGGTCATCGAGGGCGGCCGCATCAAGCGTGTCTCGGTCGCCGTGCTGGTCGACGGCGTCTATGCCCGCGACGCGCAGGGCAACGTGAACTACCAGCCGCGCTCGGCCGAGGAACTGGACCGGATCGGCGCCCTGGTGCGCTCGGCCATCGGCTTCGACCAGCGCCGCGGCGACCAGGTGGAGATCGTCAACCTTCGCTTCGCCGAGGCGCCGCAGCTCGCCGCCCCGGAGGCCGAGCGGCCCTGGTGGATGGTCTACGACTTCACCAAGGAGGACATCCGCTACGCCATCGAGCTGGCGGTGCTGCTGCTGGTGTCGCTCCTCGTCATGCTCTTCGTCGTCCGTCCGCTGCTCCGCCGCATCGTGGCGCCCGACGAGGTGCCGGCGCCGGCGCTGCCGGCCGGCACTCCCGGTGCGGCGCCGGCCTCCGCGGAAGGCTCGGCGGGCGAGGCCGGCGAGCGCGGCGAGGGCACGGCGTCGATCAAGGCGCCGCCGCTGGCGCCGGGGCTGGAAAGCGCCACGATGAAGATGATCGAAATGGCCCAGATCAAGGGCGAGGTGCACCAGGCCTCGCTCGCCAAGGTGGGCGAGCTGGTCGAAAAGAACCCGCACGAGACCGTCTCGATCATTCGCCAGTGGCTGAACGACGGTGAACCGAAATGACCATGGCGCAAATGGAACGCGACGCGGAATTCGGCAAGGCACTCGCCGCCCTGTCCGCCGACGGTCGCATCAACACCCTGGCTGCCCGCGGCCTGACCGGCCATCAGCGCGCCGCCATCCTCATGCTGACGCTCGGCGACAAGGTGTCGTCGCGCATCTGGAAGCTGCTCGACGACGAGGAGATCCGCGTCCTGTCGATCGCGATGTCGCAGCTCGGGACGGTCGAGCCGGACGTGGTGGAGAGCCTGATGCTGGAATTCGTCGGGCGCCTGTCGGCGGCCGGCGGCCTGATGGGCAATTTCGACGCCACCGAGCGGCTGCTCTCGCAGTTCATGCCGTCCGACCGGGTCGCGATCCTGATGGAGGAGATCCGCGGGCCGGCCGGCCGCAACATGTGGGAGAAGCTCTCCAACGTGCAGGAGCAGGTGCTCGCCAACTACCTGAAGAACGAGTACCCGCAGACCGTCGCGGTGGTGCTCTCCAAGATCAAGCCGGAACATGCCGGCCGCGTGCTCGCCATCCTTCCCGAGGAGTTCGCCCTCGACGTGGTCGGCCGCATGCTGAAGATGGAGGCGATCCAGAAGGACGTTCTGGAGCGCATCGAGCAGACGCTGCGCACCGAGTTCATGTCCAACCTCTCGCAGACCTCGCGGCGCGACAGCCACGAGGCCATGGCCGAGATCTTCAACTCCTTCGACCGGCAGACCGAGACGCGCTTCATCACCGCGCTCGAGGAGCAGAACCGCGACTCCGCCGAGCGCATCAAGAGCCTGATGTTCACCTTCGACGACCTCGCCAAGCTCGATGCCGGCTCGGCGCAGACCCTCGTGCGCCAGGTCGAGAAGGACAAGCTGGCGGTCGCCCTCAAGGGCGCCAGCCAGACCATGCGCGACTTCTTCCTGGCGCAGATGTCGACCCGCGCGGCGAAGATGCTGCAGGACGACATGCAGGCCCTCGGCCCGATGCGCCTCAAGGACGTGGACGAGGCGCAGGGCGTGCTCGTCAACCTCGCCAAGGATCTCGCCGCCATCTCCAAGAACCGCGCCGACGACGAACTGGTCTTCTGAGGACATGCACGTGGCGGCACCGGTCAAATATCTCTTCGAAACGGAGTTCGGGCAGGAGGCCAAACGCGCCGCCGAGCCGCGGATCGCCGTCTCGGAGCACCAGCAGCTCCTCGCCCAGGCGCGGCAGGAGGGCTACGCCGCCGGTCTCGCCGCCGGCGAAGCGAAGGCCATGGCGTCGATCGAGCGGCAGCGGGCGCTCGCCCTCGGCCAGCTCGGCGACCGCCTGTCGGTCGCCGCAGCCGCCCTGTCCGACCTCGAGGGACGGCTGGAGGCGGAGGCCATCGACATCGCGGTGGCGGTGGCGCGCAAGCTCTCGGACGCCCTGGTGGCGCGCGAGCCGCTGGACGCCGTCCGTGACCTCGTCGCCGACTGCTTCGCCAACCTGCGCAGCGCGCCGCATCTGGTGGTCCGGGTCAACGACGACCTGCTCGAGGATGCGCGCACCGAACTGACGAAGCTCGCCACCGAGCGCGGCTTCGACGGCCGCCTCGTCATCCTGGCCGAGCCCGCCATCGCGCTCGGCGACTGCCGCATCGAATGGTCCAGCGGCGGCATCATGCTCGACCGTGAAGAGACCGCCCGTCGCATCGGCGAGGCGGTCGGCCGCTATACCGCATCCACCTCCGGTACCCCCGAGGCCCTGTCATGAGCACTCCCTCCGACACCGGCATGCCGCTGCCCGATCTCGAGAACGAGGGCATGGACGTGGTGCCCGGCTCCAATGCCGGCATGGACCTCGGCGAAGCGGGCGACGACGGCACCAAGGACGCGACGGACCTGGAAGCGGTCTTCGACGTGCCGGTCAACGTCTCCGCAGTGCTCGGTCGCTCGCGCATGGACGTGGGCGAGCTCCTGAAGCTCGGACCCGGCACGGTCCTCGAACTCGACCGCAAGGTCGGCGAGGCCATCGACATCTACGTCAACGACCGTCTCGTCGCGCGCGGCGAAGTGGTGCTCGTCGAGGATCGCCTCGGCGTGACCATGACGGAAATCATCAAAGCCGAGCGCTGAAGGAACCCGAACGATGCGACTGCTGATCGTCGGAACACTCAAGGGGCAGCTCTCCATCGCCACCAAGATGGCCGTGGACAAGGGCGCCGCCGTCACCAATGCCGAGGACATCGAGACGGCGCTGCGCGTCATGCGCGCCAAGGGCGCCGACCTCGTCATGGTCGAGGTGACGATGGACGTCCGGGCGCTGGTCCAGGCCTTCGCGGACGAGATGATCGCCGTGCCGATCGTCGCCTGCGGCACCTCCAACGACGCCCGCGCCGCGGTGGCGGCGATCCATGCGGGGGCCAAGGAATACATCCCGCTGCCGCCCGATCCGGAGCTGATCGCCGCCGTGCTGGCGGCGGTCGCCGACGACGCCAAGCAGCTGATCTACCGCGACGAGGCCATGGCCCGCGTCGTCCAGCTCGCCAACCAGGTGGCGGGGTCTGACGCCTCCATCCTCATCACGGGCGAGAGCGGCACCGGCAAGGAGGTGCTGGCGCGCTACGTCCACACCAAGTCGAACCGGGCCAAGGCGCCCTTCGTCGCGGTGAACTGCGCCGCGATCCCCGACAACCTGCTCGAGAGCGAGCTCTTCGGCCACGAGAAAGGCGCCTTCACCGGGGCCGTGGCGCGGCGCATCGGCAAGTTCGAGGAGGCGAACGGCGGCACGCTGCTGCTCGACGAAATCTCCGAGATGGACATCCGCCTGCAGTCGAAGCTCCTGCGCGCCATCCAGGAGCGCGTCATCGACCGCGTCGGCGGGACCCGGCCGGTTCCGGTCGACATCCGCATCCTCGCGACCTCCAACCGCACGCTGGCGGACGAGGTTCGCAAGGGCACGTTCCGCGAGGACCTGCTCTACCGGCTCAACGTCGTGAACCTGAAGCTGCCGCCGCTGCGCGAACGCCCCGCCGACATCCTCGAACTCGCCGGCCATTTCGCCAAGAAATACGCCGAGGCCAACGGCATGCCGCCGAAGCTGCTCTCGGCCGAGGCGCGCCGCCAGCTCACCGTCGCACGCTGGCCGGGCAACGTGCGCGAGCTGGAGAACACGCTGCACCGCGCCGTGCTGCTCTCGACCGGTCCGGAGATCGGCGTCGACGCCATCCGCACGCCGGACGGGGCGAGGCTCGACGAGCGCCGCGGGCCCGACCAGGTGGCGGCGCAGGCGGCGATCGCGGCGGAGGCGGTGACGCGCGGTCTCGTCGGGCGCACCGTGGCGGACGTCGAGCGCGACCTCATCCTCGACACCCTCGGCCACACGCTCGGCAACCGGACCCATGCCGCCAACATCCTCGGCATCTCGATCCGCACGCTGCGCAACAAGCTCAACCAGTATGCGGACGAGGGCCATGCCATCCCGCCGCCGCCGCAGGGCGAGGCCCGCTACGAGATGCGCTACGGCTGATTGCGAAGGACGTTGCGCGCGGCCCCGCCGCTGCTAGACTTTCCCTAGGGGGAGGCTGGCCATGGGCGTGATCGCCGAGCTCATCGTCTACGTGATCGTGGACCTCCTCCTCATCGGGCTCGCGGCCGTGCTGCTGCCGCTGCTCACCTTCGGGCGGGCCCGCGTCGCCCCTGCCGATTCCGAGGGGCCCTTTCCGTTCCACGGTTTCCGGCGCGCTGCCGATGGACGGATCGAGGTCGGGCGCTCGCAGGCGGGGGTCTACACGCTGCTGGTGCTCCTGATCCTCTTCGCCCTCTGGCTGGTCTGGATGGGCCGCTGATCCGGCGCGCTATCTCGGCTTGCCGGCAGATTTCGGTCGGTCCGCGCGGCAGCGGTCCGAGCAGAAGCGAACCTCGTCCCAGACGCGCTCCCATTTCTTGCGCCAGGCGAAGGGCCGGCCGCAGGCGGCACAGGGCTTCTGCGGCAGGTCTGCCTTGCGGATCATCTTCCCCATCGCGCCGTCCCGTCCTGAACCGCAGCCCGTCACGCGCCGTATCCGCTCCACAGGCCCCGGTGTGGGGCGGCAGCGCAACGGCGGCATCATGGCGGACACCTATCTCATCTACGGCGGCACGGGCGGCATCGGATCGGCGCTGGCGCGCCGGCTGCGCGGCCGTGGCCATGCCGTGCACCTGGTGGCGCGCGACCGCGACCGGCTGGAGGCGCTGGCCGCCGAGATCGGCGCCACCTTCTCCGTCGCCGACGTCGCCGACCGCGCCGCCATCACGGCCGCCGCGGCGGAGGCGGGCGAGACGCTCGCGGGCCTCGCCTATTGCGTCGGGTCCATCAACCTGAAACCGGTGGCGCGGCTGACCGACGCCGACTTCACCCGCGACTTCGAGGTCAACGCCCTCGGCGCCGTGCGGGCCGTGCAGGCGAGCCTCCCGGCCCTGAAGGCCCATGAGGGACCGACCTCGTCGATCCTCCTCGTCTCGACGGTGGCCGTGGCGCAGGGATTTTCCGCCCACGCCTCCGTTTCCATGGCCAAGGGCGCGGTGGAGGGCCTCACCGTGGCGCTCGCCGCCGAGCTCGCGCCGAAGATCCGCGTCAACTGCGTCGCGCCCTCGCTGACCCGCACGCCGCTCGCGAAGGGTCTCACCTCCAACGAAACAATGGCCAACGCCATCGCCGCCCTTCACGCCATTCCCCGCCTCGGGGAGCCGGACGACGTCGCCGCCCTCGGCGCGCTGCTGCTGGACGCCGAGGCCGGCTGGATCACCGGCCAGATCATCGGCGTCGACGGTGGCCGCTCCATGCTGCGCACCAAGGGCTGAGCGGCACCTTGGCGACGCTGCGTCTCATCCTCGGCGACCACCTGACACGTGAGATCGCCGCGCTCGACGGCCTCGCAGCCGGCGACGTGGTGCTGATGGTGGAGGTGGCGGACGAGACGACCTATGTGCCGCACCACAAGCAGAAGATCGCCTTCATCCTCTCCGCCATGCGCCACTTCGCCGAGGAGCTGCGGCAGGAGGGGATCGCCGTCGACTACGTCCGCCTCGACGACCCGGAGAACAGCGGCAGCTTCGGCGGCGAGGTGAAGCGGGCGCTGGCGCGCCACGCCGTCGACCGCATCGTCGTCACCGAGCCCGGGGAGTGGCGCGTCAGGGCGATGATGGAAGCCTGGGCCGGGGAGACCGGCCTCCCGGTGGAGATTCGCGAGGACGACCGCTTCGTCTGCTCGCGCGGCCGGTTCTCCCGCTGGGCCGAGGGGCGCAAGGGCTTCCGGATGGAGTTCTTCTATCGGGAGATGCGGCGCGAGACCGGCCTCCTGATGGAGGAGGACAAGCCGGTCGGCGGGCAGTGGAACTACGATGCCGAGAACCGCAAGGCGCTGCCGAAGGAGGCCCGGCCGCCGCGGCGGCTGCGCTTTTCCCCCGACGCCGTAACGCGAGAGGTGATGGACCTGGTGGGCGCGCGCTTCGCCGATCATTTCGGCGACCTCGAGCCCTTCGGCTGGGCGGTGACGCGGGCCGATGCGCTGAAGGCCCTCGACCACTTCATCACCGAGGCTCTGCCGCAATTCGGCGACGTGCAGGACGCGATGAAGCGCGGCGAACCCTTCCTCTATCACGGGCTTCTCTCGCCCTACCTGAACGTCGGCCTGCTGACGGCCCGGGAGGTCTGTCTCGCCGCCGAGACCGCGTATCGCCGAGGTCAGGCGCCCCTCAACGCGGCGGAGGGGTTCATCCGCCAGATTCTCGGCTGGCGGGAATATGTCCGCGGCATCTACTGGCACCGCATGCCGGACTATGCCGAGACCAACGCGCTCGGTGCGGACCGCCCATTGCCCTGGTTCTACTGGTCCGGCGAGACCGACCTCGCCTGCATCGCCGAGGTGGTCGGCGAGACGCGCCGCAACGCCTATGCCCATCACATCCAGCGGCTCATGGTGACCGGCAACTTCGCCCTTCTCGCCGGCATCCGCCCTTCGGAGGTGGAGGCCTGGTATCTCGCCGTCTATGCCGACGCCTTCGACTGGGTGGAGCTGCCGAACGTCCACGGCATGGTGATGTTCGCCGACGGCGGGCTCCTCGCCTCCAAGCCCTATGCGGCCTCCGGCGCCTATATCGACCGGATGTCCGACTACTGCGCGGGCTGCGCCTACGACCCGAAGATCAAGGTCGGGGAGGGGGCCTGCCCCTTCAACCTGCTCTACTGGAACTTCATCGACGCCAATGCGCAGACCCTGAAGGGCAATCCGCGCATGGCCATGCCCTACCGCACCTGGGAAGGCATGGACGGCGGGAGAAAGGCGCAGATCCTGAAGGAGGCGCGAGCCTTCCTTGCGGGCCTGTCCGATCCGAGGGCACCCGGAAAGCCATCCGACGGGCAAATGTCGCTCGACCTGCGCTCCGATTGACAGGAGACCCTCGCTCGTCTTCCCTTGGGGAAGGGGAGTCTCGCCACCGATGTTCATCTTCGACGCGCTCTTCGGCTTCGTCTTCGATGCCTTCTTCGTCGGCCTCGCCCGTGTTCTCCTGCCCGTTGCCAGCCTCGGCAGGGCGCGCGTCACGCCGCGCGGAGAAAGCACCGAAGGCTATCCGGCTTCCGGCGTGATGCGGCAACCGTCGGGCATCTATTACGTCAGGCCGAAGGTGGCCGGAGAGACGCTGATCGGTCTGCTTGTCCTCGTCTTCATCGCGGTGGTGCTCTTCAAGCTGATCTTCTGAGGCCATCCGCCTTCCGGCAGGGCTTTCGCCGGGCGGTACGATCGGCTTTGATGCGTCGTGCCGATACACGTCACGAACCCCTTCCCGGAACGGTCCCCATGTCGCTTCCCGCTTCGCTCGCCGGCCGCCTGCAACTGCCGGCCATCGGCTCGCCGCTGTTCATCGTGTCGAACCCCGACCTCGTCATCGCCCAGTGCAAGGCGGGCATCGTCGGCTCGTTCCCGGCGCTGAACGCGCGGCCGGGCCCGGTGCTGGAAGACTGGCTGAAGCGCATCACCGAGGAACTGGGGGCCTATGACGAGGCCCATCCCAACGCGCCCTCCGCGCCCTTCGCGGTGAACCAGATCGTGCACAAGTCGAACGACCGGCTCATGCACGACGTCGAGATGTGCGTGAAGTACAAGGTGCCGGTGGTCATCACCTCGCTCGGCGCGCGCCCCGAGCTCAACGATGCCATCCACTCCTACGGCGGCATCACGCTGCACGACATCATCAACATCAATCACGCCAAGAAGGCGCTGGAGAAGGGTGCGGACGGCCTCATCGCCGTGGCGGCGGGCGCCGGCGGCCATGCCGGCACGCTCTCGCCCATCGCGCTGATCCAGGAGATCCGCGAGTTCTTCGACGGGCCGCTGGCGCTCTCCGGCGCCATCGCGACCGGCCGGGCGATCCTGGCGGCGCAGGCTCTCGGCGCCGACCTCGGCTATATCGGCTCGGCCTTCATCGCCACCAAGGAAGCCAATGCGACGGAGGCCTACAAGCAGGGCATCGTCGACGGGACCGCCGGCGACATCGTCTACTCGAACCTGTTCACCGGGGTTCACGGCAACTATCTGCGCGCCTCCATCGTCAATGCCGGGCTCGATCCGGACAACCTGCCGGAGAGCGACCCCTCCAAGATGAGCTTCGGCTCGGGCGGCTCGGAGAAGAGCAAGGCCTGGCGCGACATCTGGGGCTCGGGCCAGGGTATCGGCGCCATCAAGGCGGTGGAGAGCGCCGGCGAGTTCATTGCGCGGCTGAAGCGCGAATATGCCGAGGCCTACAAGGGGCTCGCCGCCGTCACCTCCTGGCCGCAGCGCACGGCCCAGCGCCTCGCCGGCTGACCGGACGGCTTGACGCGGCGCGCCGCCGCGTCATCCTTGGCCATCCCCCGAAACCCGCCGGCCTCGACGCCGGCGGCGTCACGCCATACGGGGGAGGCTTCCATGACCGACACGACGTCGCCGGGCATCGCGCCGCGATCGCGGGAGCCCGTTGTGCGGGCGGCCACGATCGAGGACATCAAGGAGGCCCTTGAGGCCGGCTGGGGGGATCTGCGGGCGGCGCCCGCCTTCGGCCTGTTCTTCGGCGCCATCTACTGGCTGGGCGGCCTCGCGCTGATGATCCTGCCGGCGCAGTTCGGCTATGCCTGGGCGGTGTTCCCGCTTGCAGCCGGCTTCGCCCTGATCGGCCCCTTCGTGGCTGTCGGGCTCTACGAGGTGTCCCGGCTGCGCGAGGCGGGCGCCGGGCCGACATGGGGCGCGGTTCTCGCCACGGTCTGGCGGCAGGGCGGGCGCGAACTCTCCTGGCTCGCCTTCCTCACCATCTTCATCTTCATCATCTGGATGTACCAGGTGCGCATGCTCTATGCGCTGTTCTTCGGCTTCGCGAGCCTCGACCCCGTGCTCTTCGCCAGGGCGCTGTTTCTCACCGCCGACGGGTGGACCTTCCTCGCCGTCGGCACGGCGGTCGGCGCGGTGATGGCGCTCTTCACCTTCTCGATCACGGTGATCTCGTTCCCGCTGCTGCTCGACCGCGACCTCGACATCGTCACCGCCATCATCACCTCGGTCAGGGCGGTCCAGGCGAGCCCGCAGGTCATGCTCGGCTGGGGCGCGGTGACCGCCGCGGCGGTCTTCCTCGCCATGGCGCCGTTCTTCGCCGGCCTGCTGCTGGTCCTGCCGCTCTGGGGCCACGCGACGTGGCACCTCTACCGGCGGCTCGTCAGCTTCCCGCCGGACTGACCCGCGACACCACGTCTGGTTCCTGTGGCAACGTTCTTGCGTCGTCGGGCTCCGTGACTGACCGGCCGCCCTCCGTGCGGCCCTTCCGCGGAGCCAGACCCATGATCACCCGACGCGCAGCGACCGCCGGCCTCGGCCTCGCCCTCTTCGCCCCCGCCGTGCGGGCGCAGGCCCTGACGCCCATCAAGTTCACGCTCGGCTGGAAGACCCAGGGCTCCGACGCCCCCTATTTCGTCGCCCGCGACAAGGGCTATTTCCGCGAGGCGGGCCTCGACGTCACCATCGACCAGGGCGAAGGCTCGGGCGCGACGGTGACCCGCATCATGGGCGGTGCCTATGATGCAGGCTTCGGCGACATCAATGCGATCATTCAGAATGCAGCGACGCGGCCGGCCGACACCCCCGTCATGGTCTACCAGATGTGGAACCAGCCGCCCTTCGCGCTGGTCGCCAAGAAGTCGAGCGGCATCGCCACGGTGAAGGACCTCGAGGGCCGCAAGCTCGGCGGCGCGCCGGGAACGCCGACGACCCGGCTGCTGCCGGTCTTCGCCAAGGCCAACAACCTCGACATGGCGAAGCTCACGGTGACCAGCATGGCGCCGAACCTGCAGGAGCCGATGCTGATCCAGGGCCAGATCGACGCGGCGCTGGTCTTCAACATCACCAGCTATTTCAACCTGGTGCTGAACCGCCAGGACCCGGACAAGGACTTCGTCTGGTTCGCCTTCGGCGACCACGGCCTCGACCTCTATTCCAACGGCATGATGGTGTCGCAGAAGCTGCTGAAGGACAATCCGCGGGCGGTGGCGGGCCTCGTCAAGGCGGTGAACCGCGCCAATGTGGAGGTGGCGGCCGACCAGAACATGGGCATGGCCGCGGTGCGCAACTTCGACGGCCTCGTCAACATCCCGGTCGAGAAGCGTCGCCTGCAATACGCCTTCGACAAGCTGATCATGTCGCCGGAACTGAAGGAGATCGGCGCCGGAGACGTGAAGGACGATCGCCTTGCCCGTGCCATCGGCATGGTGGTGACGGGCTACGAGCTGTCGCGGACGCCGGCGCCGGCCGAGATCTTCAACCGGTCGTTCCTGCCGGCCCGGGCGGAGCGCGAGATGGCCTACAAGATGACCTGAGGCAGCCTGAGCCACTCGTCTTTTACGTCATGCCCGGGCTCGGCCCGGGCATCCACGCATTGAACTCCGACGACGGTGGTCAAGTGGTGGATGGCCGGGACAAGCCCGGCCATGACGGATGGCGTCGCGCTGGCCTTCAGGCCCCCCGCGACCCCGGCACGATCCCCTCGGGAAGCGCCGCGACATGGTCGGCGATGGCGCCCGCCGTCGTCAGCCAGACGTCGTCGCGCCGCGCCGCGACATGGGCGAGGGCCCGCCGCAACTGACGCAGCCGATAGGGCTGGCCGACGATGTAGGGGTGCAGCGCGATGCCCATGACCAGCGGCATGGCGCGGGACTGCTCCAGCATCTCGTCGAACTGGTCGATGATCATGTCGGCGAACTGGCTGGCGGAATCCTTCCGCGCGACGATGGCGGGGATGTCGTTGAGTTCCTGCGGATAGGGCAGGGAGAGGATGCGGCCGCCGCCGCGGGTGGTGAACCAGACCGGCTGGTCGTCCTGGCACCAGTCGAGGAGGTAGGTATAGCCGTTCTCGGCGAGGAGGTCGGGCGTCACCGCGCTCTGTGAGATCCAGGGGCCGAGCCAGCCCTTCGGCGTCCGCCCCTCGGCGGCGGCGATGACCGCCGTCGTCTCGGCGATGAGGGCGGCCTCGCCCGCCTCGTCCAGAATGCCCTGCCGCTCGGAGTTGGTGCGGCCGTGGCCGAGAACCTCGTCGCCGCGCGCGCGGAAGGCCTCCATCACCTCCGGGCAATAGCCGTAGATGGAGGAATTGACGAGCACCGAGGCGGGCATGGCGAGGGCGTCGAAGAGCTCGATCATGCGCCAGACACCGACGCGGTTGCCGTAGTCGCGCCAGGCGTAGTTGAGCACGTCCGGCTGCGGGCCGCCGGGCGCGAGCTCGGCGCCCAGGCCCGTGCCGAAGGCGAAATGCTCGAGGTTGACGCCGAGATAGACGGCGAGCCGTTTGCCGCCGGGCCAGTCGTAGACGGGACGGCGGGTGATGGCGCTGTAGGCGTATCGCCCGTGGGACGGCAGGTCCGGCGGCGTGGTCGGATGGGTCATGATCGGCACGGGGCTCCGGCGGGGACGGCAGGGTGGCGAAAGGCGATGGGGGATTGCAAGCGCCGTGCCGCGATCCAGGCATGTGGACCACCCGCCCGCCGGCATTGCCTTCGCCCTGCACATGGGGATGATCGGCCGGCCCCTCGCACCGGATGATCCATGACCGCCTTTCCCGCCCTGTCCGACATCACCATCGGCTTCGGCCATTCCGCCTACCGGCTCGCCGACGAGTTCGCCCGCCGCAACACCGGCATCCGCTTCGAGGAATTCCGCAGCGCCGCCGACTTCCACCAGCGCATCGGCGCCTTCGACGTGGTCTGCGTCTCCGCCTTCTGGCGCAATGCGCCGCTGGAGAATGCCGGCAAGCTGCGCTTCATCCAGTCGGTCAGCGCCGGCATCGACGTCTTCGGCCTCGACGCGCTGAAGGCCCGGGGCGTCCGCCTCGCCAGCGCCCAGGGCGCCAACGCCATCGCGGTGGCCGAACACGCCATGGGGCTGACGCTCGCCCTCTCGCGCATGATCCACACCGCGCGCGACAACCAGGCCCGCAAGCACTGGCGGGGGATGATCTCCGATCCGGCCGCGCGCGAGGACGAGCTCGCCGGCAAGACCATGCTGATCATCGGGCTCGGCGGCATCGGCGGGCGCCTCGCCCGCTTCGCCAAGGCCTTCGACATGCGCGTCGTCGGCCTCAAGCGCGACACCAGCGTCAAGGTGCAGAACGTCGACGCGCTGGTCGGCCCGGCCGACCTCGACCGGGCGCTGGGGGAGGCCGACATCGTCGTGCTGACCTGCCCGCTTACCCCCGAGACCGAGGGGCTGATCAACGGCGCCCGCCTGAAGGCGATGAAGCCGACCGCCCACCTCATCAACTGCGCCCGCGGCAAGGTGGTGGACGAGGATGCGCTGATCGCAGCGCTTCAGGCCGGCACGATCGCCGCGGCCGGTCTCGACGTGACGCGCGAGGAGCCGCTGCCCGAGGCCTCGCCGCTCTGGACCATGGAGAACGTGCTGATCACGCCCCACACCGGCGGCGAGACGGCCTCCTACGAGAAGCGGGTCATCGACCTCCTGGTGGAGAACATCGGCCGTCTGTCGCGCGGCGAGCCGCTGGTGAACGGAATCGTCTGACCGGCCCGCGACCGGCTTACCTTTCCACGTTGCATCTCGCGGGGTGATGAACCCACACTCGCGGGATGATTCTCTCCCGTGGTCGAGCCCTCGTCCTGGCGACCGTAGCGGGGTTGGCGATGGCTCTCGTCGCCCTGCCGGGCGGCGCGCGGCCCGCCGCGGCACAATCGGTCACGACGCTCACCTACCAGTTCCCCGGCGGCAATCGCACCGTTCTGGTGACGGATTTCTCCCGCGGCCGGCCGGCCCCGCTGGTCATCGTCCTGCACGGGGCCGAGGGCTCGGCCGACCAGATCCGCCGCTATCTCACCTGGGACGTGATCGGCAAACGCGAGGGCCTGATCGTCGTCTATCCGCAGGGGGTCCGGGGCGGCTGGAACGACGGCAGGCCGGCGGACGGGCGGCGGTTCAATCCGCTCGCCCGGGTCGACGACGTCGGCTTCATCCGCAACATGGTCGCCGACCTCAACACCAAGGGGCGGATCGACCGGCGCCGCGTCTACGTCGTCGGCGTCTCCGCCGGCGGGCACATGGTGAACCGGCTCATCTGCGAGGCGAGCGACCTCTTCGCCGCGGCGGCACCGCTGCTCGCGACGCTCGCCGTGCGCTGGAGCTTCCATTGCGCCGGGCAGCCCCTGCCGGTGCTGATGGTCAACGGGACCGAGGACCCCATCACCCCCTGGGGCGGGCGGTCGGGCGGCGTCGATCCCGACAGCGCCCTCGCCTCCGTCAACGCCACCTTCGCGTTCTTCCGCAACCGCAACGGCTGCGCGTCGGCCGGCGACCGGCCGCTGCCGGAGCAGGAGACCTCCGACAATTCCCGCGTCCACCTCGTCGAGGGCACGGGCTGCCATCACGCGGCCCGGCTCTACCGCGTCGAGGGCGGCGGGCATCATACGCCGACGGGGCTCGAGCGGCGGCAGCGGCCGCCGATCGGCGCGCTGCTCGGCCAGCAGAATCACGACATCGAGACGGACGAGGAGATCTGGATCTTCTTCGCGGACAAACGGCGGCCCTGACGGGCTGGGCTCGGGGAAGGAACGGGGCTCAGGGAACGAGCTGGGCCTTCACGGCCGGCCAGCGCGTCTCGGCGCGGTCGAGGGCCTGTTCCGGGTCCGAGGTGAAGGCCTGGCGATTGGCCTCGGAGTGGAAGACGTAGAGACGGTCTCGGTAGAGCGCCCAGACGGAAGGATGCCCGGCGGTCGGCAGGCCGTTGCCGATGGCGACGGGGTCGTAGCCGCCGAAACGGGGCTCGTAGATGGCGGGATCCTGCATGAAGGCTTCCCGGTTGCCCTCGTTCATGAAGCGCCAGGTGGCGCCGGACCAGGACAGTTCGTAGGTCGGGGACCCCTGCCGCGGTTCGCGCTCGGTGAAATAGGCGACGGGGTCGAAACCGTAGATGGCGAGGCCGGTGAGGCGGTCGGTGACGATCCGCTCGGTGGTGGCGGCGCGGGTGCCGGAGTCGCCGGTCATGCCGATCAGCACGGCGATCCCGGCATAGAGGCCGGTGATCGCCAGGGTCCAGGCGAGGGGGCGCAGGAATTGCCTCAACACCGACATGATCTCACCCGATTCTCATCCCTGATCGTCAGTGGACCATGCGTCCAGAGGGTAACTTCTTCCTTACCTGGACCGGCTAAATCCCGGTCTGGTGACCAGATGGTTACCATCTCAGTCCAGCATGGGCCAACCGCTCCGGGCCGTTCGGCTTCGGACCCTTTCGAGAGGTGAGCATGCGCCATCCCACGTCCTTCGACCGCCGCACGGTCCTCGCCGGCCTCGGCGCGTCCGTCCTCGCCGGCCTCAGCGACAGCGCGCTCGCGCAGCGCTCCTACGATTCCCAGTCGCCGCAGACCTTCTCCGGCAACGAGGTGGTCACGGCGGGCCAAGCCGCGGCCTCGCCAACCTCGTCGAGCGCGCGACGCGGCAATGGGGCCGGCCGACGGCCTACATCCTCGGGCAGGAGGGCTCCGGCGCCTTCGTGGCCGGCCTGCGCTACGGCGAGGGCATGCTCTACACCAAGGGCGGCAGCGACGCGAAGGTCTACTGGCAGGGGCCCTCGCTCGGCTTCGACTTCGGCGGCGACGGCGCCCGCACCATGATGCTCGCCTACCGGGTGCGCGACGTGTCGGATCTCGAGCGCCGCTTCATCGGCATCGACGGCTCGGCCTATCTGGTCGGTGGCCTCGGCATGACGGCGCTGGGCGCCGACAACATGCTGGTGGTGCCGATCCGCACCGGCGTCGGCGCCCGCCTCGGGGTCAACGGCGGCTACCTGAAGTTCACCTCGCAGCCGACCTGGAACCCCTTCTGAGCCGACGGGGTGATGCAGGGATCGTGACTGACGTAGCGTCCGCGGCACTTTCCGCGGCCGCTGTGGCGTGGCACAAGGGTGCCGGCCTGGGAGCAGGGGGAGACGCGCCATCGTGACCATCGAGACCGCCATGGTCTTCGTCCTGGGTTTCGTTGTCGCCGCACTCCTCTCGCTGGCGCTGATGGGCGCCGTCTGGCGCCGCGCGGTGCGCCTGACGACCCGCAGGGTGGAGAGCGCCGTGCCGCTCTCCATGGCGGAGATCAAGGCCGACAAGGACCAGGTCCGGGCCGAGGCGGCGCTGGCGATCCGCCGGGTGGAGATCGAGGCGGAGAAGCTGCGCGAGGCCGCCAACCTGCACATGATCGAGATCGCCCGCCGCACCGAGACGATCCGCGACCTGAACCTCGAACTGGACGCACGGGCGGCCCGCATCGCCGGGCTGGAGGGCGACAAGGCACGGCTCGAGGCCGACGTCGCCGCGCTCGAGGCGACCGTCGCCGCGAAGGTCGAGGACATCGCCGCGGCCGGGCGCGACATCGCCGCGCGTGACGCGGCCTTTGCAGCCCTGAGCAGCGAGCATGCGGCCAAGGTCGCCGAGAGCGACGGCCAGCGCGTGGAGATCGTGGCGCTGCGCACCCAGACGGAGAACCAGCGCAATCAGATCGGCAAGCTCTCCGCCGACCTCGCCACCGCCGAGGCCGATCTCGCCGGCCACCGCATGTCCTATGCCGAGACCTCCAATCTCCTGACCTCGGAGCGCCAGCGTCTCGCCGACCTGCAGGCCGCCCTGCGCAAGGAGCAGGAGACCCAGGCGGCCCTCAAGGCCGACCTCGCCGAGACCGGCCGCAGGTTCGCGGAGACCTCGACGCTGCTCACCGCGGAGCGCAAGCGCGCCGGCGAGCAGGCGGGCGAGATCAAGGCGCTGCAGTCACGGCTGGCGGCGGAGGACAAGCGAGCGGCCAAGCTCGAGCGCGAGCGCGACAAGCTACGGCAGTCGCTGTCGGAGGAACAGGACAGGGCGGCCCGCGAACAGGTGGCGCGCGACGCCGCAGAGAGGAGCCTCGCGAGGATCGAGGCTGAGCGCGACCGGGCCCGCAAGGAGATCGACGAGGTGAAGGAACGCAGTTCCGAGGCGGCCCGCAAGCTGCAGATCGCCGCCGAGACGGCGCTGGCGGAGAAGAACGTCCTGGAAGGCTCGCTCGCCAAGGTGCGCGAGGATCGCACCCGCATCCAGCGGGAGGTGGCGGCCCTCACCCGCTCGGCCGAAAGCGCCGTGGCGCGGGGCGCCGGCGAGGACGCCGACCTGCGCAACCGGATCGACGACGTGGCCATCGAGGTGGCGCGCGTCACCGCCTTGCTGGAGGGGCCGGGCTCGCGCATCGACCAGATCCTCGCGGCCAGCGGCCCCGCGGCCGCGGGCGGACGGCGCCGCCGGAACGACTTGCCGCTCGCCGACCGGATCCGGGCGGTGCTGGAGGCGAGCCGCGGCAACCAGGCCGCGGAATGACCTCTCGCGATCAGGCGCCGCGCCGGCCGTAGCGGGCGACGCGCTCGATCTCGCTGCGGCCGATGCCCATGTCCTTCAGGAGGGCGGGGCTGACCTCGTTGAGATCGCGAATGGCGCGGCGGATGCGCAGGTGCTCCCGCACGGCGGCGACGATCCCGCCGATGCCGGCGAAGAGGCGGCCCGGCGCGACGGCGGCAGGCGACAGGTGGCTGGTGGACAGGGACATTGTGGTCTCCAACGGTTCGGTTCAGGTGATGCCTTGTCCCGCATTGCCGTTGCTGCAGTGCGGGAGCGAACCGTTGGTGGTGTTTCAATTGTAGATGGTTCAATGCGCAGGCATCAATGCGTGTGATGCCTTCCATCAACGCGTTGCCGGTTTGCCCGGGCCGGAGACCAGCCGGGTTGCCCCGGCCGGCCGCGCCGGCTCACTTGCGCGAGAAGCTCTGGCGGATCTCCTCGAAGCTCTCCTTCATGCGGTCCTGGATGACGCGCACGGCTTCCGCATTGGACTTCTGGACCAGTTCGGCCATGTCGCGGGTGTTCTTCACCGCCGCTTCCATGGCCCGCTTGGCGAACTCGCTCTGCGCCGCCATCATTTCCTGGGCGCTGCCGGGCAGCTTGAAATTCTCGGCGGCGGCCTGAATGTCCTTCACGGCAGCCTCGACGATCTCCTTCTGCTTCGCGGCGATGGCGGTGGCGCCTTCGGCGGCGGCCTTGCCGCTGGCGGCGAGCGCCTCGAGGTTCTTGCGGTGATGCTCGACGATCTTGTCCATGTCGACCGCCGGGACCTTCATGTCCTCGCCGAGCTTCCGGAACATGTCGAGCATGGCTTGGGGCGTCTGGGTCATGGCTGGCTCCGCTGCAAAGGACGTTGGGACGGCAAAGGGGGCGCGCGCCCGGCAGCCGGACGCCGGGGAGAGCCCGACACTAGGCCCCACCGGTGACCGTATCAAGAAGCCCGCAGCAGCACCTCGATCGTGTGCAGGACGAGGCCGGCGAGGCCTCCGATCAGGGTGCCGTTGAGGCGGATGTACTGCAGGTCGCGGCCGATGTTCAGCTCGATCAACCGGATGAGCTGCCGGAGGTTCCAGGACTTGACCTGGTCGGCGATGAAGCGCGAGGCGCCGCTCTTCTGCTGCTCGACGAGGGTGGAGAGCGCCACCACGAAGCCCTCGTTCATCTCCGCCTTCATGCGCGGGTCGGCGGCGAGCTTGGCGCCGATCTCCGTCAGGATCGCCGTCATCTGCGCCTCGATGCGGGAATTCGGCGAGGCGACGTCCTTCTCCACGAAGGCGATGATGTTGCGCCAGAGCTCCTGGGCGACGTCGCGCAGCTCCTGGCGGCCGAGGACGTCGTGCTTCAGCCGCTCGGCCCGCTCCGCATAGTCCGGGCTGTCGCGCAGGCTGGCGATGAAGCCCTGCACGAAGCGGTCGAACTCCTGGCGCAGGGCGTGGTCCGGATCGTCCCTCACCTCGTCGAGGAAGGTGCCCGTCGACTTCAGGATCCGGGAGAGGAGATAGGCGTCGGCCTTGAACAGGTTGAAGAGGGTGGGAAGCTCCTTGCGGATCTTCTCACGGATGCTCTCCACCGTCGCGGGATCGTTCAGGATGCGCTCGATGGCGCCGATCAGCTCGTCGAGGAGCCGCTGGTGGCGGCGATCGGCCGTCACCGCACCGAGGAGCTGGGCGGCGAGCGGCCCGAGCTTCAGGGCATTGACCTGGTCGGTCAGGCGCTCGGCGAGGAACTCCTTCATCCGCGACTGGTCCATGCCGGCCACCGCCTTCGGCAGCAGGTTGACGGCGAAGCGCGAGAGGCTGGCGCTCTTGGCGGGATCGGCGAGCCAGGCCGCGATGAGGGCGGCGAAGTCGACCTCGCGCAGCTTGGTGCCGACCGGGCCGGGAGCGAGGAAGTTGGTCTCGACGAACTTGCCGAGGCTGTCGGCGATGCGGTCCTGGTTCTTCTGGATGATGGCCGTGTGCGGGATCGGCAGGCCCATCGGGTGGCGGAACAGGGCGACCACCGCATACCAGTCCGCGAGGCCGCCGATGGTGGCGGCTTCCGCGAAGGCGGCGATGAACCCAAAGGCCGGGTGGCGGTGCTCGAGCAGCTTGGCCGCGATCATCACGGTGATGCTGAGGCCGAGGAGCGAGGTCGCCACCAGCTTGGCGCGGCGCAGGGCCGCCTGCTTCTCCAGGTCGCGCGCCGAGAGCGGGAGGTCGTCGCGATCGAGCCGCGTCGGTTCGGCCGGCGGTGGGGAAGCCATGCGATGTCTCTCCGGGCGGTGACGAGGCTCAGATAGGCGGCCGGTGCGGCGGGAAAAAGGGCAGGCGGCCCGAGGTGTTATATCGCACTGCACAATAAATATTGCACTGCAACATAATCTCGCGTATATAGCGCATGTCCACCGTGCCGTTCGGGCGGTGGCCCATGGCTCAGACGAGAATGGAGACCTCACGATGTTCGACCAGACGATGAAGACGGCCGCCGAGGCCGCCCTGTCGCAGATGAAGCAGGCCTTCCAGGGCCTCACCGCTGCTCCCGCCACCTTCCCCGTTTCCCCGGCCGTGCGCGACCTCGCGGCCCGCGGCGCCGAATCCGCCAAGGCCGGTTTCGCCGAGGCCGAGGCTGCCGCCCGCAAGGCCGCTGCCGGCGCCGAGACGCTGGCGACCTCCTTCGCCGGTGCCGGCGCGGACCTCGCCCGCTCGGCCGTGGCCGGCGCCGTCGCCAATGCGACCATGACGCTCGACGCCGTCCAGACCGTTCTCGCCGCGCCGAGCCTCCAGGAGGCCCTGCAGCGCCAGGGCGCGTTCCTGACCGCGTTCGGCGAGGCCAATCTCGCCCGCGCCGAGGAGGCCTTCGCCCGTGCCCGCGACGTGGCGGCGGAGGGCGTCCGCACGATCCAGGCGGAGGCACAGGCCTTCACCGCGCCCCGCGCGGCCTGACCCTTCCCACGCCGTTCCCCCCAATGAGAAGGCCCGCCGGACATCATCCGGCGGGCCTTTTCGCGTCTTGGTCTGTTGCAGCGATCAGAGGGCGGCGGCCAGCGCCGCCGCCGGGGCATGCTGGCGGGGCTCGGCGAGCGCCGGCTCGCTGGTCATGGCGATGAGGCCGGTGACCTCGCCGGCCTCGGCGGTGAAGCGCGCGCCGAACTTGCGCGCGAGGGCTCGCATGGCCCGGTGGGAAGCGGGAATAGCGGGCCGCCGCCATCACCGCCTCGAACAGGCGCGAACCGATGCCCTGGTTGCGGAAGTCCGGCTCCACCGAGAAGGCGATGTCCGCCGGCTCGCCGGCGGTCGGCGGATGAAGCTCGGCGCTGCCGCGCACGGCGCCGCCGAGGTCGACCCAGGCGAAGACGCGGGTCCGGCCGGCGAAGCAGCGGGCCGAATAGGCCGTGACGAAGCGATCGTCGGCGACGCCGTTGAAGCGCTCGCGCCGGCCCTGCGGGTCCAGCCGGAGAAGGTGGTCGCGATGCAGCGCGGCGTCGGCGCCGGATAGTTCGCGGATCGTGCCGAGCGCGTTGAAGGCTCGTGCCATGGTGATCTCCTCGTGAATCGTCGTCCCGAGGCGTTCACATCCCTAGAAGCCGTTACATTGTGCGGTGCAGCATGAATGTCAATGCCGCTCGTGCAGGGCGGGCCTGCTCCCGGCGAAGGCGCCCGAGGGCGCCTCGTCTCAGCGCGTCGTCTGGGCGCGGCGCGGGGCCGGCCGCGCCGGAGCCCCGGCT
>LNFH01000241.1 GCA_001464235.1 Rhizobiales bacterium Ga0077556 | reverse complement strand
GAGCAGATCCTCGGCATGAACTTCTACATCCGCGGCATCGAGGAGCGGGTGCCCAGCGGGAACTGAGGGGAGGGCGCGCGGCGGCTCAGGCGGCCTGTTCGCTGGCGGACCAAGCGCCACTTCACCTCTCCCCGCGGGGAGAGGTCGGCCGAAGGCCGGGTGAGGGGGCCCGTGATCGGCCGAAGGCCGGGTGAGGGCAGGCAGGCTCCCGATTGCCTCGCGCCGTCCTCCTCGTCTAAGAACCGGCACCCGCCGCAACCCGCGGCGGGACAGGCCGCCCGTCCCATGTCCGCTCCCGCCGCAACGCCCGCGCTCGCCGCCTTCCGCCGCATCGTCGTGAAGGTCGGCTCCTCGCTGCTCGTCGACGGGGCGAAGGGCGCGCTCCGGCAGCCGTGGCTGGAGACGCTCGGCGCCGACCTCGCCCGCCACGCGGCGCGCGGTGCCGACATTCTCGTCGTCTCCTCCGGCGCCATCGCCCTCGGTCGCACCATCCTCAAGCTCCCCGCGGGGCCGCTGGAGCTCGAGCAGAGCCAGGCGGCGGCCTCCGTCGGCCAGATCGCGCTCGCCCGCGCCTGGTCGGAGGTGCTCGGCCGCCACGGCATCGTCGCCGGCCAGATCCTCGTCACGCTGCACGACACCGAGGAGCGCCGCCGCTACCTGAACGCCCGCAACACCATGGAGACGCTCTTCGCCGTGCGCGCCGTCCCCGTCGTCAACGAGAACGATACGGTGGCGACCGACGAAATCCGCTACGGCGACAACGACCGGCTCGCCGCCCGCGTCGCCACCATGGTCGGCGCCGACTGCCTCGTTCTCCTCTCCGACATCGACGGGCTCTACACGGCCCCCTCGGCGGTGCTGATCCCGGTGGTGCCGCGCATCACGCCGGAGATCGAGGCCATGGCGGGCGGCGCGGCCTCCGAGCTGTCGCGCGGCGGCATGACCACCAAGGTCGAGGCGGGCAAAATCGCCACCACCGCCGGCACCACCATGGTCATCGCCTCCGGCAAGCACGACGCCCCGCTGGCCCGCATCGAGGCGGGCGGGCCCTGCACCTGGTTCCTCACGCCGACCCATCCCGTCACCAGCCGCAAGAAGTGGATCGCCGGCTCGCTGGAGCCGCGCGGCGTGCTCTGGCTGGACGCGGGGGCGGTCGGGGCGCTACGGCTCGGGCGCAGCCTGCTGCCGGCCGGCGTCGCCAAGGTGGACGGGACGTTCGAGCGCGGCGACTGCGTCGTCGTGCGCGGGCCCGACGGGGCGGAGATCGGCCGCGGCCTCGTCGCCTACGACGCGGTGGCGGCGGTGCAGATCATGGGCAAGAGTTCGGGCGCCATCGAGGCCGTGCTCGGCTACAAGGGCCGCAGCGAGATGATCCACCGCGACGACCTGGTGCTCGCGGCGGAGTAGGGGCTCTGGCCCTGCCGCGCGTTTGTCCGGGTTCGTGAGGAAGGCCCCACCCGCACCCTCCCCGCGCTGCGCGCGGAGAGGGGGACTTCGACGCCAGCGCCTGCCTCCTGTCTGCGGTGCCTGGCACAACGCCTCAGAACGCCGCGGGAGGCAGTAGTCCCCCTCTCCGCGCGCAGCGCGGGGAGGGTGAGGGTGGGGCAATCTTGTCAATGTCGTGAGAGGAGGCGCCCTACCGCCCCGCGCGCTTCAAGAGCCGTTCCGCGCGGGTCAGGTGGGGCCGGTCGAACATCTCGCCGCCGATATTGACGACCCCCGCCGTCGGCTGCGCCGCGAAGGCCGCCACCACCGCCTCGGCCGCCGCGATGGCCTGATCCGTCGGGGTGAAGACCTCGTTGATCACCGGCACCTGCGTCGGGTGGATCGCCATCTTGGCGGTGAACCCGTCGCGCC
Source organism: Rhizobiales bacterium Ga0077556 (assembly GCA_001464235.1). Lineage (GTDB taxonomy): Bacteria > Pseudomonadota > Alphaproteobacteria > Rhizobiales > Phreatobacteraceae > Phreatobacter. The sequence continues at coordinate 4,877 of LNFH01000241.1, read as the reverse complement.
GCGCCTCCTCGCATTCGCGCTTCAGGCCGTCGAGGTCGCGGAAGGCCGGGAACACCGTGTCGATCGGCTGCGCGCCCGCGGCCACCGCGCCCATCAGGCAGAGCGCCCGGGCGAGGCGGAACGGCTCGGTGTGCCGGCCGTCCTCGCCGCGGTTGGTCTCCGCGCCGATGTCGGCGGAGAGGTCCTCCGCGCCCCAGGTGAGACCCGCGAGGCGGGGGCTCGCACCCTGGTAGGTGCCGAGCGTGAAGATCGCCTTCGCCGTCTCCGTCGCCACCACCGTGATGGTGATCTGCCCCTCGGGCAGGCCGGCGATGGCCTCCTGCGCCGTCAGCTTGGCGTCGAGATGGACGACGTCGCGGCCCGACTCGCTCTTCGGCAGCATGATGGCGTCCGGCCGGGCGCCGACGATGGCCGCGAGGTCGTCGTCGGTCAGGCCGGTGTCGAGGGCGTTGACCCTCACCATCAGCAGCGGGCGGTCCTCACGCTCCGCATGGGCGGCGAGAAACGCCCGTGCCGTCTCGCGCGCCAGCGGCTTGTTCGCCGCCGAGACCGAATCCTCGAGGTCGAGGATCAGCGCGTCGGCGCCGCTCTCCAGCCCCTTGGCGAGCTTCTTCTCCGAATCGGCGGGTACGAAGAGCAGCGAGCGCATGACCCTCAGGCCCCGCGCTTCAGGACGAGCGACTGGCGCGTGCACTCGGCCACCAGCTTGTCGTGCTGGTTATAGGCGCGGTGGTGGAACTCGACGACGCCCATGGTCGGGCGCGACTTCGATTCGCGCGTGGCGGTCACGGTGCTCTCGCAATGGATCGTGTCGTTCTCGAACAGCGGGTGCGGGAACTTCACGTCGGTCATGCCGAGATTGGCGAAGAGCGTGCCGTTGGTGGTGTCGGGCACCGAGATGCCGATGAGCAGGCCGAGCGTGAACAGCGAGTTCATCAGCGGCTGGCCCCATTCGGAGGCTTCCGAGAACTGCCGGTCGATGTGGAGGGGCTGGGGATTCATCGTCAGCGTCGAGAACAGCACGTTGTCCATCTGCGTCACCGAGCGGGTGATGCGGTGGCGGATGAGCTGGCCGACCGCGAAGTCGTCGAAATAGATGCCGCCGCGCGGATGGCGCCTGTCGTCGGTGATGAGCGTCGTGGCGGTCATGAGGGCGTCCCCTTGGGTCAGGTCGTTACGACTTCGTTTACCATAATGAGGGACGCTGATCGGCACCGCCTCCTCCCCGGGGACATAGCCGAGATGTTTCTGTTCCGCTCATCCGCCGAACCGCAGAGCCGCCCGACCACGGCGGCCGAGGCCGGCGTGAGCCGCGTGGTCTCCGCCATCCAGGCGGCGGCGCAGAAGACCGGCGCCGGCTTCGACTACCTGCTGCGCACGGCGCGGCGCGAATCGAGCCTCCAGCCCACCGCCCAGGCCTCCACCTCCAGCGCCCGCGGACTCTACCAGTTCATCGATTCGACCTGGCTCACCATGGTGCGCGACGAGGGGCGCAACCTCGGTCTCGGCAGCTACGCCGAGAAGATCGGCCGCGACGCCAGCGGCCGGCCGACGGTGGCCGATCCCGCGGCTCGCCAGGAGATCCTCGCCCTGCGCGACGATCCCTCCGTCGCAGCGCTGATGGCCGGGGCCTTCACCAACCGCAACGCCGCGGATCTGCGCGCCGCCACCGGCCGCGACCCGACGGAGGGCGAGCTCTACATGGCCCACTTCCTCGGGTCGGGCGGCGCGGCGCGGCTCATCAACTCCAACCAGACCAATCCGCAGGCGAGCGCCGCGCTGCTGTTCCCCGATGCCGCCGGCGCCAACCGCCGCATCTTCTTCGACCAGGGGCGCCCGCGCACGGTCGCCGAGGTCTATCAGGTCCTCGCCTCGGGCCAGTCTTCGACCGTTGCCGGCACGCCCGCCGCCACCACCCCGGCCGGCCAGACGACGCTCGCCGCCGCCACCAGCGCCCAGGAGCAGGCGAGTTCCTGGTCCGCCGTGCCGCGCATCAACGCCGACCCGGGTCGGCCCTTCCACTCGCTGTTTTCCGGCAATGGCGGCGGGCCGATCAACGCCTTCGTCGCCGCCACATGGACCTCGCTCGGGCGCGACGCTGCGACCGCCTCACGCCCCATCAACATGGCCGCCGTCCTGACCCCCGCATCGTCCGCTTCGGCGACGACGACGTCGCAGCCCTCCGCCGCGGGCGGCGCGTCCATCGGTGGCCCCTTCATCCCGGTCCAGGTCCAGACGGCGCGCCGCGGCCAGCCGCTCGACCTGTCGAGCTTCCTGCGCCCCGAGACGCGTCGCTGAGCGCCGCGCCCTCAGCGATAAAAATCACTTAAATTCCATGGTGAACGCTTTGTTAAGCGCGCCGCCGGTAAGCTGGTCCCCAGGAGCGAGACGCGTTCCCCGTTCCAGTTTCATGCCTCCGTTCAGGCGCACCCGATGATCGTTCGTCACTTCCTGCGTTGGATCCAGACGGCCGCTGCCGGCGACCGGGCGGATGCCACCTCGGCCCTCGCCCGCGCCTATCTCCACTCCGACCTCGCGGGCGACGACCGCGCCGCGGCCGAGGCCGCGATGATCACCCTGATGGACGATCCCTCGCCGCTGGTCCGCCGGGCGCTTGCCGACGCGCTCGCCACCTCCGAGGACGCCCCGCACACGGTGGTCGTCGGCCTGCTGCAGGACCAGCCGGAGATCGCCGCCATCATCGCCCGCCATTCGCCGCTGCTCTTCGATGCCGAACTCGTCGACCTCGTCGGCGGCGGCGATCCGCAGGTGCAATATGCCGTCTCCCGCCGCGACCACGTGCCGGCCCCGGTGGCGGCCGCCATTGCCGAGGTCGGCTGCCTCGAGGCCTGCCTCGCCGTGGTCTCTCTCGACACGGCCGAGGTGCCGGCCTTCTCCATCGACCGGATCATCGAGCGCTTCGGCGAGGACCCGGACATCCGCGAGGCGCTGTTCGCCCGCGCCGACCTCTCCCCCGGCGCCCGCCAGGCGCTGGTCGTGAAGCTCTCGGCCGCGCTCTCGGCCTTCGTCGCCGGCCGTGCCTGGCTGCCGGAGGACCGCGCCCGGCGCATCGCCCGCGAGGCCTCCGACAAGGCCACCGTCGCCATCGCTGCCGATTGCCGGGGCGAGGGGCTGAGCCCGCTCGTCCGCCACCTGCGCCAGTCCGGCCAGCTCTCCACCGGGCTGGTCCTCCGGGCCCTTCTGTCCGGCAACGTCCGCCTGTTCGAGGAGGCGCTCGCCGAACTCGCCGGCCTGACCCTGCGCCAGGCCTCCGGCCTCGTCCACGACCGCCGCGGCGCCGGGTTCCGTGCCCTCTACGACCGGGCGGGGCTGCCCGCCTCCACCTGGCAGGCCTTCCGCGCCGCCCTCGACGCCTGGCACGAGGACGGCGGCGGCACCCAGCGCGGCGGCCATGCCCAGCTGCGCCGCCGCATGGTGGAGCGGGTGCTGACCGCCTATGCGCCGCTGGCCGAGGACGACCTCGACCAGCTTCTCGCCCAGCTCCGCCGCTTCGCCGCCGAGGCGGCGCGCGACGAGGCCCGCGCCTTCACCCGCGACCTGATCGCCGGCAACGAGGCGCTGGACGACGAGGCGCTGGATTTCCCCATGGTGGCCGCGGCCTGAGGGCGCTTTCGCGGCCGGCAACGGTCTGCCGCGTTGGACGCAGCGCTCGCGATTCCAGACTGTTCCTGAAGATCAGTTCAGGGCGCGATGGACGGGGCGCCGTTGATGGTGACGAGCATCTGCGTCGTCGCTTCACCCAGCCGCTCCGACAGGGTCACCGCCAGCGGATGGTCCGTGCCCTTGGCGTTCTCCCGCACGATGGCGCGGATGGCGTCCGCATGCTGGATGACCAGGTCCGCCGGCACCTTGGCGTCGTCGGCGACGCCGTCGAGGAGGTGGCAGAGGCTCTCCGCGACGCGGGCGGCGAGCGGATAGCCGAAGGTCGCGGCCTCACCCTTGATGTCGTGGGAGGCGATGTAGATGTTGGCGCGCGTTCCCGCGGTGATGCCCTCGCCGGCCACCGCATCGCGGGCCCGGGTGAGGCGCTCGACCTCCTTCGCCATCCAGTCGTCGAATTCGGAGGAGAGGTCGGCCAGCGCCGCTTCCGCGCGCTCGATGGCCTCCATGTCGAACCCGAACTCGTCGACCTTGATGTTGGCCTTCTTGCCGTAGGCCTTCAGGTTGCGCTTCGGCGTCACGACCTCGTGGTCGGCGAAAGCCGACACCGAGGCCTCGTCGAGGCCGCCCTTGGATCCGATGCGGGAGGGGCTCTTCACAGGTGTCTTCGTCATGCCGCTCCCCTCACATAGAGCTCTTGGTCTTGTCCAGCAGCGGCTGGACCTTGATCATCTCGGCCTTCTCGCCCTTGCGGCGCTCGGGACCCACATAGCTCGAACCGTGGTTGCGGCGGCGATCCGGTCCGAAAAAAGTTTTGGTCTTGATGAACGGGCGCGGATTGACCACCACGTTGAGGATGCGCTGGTAGAGCGCCTTGGCCGAGATCGGCTTGGCGAGGAACTCGGTGACGCCGGCATCGCGCGATTCCAGCACGCGCTTCTTTTCCGAGTGACCGGTCAGCATGATGATCGCGACATAGGGGTTCGCATTGGCCCCGGGCTGGCGGATCATGCTGGTCAGTTCCAGTCCGTCGAAGATCGGCATCGACCAGTCGGTGATGACGATGTCGGGCATGTAGTGGGTGAAGGCCTCGAGGCCGGCCGCCCCGTCTTCCGCCTCGTAGACCTCGCGGGCACCGAAGCCGTGCAGCAGGGTCCGGACGATCCGGCGCATGTGCGCGTTGTCGTCGATCACCAGGAATCGCAGCCGGTTGAAGTCGATGCGGATCATCGCCAGCAACTTTACCGGAGGGGCGT
>LNFH01000240.1 GCA_001464235.1 Rhizobiales bacterium Ga0077556 | reverse complement strand
GATGTCGGCGTCCAGCGCCTCCATGAGCGTCAGGTATTCGCGCACCGTGACCGGCACGCCCGCCTTCTTCAGGTCGTGGAAGAAATTGATGAACATGGCGGCAGCTTAGAGCGCTCCGCGCCGCGCGTCATCCCATGCCGTTGGGCGGATCAGCCGGGTCCCGCGCCGGGCGGGGACCCGAAGCCGGCGGTTGCGGCGAGGCGATCGACCTTGGCCAGCTGGGCCTCCGACTGGCGTGTCCTGGCGTCGTTGCGGAACCGGCCGGCGAACCACCAGGAGGCCGGCAGCGACAGGATCAGCAGCGCGAAGAGGGCCAGATAGATCGCGTCTCGCATGGAGAGATCATAACCCCCGCTGAGGCCGTCTTCAATCGGCGTGCCCGGTCAGTCGCCGCCGTCTCCGTCCGACCAACCGCCATCCGCGGAGGAGGAGCCGGACGGGCGCGGGACGCCGTTGCGGTCGCACCAGCGATCATACCAGACGTGGGCGCCGACGAGCGTGAGGAGCACGGCCGTCGCCGCGAGGGTGATCAGGTTGAGGCCGGCGAACAGCTCCATAGCGCGACCGTACCGCGAAAACCTTGCCGCTTCGCGAAGACATGGCCCGGAATTCGCGCTGTTCCTCAGTCGCCGCCACCGCCGCCATCCCCACCGCCGCCGCCGTCTCCCCCGCCGGCGTCGCCGTCGGGGCTGTCGGACCCGCCGCCGTCGGCCGGGGAGGCCTCGCCGCCCTGCAGGACGTCGCCGAGCACCCAGGCGAGAAGGAGGAAGCCGCCGCCGGCGGCGAGGATCAGCGTCAGGGTGGTGGCCATGCCCGTGCGGCTCCTTGCAGGGGCGGACCACACCGCGGCGGTGTTTCAGCCGCGTGGCGGCCGGATCGGACGCCGGTGTCGCGGGATCAGGAGGGCTCCCAGGCCCCGTTGGCGGCGCGGCAGAAGCGCTGCTCGTCGAGGGGCACCGGCGGCGGCGCGCCGACGAGGCCGTCGGCCGGGCCGAAGACGGTCAGGGTGGCGGCGACGACGCGGCAGGGGCGGCCGCGGCTCGCCTCGACCGGATAGACGGACAGCACGATCTCGCGGCGGGCGCCGGCGCGGCTGCGCCAGTTGGTCTCCATGCCGCGGGCGCTGGCGGCGGTGGCGAGGAGGAGGGTGCGGATCTCGCCGAGGTCCTCGTCGGTGAGGGCGAGCATGGAGGGGCAGTCCTCGGCCGATCCCGTGCGCGAGACGGCGGTGACGGAGCCGAAGACGGCGAAGCCGCCGGCGCCCGCCATGCCGGCGCGGGTGCCGCCCGACTGGGTGGCCCGGCAGCGCGTCACCTGGCGTTCGATGGACCACGCGGAAGCCTCGACCGTGCCCGGCGGGCTCGCGTCGAGACCGGCCGAACAGCCGGCGAGGAACAGGAGGGCCGGCAGCACGGCTGCACGGACACCCGGAAAGGTCACGGTCGGCATCTCTCTCGATCCGGTGCGACTCGGCGCAGTCGCGCCGGGCGCACCATGACTCAGCCGCGCTTCGCGAGGAAGGCCAGGCGCTCGAAGAGGTGGACGTCCTGCTCGTTCTTCAGGAGCGCGCCATGGAGGGGCGGGATGGCCTTGCGCGGGTCCTTCTCGCGCAGCGTCTCCGGCGAGATGTCCTCGACCATGAGCAGCTTCAGCCAGTCCAGCAGCTCGGAGGTGGATGGCTTCTTCTTCAGGCCCGGCACCTCGCGGACCTCGTAGAAGATGCGCAGCGCCTCGGCGACCAGCCTCTGCTTGATGCCGGGGAAGTGGACGTCGACGATGGCCTGCATCGTCTCGGCGTCGGGGAACTTGATGTAGTGGAAGAAGCAGCGGCGCAGGAAGGCGTCCGGCAGCTCCTTCTCGTTGTTGGAGGTGATGACGACGATGGGGCGCTGGGCGGCCTTCACCGTCTCGCCGGTCTCGTAGACGAAGAATTCCATGCGATCGAGCTCCTGCAGGAGGTCGTTCGGGAACTCGATGTCGGCCTTGTCGATCTCGTCGATCAGCAGCACCGGCCGCACGGGGGCGGTGAAGCCCTCCCAGAGCTTGCCGCGCTTGATGTAGTTGCCGATGTCCTTGACGCGCTCGTCGCCGAGTTGGCTGTCGCGCAGGCGCGAGACCGCGTCATACTCGTAGAGGCCCTGCTGCGCCTTGGTGGTGGACTTCACGTGCCATTCGATCAGCGGCGCGCCGATGGCCTTGGCGATCTCGATGGCCAGCACGGTCTTGCCGGTGCCGGGCTCGCCCTTCACCAGGAGCGGGCGCTGGAGCGTGATCGCGGCATTGACCGCCACCTTCAGATCGTCGGTCGCGACATAGCCGCTCGTCCCCTCGAAACGCCCGGACGCCATGTGATGTGCCTCATGTCCTGATGGGTGGCGGAGGCGACGGCCTCCACGGTCGGCCCGCAGGGTAGGGGGGAGCCCTGACACCTGCAACACCCGGCAGAATATGCCGATCGGCACAGGCGAATGTGCCGGGCAGCCGGCGTAAACCTCTCGTAAACCATTCAA
>LNFH01000239.1 GCA_001464235.1 Rhizobiales bacterium Ga0077556 | reverse complement strand
CGATGGGTATCTTCGGTGCAATGACGACGGCGGTCAGCGGCCTCTCGGCCCAGGCCTACGCGCTGGAAAACATTTCGGGCAACATCGCCAATTCGCAGACGACCGCCTTCAAGCGGATCGAGACGAGCTTCGTCGACCTGATTCCGGATTCGGGACCGAAGCGGGAGCTCTCCGGCTCGGTGACCGGCTATTCGCGCGCCACCAACACGATCCAGGGCCAGATCTCGGCGACCTCGATCACCACCAACCTCGCGATCAACGGCGACGGCTACTTCGTCGTGCAGCAGCCCTCGGGCTTCGTCGACGGCCAGCCGACGTTCTCCACCTCGAATGCCTACACCCGTCGCGGCGACTTCACGGTCGATGCCAACGGCTACATGGTCAACGGCGCCGGCTACTACCTGCGCGGCCTGCCGCTGGACCGTACCACGGGCAACCCGCTGGGCTCCTCGCCGGTGCCGATCCAGATCACCAACGACGTCATTCCGGCGCGCGCCACCGACAACCTGAAGTACCGCGCCAGCCTTCCGACGACGCCTGCCACCGCCAATGCCAACAGCACGCCGGGCAGCGAGCTGATGCAGACCTCCCTCATCGGCCAGGCGACGATCGGCTCGGCGGACGCCGCCAATTTCGTCGCAACCTCCATCGCCGGCGGCTCGCAGACCGTCTACGACGCGCTCGGCAACGAGGTGAACGTGCAGGTCCGCTGGGCGAAGACCGCGAACGCCGCCGCCGGCCCGCCCGCCGTGTCCGACACCTGGAGCGCCTACTACCAGTCCTCCTCGGCCACGGGCGCGGAGACCTGGACGCGCATCGGTGGCAACTTCACCTTCTCCTCGACGGGCCAGCTGACCGCGCCGACCTCCAACCCGACGATCTCGAACCTCACCGTCAACGGCACCAATGTCGGCAACGTCACGCTCGACATCGGCACCAACGGCCTCTCGCAGTACGCCCGCTCGGACGGCACCGTCCAGGTCACGGACATCGGCCAGAACGGCTACGCCGTCGGCGAGCTGATGAACGTCTCGATCACCGACGCCGGCCGCGTTCGCGGCAACTATTCCAACGGCCAGTCGGTGGACCTGTTCTCCATTCCGCTGGCGAGCTTCAACGGCGACAACATGCTCAAGCGTCTCGACGGCGGCGCCTTCTCGGAGACGTCCAGTTCGGGCCCGCCGATCCTCGGCGCCTCGGGCCGCATCGTCTCGCAGAGCCTGGAGAGCTCGAACGTCGACATCTCCGAAGAGTTCACCAAGCTCATCATCACCCAGCAGGCCTATGCGGCCAACACGCGCATCGTCACGACGTCCAACTCGATGCTGCAGGAAACGATCAACATGATCCGCTGAAGCGGATCGTGACGCACGGCAAGGAGTGACCGGGCATGACCCTGACCAGCGCCCTCAGCAATTCGCTGTCCGGCCTGCGCTTCACCTCCACGGCGACGGCGCTGACCAGCGCCAACATCGCCAATGCGGGGAATCCCAGCTACACGCGCAAGCTGATCGACCCGGTCGACGCGCTTGCCGGCGACCAGATCGCCGGCGTCGCCGTCGGTTCGATCCGGCGCGAGTACGACGCCTTCGTGCAGCGCCAGCTGGTCGGCGAGCGCTCCAACGCCGGCTATGCCTCGACGCGTTCGCAGTTCCTCTCCCGGCTCGACCAGATGATGGGCGCGCCGGGCTCGGCGCGCGCGCTGGACACGGTCCTCAACACCTTCTCGTCCTCGTTCCAGACGCTGCTGACCTCGCCGGAGAGCGACACGGCGCGGGCGGGCGTCATCAACTCGGCCACCGTGGTGGCGCAGACCCTGCGCAGCCTGTCGAGCGCCACGCAGGACATGCGCCTCGACGCGGAGAGCGGGCTCGCCGACGCCACCGTGCGCCTCAACACGCTGCTGACCGACCTGTCCAAGATCAACGCCCGCCTGTCGGTGGCCTTCACCGACGAAAGCCGGGTCGGCCTCCTCGACCAGCGCGACGCCATGGTCTCGGAGATCGCCGACTACGTGCAGGTCCGCACCGTCTATGACGATCGCGGCGCCGTGCAGCTCTACGGCGGGGCGGGCTTCGTGCTCCTGTCCTCCAGCCGGTCGGAGCTCTCCTTCGATTCCCGCGACATCATCGGCCCGACCAACACCTACGACGAGGACCCGACCAAACGGACGGTCGGCACCATCACGGCGACGACATCCTCGGGCACGGTGGACCTGATCGCCGCCGGGGTGTTCACCTCCGGCAAGATCGCCGCGCTGATCGAGCTGCGCGACAAGGCGCTGCCCGCCACCCAGGCCCAGCTCGACCAGATCGCCGCCAATCTCGCGCAGGCGCTGGGCAACACGTCGACCTCGACGCCCTTGACCGTCGCCGGCCCGGGACCGACCACCGGCTTCGACACGGCGCTCGGCAGCGGTCTCGTCGACGGCGACACGGTGACGATGGAGCTGACGGCGAACGGCGTCACGCAGAAGATCACCTTCAAGCGGGTGGACGACGGCGCGGTGACCATGTCGGACGACATGACCGCCGACCCCAACGACATCGTCTATCGCCTGACCGGCTCCTCGGCGACCGGCGCCACCGGGCACGCGGCCCAGATGCAGACGGCCATCAACGCCTGGGCGGCCAGCGTCGGCGCGCCGGCCGGAGCCTTCAGCGTCGCCGTCGACCCCACGACAGGCAACCTCCGCGTCCTCGCCGATCCCACGGTCACCGGGGGGGCAAGCGTCGGCAGCGCTGCGGCCAACGTGACCGCCCGCACGCTTGCCGACGGCGGCAGCGCGCTGCCCTTCTTCGTCGACACCGCCGCGGCCGGCGGTCTCTACAGCGGCCAGGTGACGGGGGCGGGCAACCAATATGTCGGCCTCGCCTCGCGCATCGACGTCAACGGCGCCCTGAAGGCCGATCCGAGCGCGCTGGTCAAGATCAACGCCACGACGCTGGAATCGGACGAGACCCGTCCGTCCTTCCTCGTCGCGGCGCTCGCCAGTACCGACCGCTATTTCGCCCCCGCCGGCAGCCTCGGCACCACCAGCCACCCGTTCCAGGGTTCGGTGCTCTCCTATGCCCGCTCCGTCATCGTCACCCAGACCAACGACGCCGCCAGCGCCCTGCAGGTGGCCGAGGGCCAGGAGGCGGTGGTGACGCAGCTCCAGGCCCGGTTCGACAGCGTCGCGGCGGTGAACATCGACGACGAGATGACCCTGCTGATCCAGCTCCAGACCGCCTACGGCGCCAATGCGCGCGTGATGAGCGCCGTCCGCGAGATGCTGGACATGCTCCAGAGAATGTAAGGCCGCGTCATGTCCATCCGCACCTCGGGAATCCTGTCGGGACTGAACGCCAGCGACTTCATGCGCATGAAGACGCAGCTCTCCGAGCTGCAGCGCCAGCTCGGCTCGGGCCAGAAGTCGGAGACCTACGGCGGTCTCGGTCCGGAGCGCGGCTTCTCGATGAGCCAGATCGACGCCTGGCAGCAGTCCATCTCGCTGGTGACGACCCGCATCTCCATCATCGACACCTCGCTGACCGGCATCGCCAAGACCGTCTCCTCGACCAAGACCTCGCTGCAGCCGAACGAGTACAAGCTGTCCTCGGGCCGCACCATCGGGCAGGTCGCAGCCGGCGACGGCCTGAATGCGGTCGTCTCCATGCTCAACGCCAACGACGGCACCCGCTACGTCTTCGGAGGGCGCAAGTCGGCGACGCCTCCGGTGCTCGATCCCTCGATCTTCCTCGGTGGCGACAATTCCAAGGACGGGTTCAAGACCGTCCTGCTCGAGCGCATGCAGGCCGATCTCGGCGTTGCCGGCGCCAATCCGGAGGCGAACCCCGCCGCCACGGGGCGGGTGACGCTGACCGCCCAGGGCACCCAGCCCGTCGTACTCGCCGAGGACGGCGCCCATTCCTTCGGCCTGAAGATCGGCCTCGTGTCCGGCGCGGTGGACGGCATTACCGCGACGAAGACGGCCGGGCCGCCGGCCTCGCTTTCGATTGCCGCCGGCGCCGGCAACGCCTCGCCGAACCAGGCGCTCACGGTCGGCTTCACCCTGCCGGACGGCAGCGTCGAGAACCTCACCCTGACGGCGGTCGCCGCCGACGCCGACCTGCTGGCGGCGGGGCAGTTCCGCGTCGGGGCCACCTCCGCCGAGACGCTCGACAACATGCGCGCGGCGCTCGGGACGGAAATGAGCCGGATGGTCGGCTCGAAGCTCGCCGCCGCATCCGCCGTGAAGGCCGGCGACGACTTCTTCCACGGCGAGACCAATGCGGCGGCCCTCGCCGGCCCGCCCGTCATCGAACCCGGTGTGCCGAAGCGTCTGGTGCCGGGCGTGTCCGGAACCATGGCCGACGCCGTCGCCTTCGACACGCCGCAGAATGCCGAGGCGAGCACCGTGCGCTGGTACCAGGGCGACAGGGTCTCTCCCAATCCGCGGGCGACCGCGTCGGCCGAGGTCGACAATTCACAGTCCGTCTTCTATGGCGTGCGCGCCGACGAGGAGGCGCTGCGCACCGCGGTCCAGTACATGGCGGTGGCGAGCTCGCTGCGCTTCAGCGAGAGCGATCCCAACGGTCTCGAGCGCTTCCAGGCGCTGACGCCGCGCGTCGTTTCGGGGCTTAGCATGGACAATGCCGCACAGACGGTCCAGTCGATCCAGATCGAGATCGCCGCGGCCAACACCGCCGCCGATTCCGCCAAGACCCGCCACTCCGACCGCCGCTCCATGCTGGGCGGGCTTCTCGCCGACATCGAGGGCGTCGACGACAACGAGGTAACGGTGCAGATCCTGGCGCTGCAGACCAACCTGCAGGCGAGCTACCAGACGAGCTCGATGCTCTCCAAGCTCACCATCGTCAATTACATGTAGCGCCGCATCTCCGCGCGGCCCGGAACGAGAAAGGGCGCGGCCTCGACGGCCGCGCCCTTTCTCGTTCGCCGCCCCCGGCGGCCGGGTTCAGCCGCGGCCGGCGAGACCCGCAGCGATGTTGGAATTGATGGAGACGAGAATGCCGAGCTTCTCGGGCGCCGGCTCGATCTCGATGTCGATGGTGCGCTGGAAGATGAACAGGCCGAGATTGGCGATGTTGTTCTTGATCGGCAGCGGAAGCGGGTTCTCGGGCTTGGTCGCCGAGGTCGACAGGATCGTCCAGAGCTTTCGGTTGTAGGCGAGGGCGTGGCCGAGTTCGGCGCGCCCCGTCTCCCAGTTGTCCTTGACCGATTGCAGCCTGGCCGCCGCCTTCAAGAGCAGGCTCGCCTCCAGGTCGCGCGGATTGGTCGTTGCCGTGACCTTAGCGGTCGACGCGTACGCCGCTGCTCCGTGATGCATGACCCAGCAGAGTCCCTTCGTACTCGATCAGGCCCTTCGTGGCCTTTAGAGCCTTGTACAGCGAACCGGTTAATATGTGATTGTTGATGTCGTCGATAAAGCCGAGCGTCGAGGGCGCCGCCTTCACCACGTCGTTGACGAGGTCGAAGTACATCTTGTGATGGCGGACAGGATCGCGGGACAGGTACATGAGCTGCACGAGGAGGTAGATCTTCTTGCAGGGCGTGTCGGCGGCCTCGACCGTCATCACGTCCTTCTCGCGCAGGATCGGCGCCTCGCCCTCGATGGTGAGGCGGGTGCGCTGGTCGTCGTTGACGATGACGCTGTCGCCGAGAATGAACTTCTCGCCGGGCTTCAATTCGACCTTCAGCGCCATCAAGAGCCTCCGTACGATTCGTCAACGCGCGATGCTAGCACATGCGCCCATCATGACAGATCGACCTGATGGCCCACGATGTCCAGATCAGGGCGGCCGTGCAGTCCTGTTTCGACGTTGTTCGCGGCGATGGTCAGGGAATCGGCAGTTTCCCGAACCGCTGATCCAAGAGCTCCCGACGGAGGCCCTTCAGGAAACTCGCGACCACGGGGATGGCATTGCGTCCCGGCGGGAGCAGGGCGAAGATCGCGACATTCCCGGCGGTGATCTCGGGCAGGACGGGCACGAGCTCGCCGTTCTTCACGAAGCTCTCGGCGAGGAAGGTCGGCAGGACGGCGAAGCCGGCGCCGCCCGCGGCCATGGCACAGGCGGCTTCCGGGTCGTTGACCGTGCAACGAACCCGCACCCTGACCTCGTGGGTGACGCCATGGCCCGTCAGCCTGAGAAGGACCTCATGGCTCGGCTGGTTGGCGACCTGGATCAGCGGCACCGCGGCGAGGTCCTCGGCGCGCCCGATCTGCGGCGCGAGGGACGCGGGCGCAAAGAGCCTGAGTTCGGCCTCGGCGAGCTTTGATGAGATCAGATAGGGTTCGGTCGGCTCGGCGATGCGGATCGCCACGTCGACGTTCTCCCGGAGTGGATCGAGGGGAGCGTTGTCGAACCTGACGATGGCGGTGGCCTCAGGGTTCGCGGCGAGAAACCGACCGAGATAGGGCGACAGGATCAGCCGGCCGAACAGGAAGGGCGACACGATCCTGAGGACACCCTGCGGCGTTCCCCGCTCGGCCAGCGCCAGCGCGCGCGCCTCCGACAGGGCGATGCCGGCGGCCATGGCGGGGGCGCGCAGCGTCTCCCCGGCCCGGGTCAGCCGCAGCTTGCGGCCGGTGCGGTCGAACAGAGAGATGCCGAGGGCGGCCTCGAGCCGGTTCAGGCGCCTGCTGATCGTCGTCTTCGGCAGGTTCAGCCGGCGCGCCGCCGCCGAAACGCCACCGGATGCGATGATCGCGTCGAAGAGAACGAGGTCGTCCGCATCCATCATCGTTCCATTCTTGGGACATGACGTTGCTCAACCAAGCACTTTTCGGGACGGACGGTCCACCCATCTCCTGCTGCATCGTTGTCGCAGGACAGAAAGGTATCTGCCATGAGCACCGCCCCGAAGAACGCCGCCCTCACCGGATTCACGCCTGCCGATACTGCGCTCCTCTATGTCGACTACGTCACCGGGCTCGACAACCTCATGACGACGATCCCCGGCAAACAATATCGCAACAACATCGCGGCCTTCGCCAAGTTCAGCGGACTGTTCGGCATGCCGACGGGCGTGCTCGGCGAGGAGAGCCCCTATTACGGGTCCTTCCTGCCCGAGATCAAAGCCCTCATCGATGCGGGAGCGCGCACGTTCCAGTCGCGCTCGACGCCGACCGGCTATACGGCGGAACTGGCGGAATGGCTTCGGCAGACCGGACGCACGAAGGTTCTGATCGGCGGGATTTCCATCGACAACTGCACGCTGCACACCTCGCTCGACCTGCTGCGCAACGGCTATGACGTCTTCGTCGTCGTCGACGTGTCCAGCACCAACAGCAAGATGGCCGAGGATGCGGCGATCATGCGCCTCGTCCAGGCGGGCGCCGTGCCGGTCAGCTGGCTCAATGCCCTGACCGAATTGGGCACGGATTTCGCCGGACCGCACGGCAAGGGGATGATGCAGATCATCCAGACCCATTGGCCGGCTTCCACCGTCGGCGTCGTCGACGACACGACGCCCGACGGTCACGGCATGCAACTGCCGGCCTGAGGCTTTAGCCGAACAGGCTGAGGACGCTCTGGTCGGCCTGGTTGGCGAGCGAGAGGGCCTGGGTGGAGAGCTGCTGGCGGGTCTGGAGGGCCAGCATGTTGGCGCCTTCCTCGTTCATGTCGGCGAGGACGAGGTTGTCGGCGCCCGTCTTCAGCGTGTTCGCCATTTCCTGGGTGAACTTCTGGCGGATCTGGACGAGGGCGAGGTTCGAACCGAAGGCGCTCGACTGCGAACGCAGCTTCGCCATGGCCTGCGACAGGTCCTGCATGGCGACGTTGATGTCGCGGTCGGTCTGGAAGTTGTTCATCTGGTCGCGGATGGCCAGATCCTCTTCCACCGAGAAGCGCACGCCGGTGATGGTCAGCGAGGAGGTCTGCCGCTCGTTGAACATGGCCTGCAGCGTGTCGGCGTTCAAAAGGTTGACGCCGTTGAAGCCCGCGTCCTTGGCGAGCTGGTCGATCTGGCGGCGCAGCTCGGAGAACTGGGCGGCGATGTTGGAGCGGGTGACGTTCAGCTCGCCGGCGAGCTTCGACCGGTCGGAGAGGCGGAAGCCCATGTTGTCGAGGGCCGCGCCGGCGTTCGACGAGGACAGGGTGATCGGCTGGGTGCCGATGGCCTCGATGACCAGGCGGCCGTCGGGCGAGAGCAGGGCGCGGGCATCGGCGCCCGAGGTGGTGCCGACCGTGACGCCGGCGCCGCTCGCGGGGGTGAGCGAGGTGTTGTCGTTGATGGCGTTGACGAGGTCGCCGACCGTCATGCCCGCGCCGATCGTCAGGGTCGTCGAGCGGTTGGTGCCGGTGTTGATGGTGATCGTCTCGGCATTGGCGAAGCCGAGGTCGGTCAGGGGCGTCTGCATGGTCATGGCGCCCTGGGCGCCGCCGACGATGGGCAGGACGCCGCCGAGGCGGGCGGTGGTGGCCGCCGAGCCCTGGGCCTGGCGGGCGAGGGCCTGGGCGTTCTCGACCACGCGGACGATGGAGCGGATGCCGTTGTCCGCCGCTTCCAGCGTCTTGATGGCGGTGCCGATGCCGTCGAGCAGGTTGGTGATGTCGGTCGCGCGCGAATTCAGCATCGCGGCGGAGAAGAAGTTGCCGGGATTGTCGAGCGCGGTGTTCACCTTCTTGCCCGTCGACAGACGGTACTGCGTCCGGTCGCGCAGGTCGGCGGTGCTCATCAGCGAGAGAAGATTGCCGCGAATGCCTTTTGAAAGGACGATGTCGCTCATGGGTGGTCCTCGGCCGGGCCCGACGATTCTCACGGGCCTTTGACGCACCCTGCCCCGTTAACCCTAATCAAAGGTTAATTTCCGTCTCGCGGGCAAAATCTCGCGTATTCTGAAAGGGTTGGGCGGGGAGGGTGTGTCCTTCCCGACACGGCAAGAGTTAACCGGCAGGATTTGCCGGGTGGTCGGAGGAGGGCGTCGGCGGCCCCCCGGTCGATTGCGCGGCGGCCGCTTCGGGTCTATCCCGACCGCTAGATCGAGACCGCGCGGGGCCTCCGCGACGTCGATGGCCCGTCCGGCGCCCGGACGCCCCCGGAGGTATTGACCCATGGCGAAAACCCGTACCGAAACCGACACGTTCGGCCCGATCGAGGTCGCATCCGACCGCTACTGGGGCGCGCAGGCCCAGCGCTCCCTCGGCAACTTCAAGATCGGCTGGGAGAAGCAGCCGGCACCGATCGTCCGCGCCCTCGGCATCGTCAAGCGGGCCGCCGCCGAGACCAACATGGCGCTCGGCCGGCTCGACCCCGCCATCGGGAAGGGCATCGTCGCCGCGGCGCAGGAGGTCATCGACGGCAAGCTCGACGACCATTTCCCCCTCGTCGTCTGGCAGACGGGGTCCGGCACCCAGTCCAACATGAACGCCAACGAGGTGATCTCGAACCGCGCCATCGAGATGGCGGGCGGCGAGATGGGCTCGAAGAAGCCGGTCCATCCCAACGACCACGTCAACATGAGCCAGTCGTCGAACGACACCTATCCGACGGCCATGCACGTGGCCTGCGCCGAGGAGATCGTCCACCGGCTCATCCCCGCCCTGAAGCACCTGCACGGCGCCCTCGACGCCAAGGCGAAGGCCTGGGCGGACATCGTCAAGATCGGCCGCACCCATACCCAGGACGCGACACCGCTGACCCTCGGCCAGGAGTTCTCCGGCTACGCCCAGCAGGTCGGCAACGGCATCTCCCGCATCGAGCAGACGCTGCCCGCCCTGATGGAACTGGCGCAGGGCGGCACCGCGGTCGGCACCGGCCTCAACGCCCCGGTCGGCTTCGCCGAGGAGGTCGCCGCGCGCATCGCCGCCATCACCGGCCTCGCCTTCACCTCGGCGCCCAACAAGTTCGAGGCGCTCGCCGCCCACGATGCCATGGTCTTCTCGCACGGGGCGATCAACACGGTGGCGGCCTCGCTGTTCAAGATCGCCAACGACATCCGCTTCCTCGGCTCCGGCCCGCGCGCCGGCCTCGGCGAACTCGCCCTGCCGGAGAACGAGCCGGGCTCCTCGATCATGCCCGGCAAGGTCAACCCGACCCAGTGCGAGGCGCTGACGCAGGTCTGCGTGCAGGTCTTCGGCAACAACGCGGCGCTGACCTTCGCGGGCAGCCAGGGCCATTTCGAGCTCAACGTGTTCAATCCCGTCATGGCCTACAACTTCCTGCAGTCGGTGCGGCTGATGGCGGATGCGGCGGTGTCGTTCACGGACAACTGCGTCGTCGGCATCGCGCCGCGCGAGGACAACATCCGCGCGGGCGTCGAGCGTTCGCTCATGCTGGTCACGGCGCTGGCGCCGAAGATCGGCTACGACAATGCGGCGAAGATCGCCAAGACCGCGCACAAGAACGGCACGACCCTGAAGGAAGAGGCACTGAAGACCGGCCTCGTCAGCGCCGAGGACTACGACCTCCTCGTCGATCCGCGCAAGATGATCGCGCCGGGCTGATCCCCTTACCGTTCGCGGCCGGCGCGGCATGACTGCCGCGCGGCTGCGCCGGTTGCGCTGCACGCCGTGCTGTCGCAAGCGGGGACATGCTTGCCCGCGACTTCGCCCTCCTGATGCTGGTCTGCCTGATCTGGGCGACCAACTTCGTCGTGACGAAGCTGTCGCTCGTCCATCTCGACATTCCCCCGCTGCTGTTCTCATCGCTGCGCTTCGTGCTGGTTCTCATGGTGGCGCTGCCCTGGCTCCTGCCCTGGCCGCGGCCGCGCTGGCGGATCGCCGTGGTCGGGCTGATGATGGGTGCGGGGGGCTTCGGCCTCGTCTCGATCGGTCTGATGACGGCGACGCCGTCGAGCGCGGCGGTCGTCACCCAGCTCGGCGTGCCGATCACGGCGCTGTTGTCGGTCATGATGCTGGGGGAGCGGATCGACTGGCGGCGGGGCCTCGGCATCGCGCTCGCCTTCGCCGGGGCGGTCGTCGTCATGTACGATCCGAAGGGTTTCGTGCTGTCGATCGGCCTCGTCTTCGTGCTCGCCAGCGCCTTCGCCTCGGCCTTCGGCGTGGTGCTGATGAAGAAGATGCACAACGTGCAGCCGCTGCAGTTCCAGGCCTGGGTGGGGTTTGCCTCAGCCATTCCGCTGGCCTTCGGGTCGCTGGCGCTGGAGACGAACCAGCTCGAGCGCGCGGCCCATGCCGGCTGGCCCTTCCTCGGCGCGCTGATCTACACGGCGATGTTCGTGTCGCTCCTGGGACACAGCCTGTTCTTCAGGCTCATCATGAAATACGAGGCGAACCTCATCTCCACCCTGACGCTGATGTGCCCGCTCATGGCCATCGGGCTCGGCGTGCTCGTTACGGGTGACAGTTTCGACGCACGGATGATCGCGGGAACGGCGGTGGTTCTCGCCGGCGTCGCGCTGATCCTTCTGGCGCCGAAGCGCGCCCCGGCATGAGGGCTGCGCCAACGGCAAAAGCCGCCCTCGGGGGCGGTTCAGGGATCTGACCGGCGGCGATGGATCAGGCGACCCGTTCGACCCGCGGCGTGTCGGCGGCCTCGTTCTCCTCCTTGCGTGCCATCTCGCGCGCATAGGCCTTGAGCTTCAGCACCATCTCGTCCGGAAACTGGCGGACGACCTCGCCCGTCTCCTTGTCCACCGTGCGGTAGACGAGGAGGCCGGCGGCCTCGTCCTTCTCGATCCGGCGCTGCAGGGATTCCCGGATCGTGTCGGCGATCCGCTCCATCCGCGCACGACGGTCGGTGAGGATGCGGTCGTCACGCGATGCCGTGTCGCCGCTCCGCCGATCGTCGACGGCGGTGCCGGCGGCGTTGGATGGAGGCTGAGTCACCCGCTGGGCGCGGGGAAGTTCCGTCCGTACCGCCTCGCGGTACTGGACGGTATCCGGCCGCCCGGTAGAAATCGTTCCGACGGCCGGTCGTGAGGACGGAATGTCCATGACCGGTACTCCCTGTGGGGGAGGAA